>NZ_JBXBCF010000070.1:0-107135 GCF_056784235.1 Kovacikia sp. CALU 1929
CTCAATTAGAGAACATTCAAAACTATGTTTTAACTTTATAAATTCATTCAAAACTTTCTGCCGTGTGTGTTGCATATCATTAGCTAAACCATGTGAATTCTCATCATTTGAGTCCCTAAGATAGCTAATTGAATTGCTAAGAAATTTAATATAATTAACTACCTTGGCTGAGGATATAATAAACACTTCTGTCGGAATATCTTGAATAAATTTTGCAGCACTAGAACTTGTTACAGCACCTAGCAATCCTCCACCCCCAACAAGTACTGCAAAACCTCCTGCCATACCAAATCCACCAGCAGCAATAGCACCACCCCCGAAGAAGGCTAAACCAGCAGAAGTTGCAGCAGCACCAGAAAGCCCCATAAGCCCTCCTACAGTAGTTGCAATTGCAGGAGCAGCAAGTCCCGCCGTGAGCAAAGCAACTAATGTTCCACCAATAGTCCATTTAACAATTCGAGACCAATACCCGGTAACACTTTTCACAAATTCATCGGTATTAGCTAGAATTGAACGACCAATTTCTCGTTCAAAACCAAAAATACGACCGATTCTTTCACAATCGTCATAAATATCTACTTCCGTAAGATTGCTTTGATAACCTGCAATACCTGTATAAACTGGGGCAAGAACTGCCTCTTGCAATATCAGAAATCGCTTAAGTTTTAATGAGACATTTCTGCGAAACTCTTCTTCCAAATCACTCCACGTTTTTGTCTGTAAATTGGTAATATTACTACCCGGAATTTCGTTTATTTGCTGCCAAGCTTTATCACGCCAATCCTCAATCCATACTCTCTTATCTCGAATAGCTTGTGCTAGGTCTGAGATACGCTCTGCAAGCATTTCTTGACGAACACCTCTCAAAAAGGCATCTCGATTGTGTTCTAATTTTGTTAAATTCTCGTATTCTGTCTTCAATAACTTCTCTGTGTTCTCAATGTCATGAAACACACGAGCTTCAACAAGTTTTATAAAAATCGCAAAACCCAATCCGTCTATTTGAAATACTTCACTGGATTGCTCTATTGGAACCAGCATATAGCTTAAATCCTTCTTAATCAGGAATAGGAACAGAACACGTTGGACAATACATCTTTCGTTTCTGTGTTGCGATGTACCTGTAGAATTCCCTGATTACATAACTAAACTTAGCTCTAAGCTTAAATTCTCTTGGTAAAGCTATCCTAATCCCTGTTTTCAATGGTTCAGCAGGTTAAACAACAACAATTAACACTTGCTTTACATGAAAAGTCGTAGGGCACAAGCCATACCTGTCATTTCTTAGACTCACAACCGATACCGTCCTTATCTCCGTCAAATCTGTGAGGATCAGGTTGTAGGACTCTAAAATTTTTGTAAGGAATGTCCTTACAATCCAGGTCAGGAGGAGGGGACGGAATACAAACGCTGGGATAGGAGCGATCGCAATTTCTCTGAGCAAACGTAGCTTGTGGGTGAAGGCAAAGAGTAAAGCTAACCGCCAACGCAAAACCTAGCAGAATTCCAGTCATCCATTTCATTAATTAATGCCATCCTGGTCTGAGATCAGAAGCTCTACCCTAAAATGTTCAAGCGTATTCTTAGCGCTCAGGTAGAAATACTGAGCGGTATAGAAAAATTCACAGAACTCTTTATGAAATGGCTAACCGTTGTCCCTTTCTTAAACAAGAATTGGCTGTATCCCTAACTAACTCCTGAACAGCCGACTGTACTGCGTCTCATGCGCCATACTCGCCAGCGTTAGCCCCCAGCCACAGCTACTCAACTCATCATCCGATAAACTCAAAATTTCCTCAGTAGCGCGCTCTAGCTCCAGGTTGAGGCTCAAAATCAGTTTCTGACCAGCCGTTTGTCCTAACGGGATCAGTTTGATCCCCGCACCCACCAGATTCGTCACCCAACTGTGCAAGTAACCCAAAATCGCCGATCGCAGATCAATCTGCCACTCAGCCGCCACCACCCCAAACGCGATCGCAAAATTACACCCTTCCCCTTTTAACAACTCAAACTTCTGTCCATCCATTGCCGTTGGCTGCAAATCTTGAAATAACCGCAGCAGCGATCGCCCCATCTGCCAACTCTGCGATCGCAACTCCTCCGTTTCTCGCGCCGCAGATAACCAGCGATTCCACCCACAAACTGCCTCAAAATCCCCCAACTCCAGCGATCGGTAACTGCGTACCATCACCGCCGCATCCAACCTCGCTGCCCCATAGCGCAATTCCTGAACTAACCACTGCTCCAGACTATCCTGATCCTGAATTTTTCCACCGTAAACCAGAAACTCCAGCCCCTCCGAGTAACTGTAAGCCCCCACCGGCAACCCCGGACTCACCAACTGCAACAACCGTAGCAACACTACCTCAGTACCCTTCCCTCTTCGACTTCACTCAGCACAGGCTTCATCCCTCATCCTTCATCCTTTACGAGTGCCCATGCCCATAAGCCCCAACCTCCGGCTGAAACGGTTGGGTTTCCTCTACAACCTGTAACCCCCGATGCTCCAACATATCCCACAACACCGGATCGGGCGATAGCCGCAAGTAATCGGGCGTAATCTCCAGCGGCACATGACGATTCCCCAAATGATAGGCAGCCTTCAGCAACTCCAACGGCGTATCGGCTGTCACAGTCAGTACAGGTTCCGGTTTAGCAACGACTCGAATCACCTCATCCCCATCCGCTTGCAGCAGATCACCATCTCGTAAAACGGTGCCCCTGGGTAACTGAAGATAGACTGGCTGACCCGTTGTGGTCTCAAAGCGATGGCGCGATCGCGTCCGCTCCTCCGCCGTCAACAACAGGGTTAGACTCGTTGCCACCTCTGAATCATTGACCAACCGCTGCGTCAAGGTGATTACCACAGGCTTAGCCTCAATATCTTCAACAAACTGCATTAGTAAAACTCAGCTTACAGCGGTTTTCAGACGAGTGCCAGACAGTCGATGCCTTTAGATGAATGCGAAACAAACAAAAAGTCACAAAACTGTAACCCTAAATTCTCCGGAGAAGCTTAAATCCCTGACGAATCTATACTCACCTTCTTCAAACCCTAGTAGAGCCTGGCATAAATCTCGCTACCATTCCTGACACCTGACATCTAAGGGACTCGCAAATTAATAAAGTCCCAACGTCATTCCCGCGCAGGCGGGAATCCATCGTGGAGCAGCTTGTCTAGCGGGTACTTTATTTTGGGGCACATCCCTAACACCTAACACCTAACACCTAACACCTACCCCCTTGCCCCCCAGCCTACTCCTCTGTTCATTTAGCCCCCAAGTGAACTCCTTATGGACACCTCTTTTCCAAATCTCAAACAATCCACCTTACTTCAAGCCATCCTCGAAGGGTTGATAGACGGTATCCTGATCCTGAGTGATCAGGGTGAGTGGATTCACGCCAATGATTGCGCCCGACGCATTTGCCACCAGCTATCGAGAGGCATCCCTCAACCCGATCGCGTGCCCCAGGAGATCTGGAATACCTGTAAACGTCTGATTGAGAACCTCACCCTATACCCAAACCAGACCGTCACCGTTGAGGATGAAATCAACGCAGAATCCGCCTCCTACCGATTACGGGCACAGTGGTTAAATCTGGATGCCATGCAAAGCCCTTGTGTGTTAGTCACCCTGGAAGATCGGCTGCAATCCATCCACAGCACCGCGATCGCTGAGGGACATCGCTACGGCTTAACCCCCCGTGAAGCAGAAGTTTGGCTTCGCTATCGTGCCAACTACAGCTATAAAGACATTGCTTCTGAGCTATACATCAGTCACAACACGGTCAAGAAACACATGAAAAGCATTCATGCAAAACGCCAGTCAGCCCTGGAAGCCCCAGAGACTATATTAATGTCAGCTAAGTTTAATGTCAGCTAAGTCTGAGATTTTGCACCTTTCTCAATAACCCGCCCTCGAATCAAGTCGGGGCTAACAACTCAAACCCATTGCAATGGGTTGAAAGTCTGTTGCTTGAGTGTTTTAGCCCATTGAAACGGACTTTAGCTATCCGCCCAGAATTCAAATTCTGGGCGGGTGTTGCCAGTGGTGCAAGATCTGAAGATGTGCTAATCCTCCATCTTTTCAATTTTTTCATAATCCGTCAGTCTCACTTACCATACCTTTACGGACGGGGAGCAGCGAGGCAACTAGCATAGAGTGTGTAGATTGGTGTTGCTAATCTCCCTCTGGGAGCCAGTTCTATCCTTTTTCAGGAGCTAATTTCCTGGATACGGCGATACTCACTACTCATTTGGGCACTCTATATTAAAGAGCAAGGATATCAATTTGAACGGTATGCAGCGTCAAGGTTAAGTCACTGAAGATAGCGATCCTACTTTGGATTCTGAGAAAAGATCCCTACTGTTGCTACCAAAGTGCTTAGTTCCCTTGAATTCCCCCTTCAAGGAGGACCTTGAACCCAGTTTTTTACCAGGCAATTCAGAGAAAAAATTTCCCTTTCTGTGGGAATACTGCAAGAGCTTCTTCACGAACTACCACGTTTCAAAGCTCCTGTATACTGCTGCTTACATTGCCAAAGATAGGTGCTGCCAAAGCTTGTACTGCCCAAACAGGTAAGTCCCAAGCCCCCCCTGAAAAACAACAGTTCAAACAATTGCCAGGAACATAACCTATGTCTGCTGCCAACGTTACATCATCCCTCAAACGTCTTGCCCTCCGTGGAGCTTTGTGGACCTTCGCGGGCTATGGGGCAAGTAAAATCCTCAGTTTTGGCAGCCAGCTAATCTTAACTCGTCTGCTGGCTCCAGAAATTTTTGGGCTGATGGCATTAGTCAATACCTTTCTGATCGGACTTGAACTGTTCTCAGATGTGGGGATTGGTCCCAGTATCATTCAAAATGATCGGGGAGATGAACCAGAATTTCTCAACACCGTCTGGACAATTCAAGTAATCAGGGGCGTGGCGCTCTGGCTGGTTGCCTGCATGGCAGCGTGGCCCTTTGCTCAGTTTTATAGGCAACCCGAGCTATTTGCACTAATTATAGTCTCTGGGTTTAGCGCAGTCATTTCTGGCTTTAACTCAACTACCCTCTTTACCTCTAATCGCCACCTTGCCCTCGGTCGCCTGACCCTGATTGAATTGATTTCCCAAGCTGCATCTCTGGTCGTCGTCCTCCATTGGGTGTTGCGCTACCCAAACGTTTGGGGATTGGTGGCTGGCAGCATGTTTGGGGGACTGGTCAAAATGTTTCTCAGCTACAGATGGCTGCCAGGAATTCGCCATCGATTCACCTGGGATTGGAAAACCGTTCAGTCTTTAACTAAGTTTGGGCGCTGGATTTTCCTTAGCACTGTGTTAGCCTTTTTTCTGCAATATGCAGACAGGCTAGTATTAGGAAGATTTTTAACTATCGAAGAACTAGGAATTTATTCCCTGGCTGTGCTGTTATCAGGGGTGATTCTAGAGGTTCATAGCCAAATGAATCAAGCCGTATTGCTCCCGGTTTACTCCAAACTCAAGCATCTTCCCATTGAAGAACTGCGGCAGAAAGTTAAGAAGCTACGGATTGCCATGATGGCAGCACTACTTCCTCCCATCTGGATCTCCGCCATTTTTGGCACCTTGATTATTGACTGGCTGTTTGATTCCAGATACCACAATGCCGGTTGGATGTTTCAGATTCTGGCTGCTGGGCTGGTTGTACCCGTAGTTTCAGTCATTGGCCCAGTTTTCCTTGCCTTTGGTGACTCATTTACCCCGTTATATCTAATGATAGTTCGATCAATTGCCCTATTTGGGGCAATGGTGATAGGTGGATTACTATATGGCACCCCTGGGGTAATCTGCGGGATTGCCATCCACTATCTGGTGTTTTACCCGTTCCTGGCGGCTGTCCATAAAAAGTATTCCCTCTGGATTCCCTGGCTAGATGCGGTAGGGATGCTTTCCTCAGCAGGTGTTATTTTGGGTGGTCTGTACTTAGTTAATATGTTTGTTGGAGGTTAGGAGGTAATCAGGATGGGTCAGCCAGTTGTATCAGTTGTGATGCCGGTTTATAACGCCGAGGCATACGTCGGAGAAGCGGTAGAAAGTATTCTGGCTCAAACCTTTGACAACTTTGAATTGATTATTTTGGACGATGGTTCAACCGATCGCTCGGCGCAGGTATTGAAGCATTACCAGCAAAGGGATACACGAGTTAAAATCATTAGCCGTGAGAATAAGGGTCTGATTGCCACCCTGAATGAGGGAATTGCGTGTTCCACTGGACGGTATATCGCACGCATGGATGCCGATGATATTGCTCTTCCAGAGAGATTTTCAAAGCAAGTTGAGTTTTTGGAAACCCATCCTGACTATGTAGTCGTTGGCTCAAAGGTTTTACTGATTGATCCAGAGGGCTTACCTATCTGTCCCTTCGCTACACTAACGGAGCATGAAGCGATTGATGCTGCCCATATGGAGGGTAGAGGCGGAGCAATCTGCCATCCTGCTAGTATGCTTCGTCGGGATGTTTTACAAAAAGTTGGCGGTTACCGTCAAGAAATGAAGTATGCCGAGGATTTTGATCTGTTTCTGCGTCTAGCTGAAGTGGGTAAAGTTGCCAATCTACCCCATATCCTTCTCAAATATCGAATGCATATAAACAGTATTGGACATACTAAACGAGTCGAACAGTTGAAGTCTTGCTTTCAAGCACTCAAAGAAGCTTACGGACGTAGATCACTCGACTTTCAAATTCCGTTTTTGAATGATGTCATTAATCATGAAAGCGATCCAACCTTAAGTCAGATTCATCAAGTTTGGGCTTGGCAATCTTTAGTTTCTGGACATATTCAAACTGCCCGAAAACATGCTTTTCTGTCCATAAAAAATAATCTGGTTTCTTTTGACTCCTGGAAAGTGCTTGCCTGTGCGATAAGAGGGTACTAGAAACTCAGGGATCTTTTGTAAAACACTTCTTAATTTCAGGTTTCGGCTTCGATCGCTCTTTTTGCTCAATCGAAGTCGGAACCTGTTTTTTGGACTTATTTTCGATCAGGTGCAAACCCTTGACCAAAGCGCCGGGGCGATCGCCTCTAAAGCACTACCGATTTACACTGTTCAATCAAATTAATAGCAGGGGGTGCAGCAAATGGTTCCCCAACGTTACCATTGCTACTTTCCAACTGCAAAAAGTTAAGCGTAAACGCTCTGGCAACAAACATTCATTTCTAAGAGCTTTAGAAAAAGAATTACACCCTAATTTTCACTGCGTAGAGCAATTACTTTACTAAATCTTTACCTGTATAATCTATTCTTTAAGACAACTTTATGTTGCGGGATTTACGGGAAAGCTATGCTTCTCCTTACATAAGCGTTCTGTGTTCTCCCTTAGTGGAAAGCAAAAAACTGAACAGAATGAATGTTTTGGGCAGTAGAAACTTGGAACTGAGTACAAATCGTAGGTGGGTTACACTCCATCAAGTTACTGCACACCAGAAAATCAACGGAAGTTAAAGTGAGTTTTTCTTAAAGGACTCACAAGAACTTTTTGGTTGAGTATTGGTTGCACTGGCTAAAAGCTGGAAAGACCTCACTTAAGAATTCAAAAATTTTGAAAAATCTCCAACATCATTTCTAAGAATTAGGATCAGGGAAATGACTAAACCTGTAATCGCAATTGGACTCGATGCTGGTGACCCGGCATTGCTTGAAAAATGGATGGCTCAGGGACATCTGAAAACCATACGTCGATTGAAGGAAAGCGGTGCTTACGGGCGTTTGAAGACCTTCGACTTCTACCGGGCAGAAACTCCCTGGACCACATTTTTGACTGGTTGCTCCCCCAATACCACAGGTTACTGGTCGCCCATTAAATATCATGGGCATAACTATTCAGTAGAGGAAATTGAGTCCTACAAGTTTGGCGAGTACCGCCCGTTCTACGCTCTGGGTAAAAAACGGCGGGTTGCCGTGGTCGATGTGCCTCAGGCTCCCGTATTAGAAGACATCAATGGAGTTCAGATTTCTGCCTGGGGGGCACATTCACCTCAAACTCCCAGCGCTTCCTCGCCTCAGGAACTATTTCAGGAACTCGTAGCTCGTCATGGGGAACATCCCCTCCTGCGGAATGATGAAGCAAATATTCTGGACTTGCCGGATCTGCAACGTCTCCAGAAGGGGATGGAGACTGGAATTGCCCGTCGGGCTGAAATTTGCCGCGATCTTTTGGAGCGGGAACCGTGGGATCTATTTTTGACTGTGTTTGGTGAGGCCCATGTTGTGGGGCATTATTGCTGGCACATGATGCACCCCTCGGATCACCCTTTGTACAAGCAAATGGGCGCTCAGTACTCCGGCGATATGATGCTGGAGGTGTTTGAAGCGATAGACCGGGCGATCGCCCGTATCCTGGAAAAAGCACCAGACGATGCCCAGGTTGTGCTCTTCTCTGCGCATGGGATGGGGGCAAACATCATGGATATCCCTAGCATGATCTTCCTGCCAGAATTCCTTTTCCGGTGGAATTTCCCAGGGAAAATGGGATTGGCACCGGGCAAAATTGGTGGTCCGCTCAAGCCTCCAATCACCGGCAAGCATCCGAGAGAAGAGGGGTGGGCTAGCGCTTTATGGAATACAAAGTACGAGTCGAACCCACTTAAGTCTTTCCTACGGCAGAACCTCCCTGGTAGATACTTTGACCGGCTTGAACCTTTGCTGGGAGCTTCTCAAGAACCGGGTCCCATGTCTCCCTTTAAGCTGTTCCATCAACGACAACCCCAGTGTTTTCAACCCGCCGTCTGGTACAAACATCTGTGGTCCCAGATGAAAGCTTTTGCCATTCCTACTTTCTCTGAGGGCTATATCCGGATTAACTTGCAGGGCAGAGAACCCAGTGGCATCGTTGCTCCCTCCGAGTACAATTCCGTCTGTGATGAAATCATTGAAAAGCTTTATCGGCTCCGAGATGCCCGCACAGGTCAGCCAATGGTGAAGGGAATTTTGAGGACGCGCCAGTCTGCGGCGGATCAAGACCCCAAACTGCCAGATGCCGATATTGTTGTTACCTGGCAAGAAGAATGCGTTACGGATACTGTAGAGAGTTCTGATGTTGGGCGGATTGGTCCTGTTCCCTATACCCGGACAGGTAGCCATCGTGCGGATGGATTTCTTGCAGTCCAGGGACCAGGAATTGAACCGGGCACGAACCTCCCCCATGGACATTCTCTCGATTTAGCGCCCACCATTCTAAAGTTAATAGATGCAGAAATTCCTCAACATTATGAAGGTAAGCCTCTGTTGCAGACCCCTGCAATGGTGTCTCTACTCTAGGGTTTTGTCAGTTTTGAATATGTGAACTGGGGGAGGAGATAATTTAAAAGACACCTCGATTAAGGCGTTTTCCAGGAAAGAAACCACCCATCCGTTTCAACACTTGGCAATGGTCACGCACGCTTTGCCCATCCTACGCTGGCTTGGGTATAGTCTTTATCGGAAATCTCCTGATTGCCTTATTGCGAAAATTGTCCAAGCTATACTGACCAATTCTCAATAAGAATCCCTATTTTTCGAGGGTAGATATACATTCAAAGTGGCGCGAGGATTCTCGCCCCATTGAGTACTCCTGAACTGCTTAAGTAGGTTGGCAGATTTCTATGCACTGGTCACTCTAAAGAAGAACACATCAAGCTACCATTCGTTTCTTCCACTACAAAAAGCGATCATCCCTGCTTTCACTAGCTAGATATAACTGTAAATACTAAAGAATAGATTATTCAATTAACTTAATAAATGATTTGTATTTTTAACGATAAGCTTGGATTAAGCAAAAACCAAAATAATTAATTCGAATCAGTGATTTGTGTTTGTTTTTGCTGGCTTTAATAAAGAGGAACCAGAAATGATTACCAGAGAAACCTATAACTTGGAAGTTGATTACGGGACACGTAATCATAAAGGAAGTTTTGTTCAGGATGCTTCCTACCGATTAATCAAAATCGACCAGGCTGGCTGGGCATTAATTTGCCTTGACAATACAACTTGCCACTATGTCGATCCTGACTCTTTGAAGGAAATTACTGCTTAAGCGAATAGCACTTGCTTTATGAGTTGCTACGGATCATGATAAAAATCTACACGAAAACTTGCTTGATTGAGTACAGGGCTTTGTCAGTTAGGGCTTTTCGGATAGGTTTGAATAGGTGGTTAGAATCGAATGTGGGCTGGGTAAAGCCTGGAGCATGAGCTTACCAAGCTAATAGCGTATTCATGCGATATTGGGTTATCCTCCGACAATCTAAAATATTAATATCAGGGAGGCAATTTACACCAGTTGCCTCCTTGATATTAATTGAGGTTAGAAATAGTACTCATGGATTTTTGTGTTCACTTTCAGTTCTGAAACTACCCATGTGAACATACCCATCGAAACCATTAACGCTATCTTTGTAATTAAATAATTGAGCTGAACCGTTTTTGTCGCCCTCGTTCACTTTGTGGTAATCAAATTCTAAGACCCGGTATTTTAGTCCTTCTACTTCTAAGTAATAGCCATTTTTATAACTATGAAGTGTACCTATTTGTCTGTCTAACCTTTGCATATTTTGCCTTAAGTTATGTAGAAATCTTCGTCTTGGTAAAGTAAACTTTGCCGATTATCGCGATTCTATCTGGATTGCGAGGGAAGAATTCAAGGGAATTACCTCTCGCAAAACCTCTCGTTTTTCTAATGGTTAAGTTACTGACCGCCTAGTCCATCAAATCTTTTAGGATCTTTCTTTGACTTCTTGCTTTCATCAGATTTCGTCTTTGGCTTTTTAGATTCTTTATTACCTTTTCTCTCTTTTGACATGGCTACTCCTTAAATAGAGGCTGCTTGTTGGAGCAACCTATTAGTGATCCAGTAGTGGTTAGAGATCATATCTACGATCTAAGCCACGCAAGGTAAACCATTGGACCAGGTCACTGATAATTTCGTACCTGCAAAATCTTCTCGGTGTAGGCGCGATTTTTCTAGCTGTGAAGTTCGATCAGAGCATTTCGATCAAACCGGACTATTCGTGAAAGTGAATTTCGTGAATGCTCTGATGTAGAAACTGAAAAAGTCACAATGCCGTGCCCAGGATCCACAACGTTTTTCACGGTGCAAATTTGCATTTTGCTATTGCAATAGGCAACAATGCGATCGCCAATCTGAATCTCTAATGCTTGAATCTTCAATTGCCACCTAACCTTACTAGGGAATCAAGTTTCCAACGCTACCTGCCTGGGTGTGCCAGCGATTAAATGGCTATTTATGTTGAGGGTTGATTAGCAGGCTTACGACTGTTCATTTCCAGGAAATAACAACCTTCTGCGCAAATGCATATCACCTAATCTTTAACCGTCACCATCTCCTTTGCTAAAAGAGACTAAAAAAGCTCAGGGTTTACGCAAGCACAGATAAAAATTGGTATCAACAGAAACTCTATACCGCAAAATCTTGTTTTTTTAAGAATTGCGATAGTCTCTTAACATTACCACAAAATCGTGGATATTGCTAGCAAAACCTATTATTCTTTGTCAATAGTGGCTTATACCCAAAACACGATCAAATTGCAGTCCTGATGATTGAAATAATGGGCGACTACTTTCAAATTGTCGATTTTGGCAAGAATCTAGACTAGGTTCAACCAGCCATTAGCAAGCTTAGCCAAGTCCCACCTTGCATCGTCTTTAAAGAATCAACCAATATTATTCAGGGAGGATTTATGAAAGTCCTGCTACTTTATCCCCAGTTTCCGCAGTCCTTTTGGTCCTATGATCGGGTGATGGAAATGGCTGGGCTGAAGGCGGTCATTCCACCCCTTGGTATTATTACGGTTGCGGCTCTGCTACCCCAGGACTGGGAAATTCGATTTTGCGATCGCAATGTCAACCTGGAAACAGAAGCTGATTGGCAGTGGTGTGACCTGGTGATTCTTTCTGCCATGATGGTACAGAAGTCAGATTTTTGTACGCTGATTAAGAAAGCAGTGCAGTTGGGCAAAAAAGTAGCCGTGGGAGGACCTTACCCCACTTCCGTTCCCCAGGTTGCCCTTGATGCTGGCGCACACTACCTGATTTTAGACGAGGGAGAAATAACAGTACCCCAATTTCTAGATGCCGTTTCCCAGGGGCAACCAGAGGGGATCTTTCGCTCCTGTGAGAAACCAGATGTCACCTTAAGCCCCATTCCTCGCTTTGACCTGCTTCAGCAAAATGCTTACTTTATGATGGCGATCCAGTTTTCTCGGGGGTGCCCTTTCAACTGTGAATTCTGTGACATCATCAACCTCTACGGTCGTAAGCCACGCACTAAGGATCCCCATCAGGCTCTGGCAGAGTTGCAAGCTATCTATGATTTAGGCTGGCGCGGGTCGCTTTTTATTGTTGATGATAACTTTATTGGTAATCAGCGTAATGTCAAACGCTTCCTGAGAGAACTGATTCCCTGGATGAAGCAACATCATTACCCATTCACCTTTATGACAGAAGCATCGGTGAATTTAGCCGAGGATGATGAATTGCTGCAATTGATGGGGGAAGCAGGTTTTTACGCAGTTTTCCTGGGAATTGAAACCCCTGACCAGGACAGCTTGCAAGTCACCCATAAACTGCAAAATACCCGCCATCCCCTGGTTGAAGCCTGTCGCAAAATTAACCAGGCTGGCTTGTTAATCTATGCTGGTTTTATTCTTGGTTTTGATGGAGAGCGCACTGGGGCAGGAGATCGGATTCAGGGATTTGTAGAGCAAACCAGCATTCCCCAACCGATGCTGGGGATCCTCCAGGCATTGCCCAATACCGCTCTCTGGAACCGCCTGCAACAAGAGCAACGATTGGTTGAGGGGATTGGGGCCCTGGAATTGGGCGATCAAAACAGTTTGATGAATTTCATTCCCACCCGTCCAATCGCTGAAATTGCAAGAGAGTATACAGAAGCCTTTTGGACAATGTACGAACCGACCAACTACCTGCGACGGTGTTTTCAGCAGTGCCTCGGACTTCATTTACTGGAAAAAGGCAAGCAGGCGATGCGATTTTCCCCCGGGAAAGGGATGCGGCTCCTGTTCCAATTAATCTGGCATCAGGGGTTACGGCGACCTGAAATCCGAGGACAGTTCTGGCAACAGTTCTGGACAATTCTGCTGAAAAAACCCAAAGTTCTTAATGTGTATTTGGTTCTATGTGCCGCTGGGGAGCATTTTTGGGAGTACCGCCTTTTAGCCAGAAACCGAATCTCTCAGCAGCTAGGCTACGATCCCTTGAAAGATGCTGTACCGACTGAACTCCTTGTGAGTCGTTGACGGTGAAGGTTACAGCAATTTTTATAAGGTGCGCACTGCATCTCATTTGGATGTTTTAAGAGTGATGGACTACGATTGCTAAAACTCTCACTGAACACCCCTTTGAGATTATTTGAAGCCATTGTTCTGCCAGCACATATTCACTTTACTTCTCATGGCAATGCTCACCCTATAGCGTTTCCTTTCTGGGTGAGGTACATCTTATCTGTTTGAATCGGGGGTTCTACGGCTATCCATGTACCTCACTGGATTCAAAAACGCTATATCAGGATTAGCGATCGCGCGTGCACAGTCCGGGGCGACGAACTTGGTTCATGTAGTCGTGTTTTTAACTGCCAGAGAGTTTTCAAACATCCTCAAATGAATTACAAAACTGCGCTCATCTTGCAGAAAATTAGCCAACCTGGCTATCTGACTTTAGTAAAGAAGTAGCCATTTCTAAGCATTCCAAATTGTGTCAATGGCTTGAATCTTTCTTTCCTGTCGCTTATCTTTCTAAAAAACCTTCGCCCATATTAGTGATGAGGTTATTGTGGTTTATCGGACATCTTCTGGACAGGCGATCGGGTCAACTCGACCAAAATCTCAGGTGATTGATCCCGGCTGCTGGGATGGGATGCCATCGTCCAAACCGCCTCATACACAATCCAGAAAGTACCACTTAGAGCAACTACCCCGCTTTCCTCAAACACTATTCAATTTTGAAGAATATGATGGAGCAAAAGCATTTACTGCGCTATTACTTGTCTTTGGTTTTGTTTATTTTTTAGCCGGTTTTGTAGGATTTTTATTTGATCACACACCCTGGTTGAAGGGAGTCTTTCATCTAACCACGACTCCTGATTCTAGTTTCCAAAGTCGCTTGGTGGCAGTTTTGGAAACCCATTGGCGCAACGGTCAGTAGTATCACATCCTATGTCGATCTTGCTTTCCGACTATTTATCTTTCTCTGCTCCTACTGTCTTGCCTGGGCAACGTTTGATCCACGCAACATTGAAGGCTATGTGATGGGGTTTTTCAATGCTTGTTTAGGACTCGCCTACATCCTTTTCCCAGCCGATGTAATTCCTGATTTTGTACCCGTTGCTGGCACATTGGACGATGTGTTTTTGGGTGGTGGAGTTCTCTTATTGGGATTGTCTTCTCTCTACCGCAACAAGTTACGAGATGTGAAAACCCAAACTATTTTGGAACTGATTGATGATGGCAATCATCAAAAAGCTTTGCAAATGCTCCTCGAAGATAAAGGCATTGCAATTAAAGAAAAGTGAAGAGAAGTCGGGTGACATTGCCAATCCGCAGTACGAGAGTAGGGTGGGCTTTCATCTCGTTTGGCTACTTTGAGCAGAGATAAAAGCAATGCCCACCCTATAAAATTAGCAGTGCTTTAGTCAGTTTTTGACGATCTGCACTACCTGCGATTGTTTGAATTGGGATAGACCGGCATCTTCCATCAAAATCGCCCAGTCTTCGGCAATGGCGCGATCGCCCGGTTCCTGGTAGCGTTGGGTTGCCAGCAAAGTTACAACATCCTGCCAGATGCCTTGCTCTGCCAGGGTGGTAAGCAGAATATCGTCAGAGACCTTAGGCGCACTGACCCGCTCGACCCAACTGCTGATTGTATACAGGCTGGAGGGTTCGTTGGCAATGCAAATGACCTCTACTTGCCAGGAGTACTTGCGTCCCACTTGCAAAGCAGGGGCAGAGTCGGGTAGCTGAATCCCAACCACTCCAGGCTTGCCAGTGATTTCAAACTCGGTGCTGTAGAGTTCCGTGCCCGACTCATTTTTGAGGGTGAACTGAGCCGTCTGAGGGGGGAGGGAGGGTAAGTGGACAAAAAACACAGGATGGGTAGCAATGGTTTTGTCCACAGACGTTCTGGTCGCAAACAGACTTTCCCGTTTTTCTAACGGAGGAACCAGCGCCCCAGGTAATGGCTGAGTGCGACAACTGGAGCGGCTATACCCCCCTACCCGATAACGGGATGGACGCACCCCCACCCGGAAATTCAATCGTCTGCGGGAGGCTTGTGCCACCAGGGTTTCCTGTTGTGGCAGGGCAGTTGCAGATTGAATCAGGGAACCCCCTGCGATCGCGCTCACCAGGATAGCCATGGATAGTCTGGTGATACCTTTAGATAACTGCATAGCGTTCCCTCGCTTCAATTTTTCACAATTTGCACAATTTCAGCCTGTTTGAACTGGGGTAGTCCGGCATCTTCCATTAAGGCTGCCCAGTTTTCGGCAGTGGTGCGATCGTCCGGCTCCTGAAATCGCTGCATTGCCAGTAGTGCTACCGCATCCTGCCAGATACCCTGTTCCGCCAGGGCAACCATTTGTGCTTCACCCGAAATGGCTGGTAGTTTAACCCGCTCGACCCAACTGCTAATCACCGTACTACTAGAGGAATCATCCGGTTCACAGGCAACTGCTACCTGCCAGACATACTTCTGTCCCACTTGTAAGGCAGGGGCAGAACTGGGCAGTTGAATTCCAACAATTCCGGGTTTGCCCGTTAGCTTAAACTTAACGCTGTGCAATTGTTGAGTCCCCGCTTCATTTTGCAGGGTAAACTGAGCGGTTTGGCTGGGAAGGGCGGGTAGATATACAAAAAAGGTGGGGCGATCGCTGGCGGTTTTATCAACAGTGGTTTCATTGTTTGACAACCGTTCCTGGGATTGGGGGGGCGGCACCAGGGCAGTTAGCATTTGATCTTTGGCACAGGCAGCGGAGCGACTGAAACCACCGACCCGATAGCTAGAGGAACGCACTCCTACCCGAAAATTGAGCCGCTGTCGTCTGGAAACCAGGGTTCCCTGAGATGGGAGGGCGGCAGCAGGGCGAACCCAACTAAATCTGGTGGTTGTATGATTGGTGGTTAACGGTAAGGGGGCAACCCAATCAATCAATGTAATGGTATTCAGTAATGCCGCAATCGATATGGTCTTAACGATTGTGAATAAACGCATGGATTAGGACTCTTAGTAGGGATGAGTGGGAAACCGTGAGCTACTTGGCTCCGAGGATAGGCGCATTGGTAAACTCACTCATCTGTGCGCCTTTCAGTAGACGACCCCAATCTTCTTTCAATTCTTGATTATGAGGTTGTTTTTGTCGCAGGGCTATGAGCGTTGTCACAGCATCTTGCCAAATCCCTAATTCTGAATACAGTAGCGGGTTTTCAATTTCGGATGCCCGCGCTAACTCCTGTACCAGAAGTTTGGGGTTAAAGCCCGGTGCAGGCTTCATCTGATCGGGGTTAAGGCGCTGAATCCAACTGCCTATGTAGACGGTATCGCTGTTGCGGTTGTTCCGATGTACCCCCACACGCCAGGAAAGGGTACGACGACGTTGGGCGATTTGAAACGATTGGTTCGTTGGGTGAGAGGGAGATTGGGCGATCGCAGGGTGGGCGATCGAAATTCCCGGAAGGAGTAAGAGGGAAACCAACACGGACTTAACGGAGTGAAGCGGTTTCATAGGATTACTCTGTTAAACGAGCGGCATGGATCTATCAAGCAAATGGGTATGGGGTTAGGCAAATGAGGTAGGACTGACGTAATGGGCAATGGCAGTTAGAGGGGCGATCGCACCTGTTCTTTCCAGCCTTGGACACAGGTTGCCTGCAACTGATAGGTTTGTCCTGGCTCCAGGGTGACGGTAGAACCATTGCGTAAGGTCACTTCCATCGGTGCCTGGGGAATGACTTCCAGGGAAACCCAATCGCTACCAGGGGACTGAGCGGGTAAGGGAACGGTAGGGCTTAATGCCACCCCGCCTCGTCCGGTGATGCGTAACTCACTGTTCTGAGTCGGTTTGGCACCGACGGCTTCACAGACTCCACCCACCACTTGAGAAACATCATTAAAGATAATCGGTGGTGGTGAAAGCCCACGGGTGGCATCAATATTCAGGGTTCTTAGAACGACATTGCCACTGACCCCAAATTGCGAACTGGCAGTGATGTCGCTTAAGGGAGTGCGTCTGGGACGAAACTGCAAACCAAAAATGCCATTGGTCGTGATGTTAATGTTGCCGCCTCTTCCCTGGACTGCATCGGCAGCAATGTCACTGTTTTCAAAGGTCAGCCCAATGATGAAAGGTGCATTGATTGTAATGTTGCCCCCATTTGCCTGGTTTCTGGCATCGGCTGATATCAAACTGTTAAACCGCATTAGCAAAAGTCCCTGCAACACCTGGATGTTGATGTTGGCACCCGCGCCTTCGCCCGCTACTGCTTCCAGAGTGCCCCGGTTCATGCGGAGATCGTTCGTCCGAACCGCTAAGTTCCCTGCCTGTCCGGCAGGGCTACTCACGGTTGCTTGTGAATTATTTAAGGTTAGCCGGTTACCAGCGTTGATGGTCAGGTTACCTGCCGTTCCACCCGCACCCGCCTCAACCGATAAAACACTGTTGTCTAACCTCACCGAATCAGAGGCATTGACAAATACGTTACCTGCTTGCCCAGACTGGGTTGCCGCTGTAATTTGACCATTATTCATTTGAAGCGAATTTAGACCCTGAAGAGTAATACCCCCGCCTGTGCCGGAAACAGTGGAAGCGGAGATAAATGAGTCACTTACATTTAACTGTTGGGTGTCCAGTAAAACATTGCCTGCATTGCCGCTACTTGTAGATGCAAGAGTCAGGTTGCTGTTATCCAGTAGATTAATGGAACGGGCAGTTTCCCCATTGGCACTCACTGACAGGTTGCCTGCCTGTCCACTGCCAGCGGTGGATGCGGAAATGGAGGAGTTTGCTTGAACGGTTAACTGTTGCGTATTGAGGAAAATGTTGCCTGCCGTGCCAGCACCATTGGCATCTATTGCTGCTAGAGAGAGGGCACTCCCGTTATTTAAGATAATGGTTTCTGCGGCGATGCCATTGCTATTGACAGTTAAGTTGCCTGCCTGTCCGGTTCCAGTTGCCGCTGTAATTTGACTATTGTTGAGCTGGAGGGTGTTGAGACCCTGAAGCGTGATACCGCCACCAGTTCCCGAAACAGTGGAAGCTGAAATTAATGAATCCGTTACATTCAACTGCTGGGTATCCAGTAGAACATTGCCTGCATTGCCGCCACCTGTGGATGCCAGAGACAGGTTACTGCCGTCGAGTAGCGCAACAGAGTTGGCAGTTCCACTATTGGCACTCACCGCCAGGTTGCCTGCCTGACCGTTGCCAGCGGTAGATGCTGAAATCGATGAATTACCCTGAACGGTTAACTGTTGAGTGTTGAGGAAGATGGTGCCTGCGGTGCCGGGACCACCGGGAGTCGTGGCTGCCAGAGATAGGGAACTACTATTGCTTAAGGTAATGGTTTCTGCGGCGGTGCCATTGTTGTTGACGGTCAGGTTGCCTGCTTGTCCAGTTCCAGTTTCTGCTGCAATTTGGCCATTGTTTAACTGGAGGGTATTAAGCCCCTGAAGGGAGATACCACCACCTATGCCCGAAACGGTGGAAGCAGAAATAAGTGAATTACTCACATTCAACTGTTGGGTGTCCAGTAGGACATTACCTGCATTGCCACTGCCTGTCGATGCCAGAGTTAAGTTACTGCCACTAAGCAGCGCGATAGAGTTAGCAGTTCCGCCATTAGCACTAACCGTCAGGTCGCCTGCCTGTCCACTGCCAGCGGTAGATGCTGCAATTGATGAATTATCCTGAAGGATTAATTGCTGAGTATTGAGGAAGATATTACCTGCTGTACCAGAACCACCGGGGGTCGGTGCAGCCAAGGATAGGGAACTGCTATTGCTTAAGGTGATGTTATCTGCGGCAGTGCTACCACTATTTACCGTCAGATTTCCTGCCTGTCCTGTTCCAGTTGATGCAGCAATTTGCCCATTGTTTAGCTGAAGAGTGTTCAATTCTTCCAGAACAATGTTGCCACCAATCCCGGAGTCGGTTGAGGCGGCGATTGCAGCACCATTTTGAATGGTTAATTGGTTGGTCGTAATGGAAATGTTTCCAGAAGCGCCGTTTCCTTCCGTTGCTTGAGTGGTCAAGCCCGCAGGAACAGGAGAATTGCTGCTGGCTAGCGTTCCACTCAGAACGACAGAATTGGCTGCGTTAATCGTCACATTTCCAGCACTGCCGCCATTTCCAGTGGTAGAAGCAGAAATCAAACTATCCGTTACTTGCAAGCTACTCAACCCTTGCAATGTAATACCATCACCTGCTCCAGAAACGGTAGAGGCAGAAATCTGGGCACCATTTTGTAAAGAAAGCAGCCCGATCCCTCCACCATTCACAGTAATATTTCCGGCTGCACCTCCTACAGCAGTGCTTTGGGCGAATAAACCACTACTGGCGTTTTGATTGGGATTCAAGGTATTGCGTTGGTCAACCGAAAGATGCAGCGTATAACCATCGGTCGCAAGGGGAGGAGTTCCTGTGAGGGCAACCGATCCGGGAACTGGGTTAGAGGGGAATCTGCCAACTCCAATAAAGTATGTGCCTGGAGTTGTAAAGGTGAAGTCAATATAGGAGTCTCGATTGCCCTGTCCAGGGAGATTGTTACTACCGCGTGTATTGCCCTCCGGGCGCGAGTCGTCATTGCGAGTTAGCAGGTTTCCGGCGCTATCAAATAGAAAAATTTCGGCATCAAACCGATTGCCTGCGGTTACCAGGTCATTATCAATATCTGCCACGATGCGGTTGCCCGGATTGACACTATCAAGACGATAGAAGTCGAAGGTGCCCCCCTGCCCCTGAATGGTGACGTGAGGAACGGTTGTAGAAAAGTCGATCGCCTGCTCAAAGGTACTGGAAAGTGCAGCCAGATCAACTGTTTGACCACCACTTACCCAGGGTAGAGTACCGCTGCCATTGGGCAAAGGGGGGGGTGGTACGAACCCAGTATTGGTGCCAGCAATCTGAACATTGGGAGAATTGATTGTAACTCCACCCGCTCTCCCCAATCCTTCAGCCGCCGTAATCACCTGTCCACCATCCAGCAGTTGCAAGTTTGCAACATTGATCTCAATGCCCTGCCCCTCCTGGTCACTGCGGTTTAAGGTACTGAGAAATGCTCCGTTCTCAATCAGCAATCTGTTCCCAGGAGCGGCTCCACTGGACACATTGTTAATGATGATTGCGCCGCCTCGCCCGCTTTTGGCAGTATCCGAGGATGCCAGCAAACCGCTGTAGAAGGGTTGTCCATTTACAGAGGTAGACCCGGAAATTGTGATTTCTGGGGCATTAACGACAATGTTTCCAGCGTCGCCACCAAAATTGGCAACATTTCCCACTCCAGTTGTCCGGGTCTCTACACGGGCACCGCCTGTGACTGAAACACTACCGCTTCCGGTCTGTAGCAACACACTGCCACCCTGTCCCAGCCCAGCGGTGCTGGCATTAATGATGCCCCGGTCAGAAAGGTTAATTTGCCCTGTCTGAGCAGTGACGGTAATGGCTCCTCCTGTTCCACTTCCTGGTATGCGAATGTCTACGGGGGGTTGGGTATTACTGAACAAGCCACTGGTCAGCCCCTGATTAGGGTTGCGATCGCTCAGGTCAGCCGTTCCAATTCCCTGGTTTTGCAATGAAACTTGCAGCCGGTAAGCATCGGTGGCGGCTAAGGGTGTACCAGTAATGGGGTTGCCGCTGGATGCGGTTGTGTTAAACCGACCAACACCCAGGACATATCGACCGGCTGAATTGAAATTGAAGGCAATGCGGGAATCCAGCGCACTGACACTACCAGCCGTTGCCGGGAAGAAGTCATCGTTACTTGCCAGCAGTTGTCCGGTTTGGGCATCGAACAGAAACAGTTCGGTATCTACATTGCTGATAGGAACAGAAAGATTATTGTCAATGTCAAAGATGGCACGGCTACCATCCTGACTGATAGTGAAACCGTAATAGTCAAAGTCATTGACAGCTCCTATATCCGTCCCCCCTGCTACGGCATCACCAGACGCATTGGGAGTGGCAAAAACTCTACCTGCTGCGCCAGTTGGATTCCGTTGCAAGGAAATAAACGGCATGGTATCTGACTGTTCTACAAACGGGTTAGCCGTTGGGGTGTTGGGTACCAGTCCATCCAGGCTAAGAATGGTAAATGTCGGGTTGGTGAAAGGGGATACCGGATCGGACGGAGCCGTGCGGCTCTCAGCAATAGTGACACTACCTGCTGCATTCACCGTAATACTTCCCGCATTACCAAAGCTAGAACTGGTGGTGAGTACCTGTCCACCATTGAGCACATTCAAATTATTGACATTGATTTCAATGTTGCCACCCGCTGCTGCAATTCCACCAGGGCTGGCTGTTCGGGCACTCAGAAAGCCACCATTGTTCAGGGTGAGTTCCCCTACCTGGTTGGCAGAGCTATTGATGGTAATGTTGCCGCCAACGCCGCTGTTTAGCGTATCGGTGAACATGCCGCTGTAAAGCTGCGACTGCGGATCAAAGTTGGCGATCGTGGCAGTGTTGGTAAAGGTTAGCGCAATATCACCAGCATCGCCGCTGCCAAAGGTACGTGCCTGAACCCTACCTCCCTGATCCAGGTCAAAGGCGTCTGTGACAATGGTGATCGATCCTCCAGCGGCAGTCCCCGTATTTTGAACTGATGTATTAATCTGGCTGCTTTGATTGACGGTAACTGAATTGGCGTTAATCGCGATCGCTCCCCCTGGGGCTGCACCAGCAGTGGTGGCATTGAGGGATGAACTTCCGGTGACCGAAACGTTAGCAGCGGTAATTTCAATGGGACCTGCTACTGCTGTTGCAGTAGTGCCCTGGTTCACCGCAGTGGTGACCAGGCTGTTGTTTCTGATGGTCACACTGCCATCAACGGCATTCATCCTCACCCCTGGATTTCTGGATCCAGTCCCCCCCTGGTCACTAATGCTGGCATCCAGAAAAGAGCCGCTGATATCTATCGATCCAGCCGATCCAGCGTTTCCGGCTGTCAGGTTAATTTCACCCCCCTGAGCCTGATTCGCCGATGCTGTTTGTAGAGAAGAGTTGGTCACGGTGATAGTGCCAGGAGTTGTGGCATTGCCAGGAATGTTGATGTCAATCAATCCTCCTGTGCCACCTAAGCTATTAGTTGCCGTTAAAAAACTGCGGTCGATAGTTACCCGTTCACCCACCGGCGTTTCAAACGAATTAGCTCGCCCAATAAAGATCCGCCCAAAGGATCCTTCATTTTCAATTGCGCTCTCAGTAATATCAATGTTTTGGGCAGCTCTAATAAAAATATCGCCTGCTCCAGCACCGCCTGTGGTCGCCGGATTTGAGTTAGAAGCGCTAAGCACGGCACGGTTGAGAATGACCGAACCAGCGGTCGAATTAAGCCGGATGATGCTAAAGCTATTGGGGTCATTGGTTGTAGCTTGAATGATTCTGGTTACGTTTGGGTCAGCACTGGAGAGGGTGATGTCTCCGACGGCTTCAAAATCAACGCGCAGCAACCCTCCCGGAACAGTGGTTGCCACATCACCATTCGCCGTGATATTTCCACCCGCATTCAGGACAAAGGCAGGACGGAAAGCGTCTACTGCTGCATCGATCGCATTAATGGTGACATTGCCATAGGCGATATTGCCGCCTGCATTGACCTGTAAAGAAGCTCCTGTGTAGTTGCCGACATTAAAATCGCCTTCCATGTTGATGATCGGGTCATACAGACTGACAAAGTTGCCAATATCTCCCTGCAAGGTGCGGATAGAAAAGTTTCCACCGCCAGTGAAGTGAGCGTCTGTGGAAATTAAGCCATCGCTGATCAGGCTAATGTTGCTGCCGCTGACAAAGGGGGTTTGGGACAGATGATTTAACGCCAGAATATCCACACTCTGATTGCCCTGAATCACCATATCTCTGCCCGATCGCGCCCTAAAGGGTTCTGCCACCGTATCGCGGATTCTGACGGTATCCGTTGCCTGGAGGGTGAGGTCGCGTCCTGCCTGGATCTGTCCCTGCAAGTCCAGGTTGCCTGCTGCTAGAGTCAAATCCTGTCCGGTGGCGAGGGTGCCCCGGTTGGTTAACATGGCGGGAGGATTGGCACCGTATTGCAGACCGATGGGAATATTCACCTCGACCAGGGGTACTGCCCGATCGCCCCTGGCGGCAAATCGCTGGCTGTCGGGAAACACCAGGGCATCGGCGGTGGTGGCGAAGAAGGAACCGGAGACATCCAGACGGGCATTGGGTCCAAAGATGATGCCGTTGGGATTAATGAAAAACAGGTTCGCGGCACCCGCAACCCCTAAGGTGCCATCAATGCTGGAAAGACTGCCACCCGTGACTCGACTGAAGATGTTTTGAATGCCGGTTGGATTAGCAAAGTAAACCTGGTGGTTGGTAATTACATTAAACCGCTCAAAGCTATGGAACAGGCTGGAACTGCGCCGTAACCCTCCGGTAATGTCCGTGCGGTTGTTGATTGTATTGGTGACGGAGTTGTTGCCATTGCCGAGAGTGTTGTCCGGCACGACCTGAGCTTGAGCCGGTAGACTGGCGATCGCAACCCAGGTCAGCAGCCAGAGCAAAGCACTGGATTGCCCCTTTGGTAAGGACGGTTGAGCAGATGCTTTTGCCCCTGGTTGCCGCCCTCCCGGTTGGGATTGAGGCTGACTCACACGACTGCGACGTGGCATAGGAACCTCCAGTTATAACCAGTTACCAAGCAGAACAAACGGTGCCCAATAGTAGGGATGGCGGCGAAATAGGGGATCGTCCAGGATGGCGCGTTGTGCCCGTTGCAGGGCGACCGCCTTCGTTACCTGGCGGGTTGCCAGTTCCCGGTAGAAGCGCTGCATCAGTAGAGACGTGGCATTGTCATTCACCTTCCACAGGCTGGCAATGGTGCTTCTGGCTCCCGATTTGAGGGCAATTCCGGCTAAACCGAGGGGGGCACGATCGTCCCCACTGGCGGTTTCGCAGGCACTCAGCACCAGCAGTTCAATCGGGGTAGTGCGGGTATCGCTGTTGGCACCCAGGGCGATCGCCAGTTCGTCAATCGTGATCACCCCATCGGAAGCCAGCAGAAAAGTCTGTTCCCGGTTCGAGCTAAACTGCCCGTGGGTTGCCAGGTGAACGATGGGTACCTGGGAGTTTTGCAACAATTCATGGAAGCGATTACGGGTAAATTGCTGGTTCAGTTGAACTGTGGAGGGGCGAATTTCCTGTTGCAAGTCTTGCAGTTCCGGTTCGACGAATTCTAGCTCTGAGAAGGTTTGGGAGCGACCACCGGGAAGGGCGATCGTGCGGGATTCCGTCAGCCCAAAGGCAACACTGGAAAGGGCTTTTGCCTGGAGGGGTTGGGGACTGGTGAGCCGCAGACCGGGCGTAGTGGCAAGGCTGTACCGTTCAATTAAAAACTGCTCTCCATCCGACAGTGCTGCCATGGGAATGTTGCGAAATGCCCCATCCAGCACAAAGACCAGGGTTTCGATCTGTTGCTGTTGCAACTCCGTTTGAATCGGTTTAATCAACCAGTTATAGAGCGTTTCTGCAGGCGGTTGAAATTCTAGACTGATGCGGTTCCGCAAACCTTCCTGGAGGTCTCTGACCGTTGCTTCAACGGTTTCCTGGTTGATGGGCTGGTTATAGAGCCTGGGTTCCTGTCCGGCTTCGCTAACGATAATGGCGATCCGATGCGGCAGAATGATGGGATAGACTACGGCGGTTTTCTGAGGCACCGGAATCCTGTCAATCTCAACCTGGGATTGGAGGCAGGCAGCCCGGAGATAGTTGTTAATTTCCTCCAGTTGAAGGGACTCGATCACTTCACGGGTGCGTCGGAGGATAGCGCTGTTTGCCTGGGAGCCATCTTCCGGTAGCAACAGATTGACCAATTGACGGTGGACGGGTTCCAGTGCTTCCTGATCGACCAACAGCGTTTCTGAATTCACCCCAAGTAAGTCGCTGCGAAGGGCACGGAGGACATTCACTGCCTGGGTGTAGGAGGCGATCGCCCCCGGTCGATTGTCCTGCTGTTCCTGGAGTCGCCCCAGTTGTACAGACCAGCGATAGACCTGTTCAGTGGCGCTGGTTGATTTGGCGATCAACACTGCCTGCTCGGTGGTAGTTTGGGCAAGGGCAATTTGCTGGTTCTGCTCTTGTGCCCGTCCCAGGTTGCCAAGGGCACTGGCAATCAAGCGGGGATCATTCAGCCCTCTTGCCTGCTCCACGGTGGCGGTCAGGAGGAAGAGGATTTCATTGCTGCCAATCGTTTCTGTGGCTGGGGTTTTCTGTAATCGCAGCAGGCTGTTAGCAAAGTTCAGTCGGGCTTCAATCCCAGGACGATCGGCAGGCAGAGTGAAAATTTCTGCCTGGAGTGCCTTTGCCAGTTGAATGGCTGCGGCTGGGCGATCGCTATCTACCAGCAGTGCCAGTCGGTTCAGTTGTGCCCGTAGCCTGTTGACGGAGGATACATCGCTCACCTGTTCGTAAAGGGAAAGGGCAGTGGCGGTGTCCTGCTCCATCTGTTCCCTCTGCCAGCTCTTAAGGCTACCAGCACGACCCATTTCCCGGACTCTGGCAGAGAGCAAATTTGCCAGGGTCAGTTGGCTGGCGGCGGTTTCCTGGGCATTGTTCAATCGTTGGGCAACGACCAGACTTGATTCAGTTAATTGTTGAGCTGTGGTTAGGTTACCGACAACGGCGATCGCCTCCCCCAGGCTCCGCAGTCCCCAGGCTTTGATGGTGGAATCTGGCTGTTTTTGCAGGCGATCCTGTAAGGGCAGCAGAACATCCTGGTAGGCACGGGCATAAAGGCCCGCTGCCTGGAGTGCCTGTGCCTGCCTCAACTGGCTCTGAATTTCGCCATTGGAATTGCCAACCTGCCGGTAAAGGGTGGCTGACTGTTGCCAGGTTTGTAAAGCCGCCTGAGCATTTCCCTGAGCCAGTTGTAAACGTCCCTGCACATTCAACACCTGCACCAGGACGGTAGTTTTTGGAGAAGAATTTGCCGCAGCCCGGAGGGTTTGCAGACTATCGGCGATCGCCTGATTGGCTGCCGTCCAATTGCCTTGCTGGCTTTCAACCAATGCCAGATTGCTGAGGGCGATCGCTCCCGTTAAGGGATCGCCCTTGGACTGGGATTGCTGCCGCACCTGTTGCAGGAGCGTTCTGGCTTGATTCAGTTGACCCGCTTCGTAATGTTGTCTACTTTGCCGCAGGAGCGCCTCAGTCGGTTCACTTGCCTGACTGACACTGAAAAAAGCACTGAAAAAAAGGCTCAGGGCGATCGTGAGCAGCCAGGTCAGGAACCATACCAATCTACGCTGAGGCAGCATTAAACCCTCGTTCGATCAAAAGACGTGGCACGCTACCTTAATGTCTACTGAGCCGGGGATAGGGAACAGTAGACTATAGTTAGTGCTTTAGCCAGACTTTCATCTTTACCGACTGAAAATAGGGCTTTAAACACACTTATTTACGTGAAGATACGGTGAAGCCCCGGTTGTGATCTCCCGTTAACGCATAACTTTTACAGGCGTTCCCAGACTAACCTGGGCAAACAGATCCTTTAAATCACGTTGACGCATGTGAATGCATCCGTGGGAAGCTGCTCGACCAATGGTTCCAGGGTCTAGGGTACCGTGAAACCCAATCCAGTTTTTACCCGCCTTCCAGAACCCAATCCAATAACCCCTCAAGGGATTTCTGGGATCTTTGGATGAAATTTTTTCGTTACTGAAGGGGCTAATCCAGGCAGGGTTGCGTTTTTTCTGCACAACTTGAAAACTGCCAGGCGGAGTTTCCCACCCTGGTTTGCCAATTCCCACCGGGTAGCGCTTGAGGGGAGTGTTACCCCGGTAGAGAATTGCCTGACGACGGCTCAGAAGAATCTCTACACGAACCGGTTTGGTCGCGGCTGTGTAGGCAATGGTGGGAATCATCGGATGAATAGTTGCCGTAATCGGTTGAGGGGCTTCCCTGGCTGGTTGAGCCGTCAGAAAAATGGGAGCTGCCAGCAGTAGGGCACCCAGGCTGACTAGTCCTGTGGTGCCTGCCGTTTGTTTCAGCCAATGGGCGATCGCCCCAGGTTGGATGTTCATTTGGATTCATCATGGTCAAACTCCCACCAGTCTTCCCGCTCAGGTCAAAAGGTAACAACCATGCCCATGAAACTTAATATCTACCTTGAGATAGAGGTAGGATGCTAACTAGTATGCAGTTGCGTGAGTTTGGCAACCATTTTGGGGGTGAGGAGTGAGGGGTGAGGGGCGAGGGGTGAGGGGGGTTTGAAAAGTGTCCGGCGGTTAAAACCGCGACTACACAAACAAAGTCCGCCTGCACGGACTTAGGCAAATAGGGATTTCCATAATCTGCGGAGGCAGGTTTTATCCGTATAGCCCCGTCTAACCCTGTGGGAACGCTTCGCGAATAGTCGCCAAGGCGACTTTATCGGGCATGGGCAACAAATTCACCAGAACGCAGTTGTACAATAGGACGGTTGTGTTCTGGGCGACGATCTCTTGATTGAGCGTTATACTCTGCCCGAAATGGGCGAAATTTGGACTGAGGCGTATAAGCTAAGGACCTGGTTAGAAGTTGAGATCGCGGTTTGCGAGGCTCAAGCAGAACTGGGTTACATTCCAGCGGCAGCGGTCGAAGAAATTAAAGCAAAGGCACGGTTTGACCCCCAGCGGGTGCTGGAGATTGAGAAGGAAGTCAAGCATGATGTGATTGCCTTTCTGACGAATGTGAATGAATACGTGGGGGAAGCCGGACGCTACATTCACCTGGGTATGACCAGTTCGGATATGCTGGATACGGCTTTGGCGCTGCAACTGGTCGCCAGTCTGGATGTAATTGCGACGCAGCTTGAGGCGCTGGTTCAGGCAATTCGCTATCAGGCGCAACAGCATCGGAATACGGTCATGGTTGGTCGTTCCCACGGAATTCATGCAGAGCCAATTACGTTTGGGTTTAAGCTGGCTGGCTGGCTGGCTGAGGTCTTGAGGCATCGCGATCGCCTCTGCTTCCAGAAACAGGCGATCGCCGTCGGTAAAATCTCCGGTGCTGTGGGCACCTATGCCAATATTGACCCGAAAATTGAGGCACTCACCTGTCAAAACTTGGGACTGACCCCTGATCCAGCTTCAACGCAGGTGGTTTCCCGCGATCGCCATGCGGATTTTCTCAATGCCCTTGCTCTCCTCACAGCGTCGATCGAACGCTTTGCCGTTGAGATCCGTAACCTCCAGCGCACAGACGTTCTAGAAGTAGAAGAATATTTTTCTAAGGGGCAGAAAGGATCGTCTGCCATGCCCCACAAACGCAACCCAATTCGGTCTGAACGGTTAACCGGGATGGCACGATTGGTGCGGGGCTATGCCGTAGCAGGGCTGGAAAACGTTGCCCTCTGGCATGAGCGAGATATTTCCCACAGTTCCGTTGAACGAGTAGCGTTTCCGGATGCCTGCATCCTGACTCACTTCATGCTGGTCGAAATCACAGAATTGGTGAAGAATCTGCTGGTCTATCCCGAAAACATGAGCCGCAATCTAAATGTCTATGGTGGTGTGGTCTTCAGCCAGCGGGTGCTGCTTGCCCTGGTAGATAAGGGATTGAGCCGGGAAGAAGCGTATGCGATCGTGCAGTCCAATGCTCACGCTGCCTGGAATAAACCGGATGGCAATTTCCGCCAGCGACTTAGCCAGGATGCTCGTGTCACAGAAAAACTTTCCACTGAAGATCTAGACGACTGTTTTGACCCCCAACACCATTTGAAGAATCTGGATCAGGTTTATCAACGATTGGGGATTTGAAAGTAAGATCCTCGACTTCCGCCCAGACCTCCGATATCTCGAAGATTTCGGAGGTCAAGATTTTGGAGGTCTAAAACTTGTTATCAACGGGGAGCTGGACGGTAGGCAGGTCTGCCGTGGCAATTTGAAGTAGGGTTTGGTCAGGTTCATAGAGGTTGGTGATTGCCTGCTGTAGCAACGCTTGAACGGGAAGGCTGTGATACATAGGTGAGCCTTCCAGGGATCGGATGGTATCAATCACCTTCTGCCAGTCTCCCGCTTTTTTAGCCGCGATCGCCCGCTCCAGCACCATTGCTTGCTGTTTCCAGCGTTGCTTCAGTTCAGTCACGCGATCGCCTAACTGGCTGGTTGCTGGAATGTGACTCAGGGTTGAAATAGCGGCTTTCATTTGTGCCTGTTGCCACTGATTACTTGCCTGTCGCATCAGTTCCCGCGACCAGTCCTCCTGTAGTTGTTGGGCTGTTTCGTAGTGACGGCTGTTTTTAGGAATGCCTGCAATGGTGGAAATTGCCTCAGCAAAGTGATCACGGCTTGCCGATGCCTGCGCCTGATTGAGTAATTCATCGTACATAGCTTCCATTTTGCGGGGAAGCTGATTGGTTTTGCGATCGCCCCATTGCAGATCAAATAACGGTTCAGGGGGATTAAGGGTGGGTGCGATCGCTGTTTGTTTAAGGCAATGTTTCTCTGACTCACTCACCTGATTGGGAGGCACTGTTTTGGCAGACCGCTCTGCACAGTCATCGGTCAATTCTGGAGCTGGTGATTGTACCCAACCAGATACCAGCAGCGCAGAGCAAACAACCGTTCCACCTTTTAATACCTGCCGATTCATAATCAGGATAATTCCACAATAGACAGTAGTTGAGAGAGGGGAAAGTTGAGAGTTGAGAGTTGTTGGTTGTTAGATTGATCTGCTTAATCACTAAAAACTAACAACCAACAACTGGTTACTTAACACCTAACATCTAACACCTGATCCTTTCCCAATAACCGATGACTAAATAACTAGATCAAAGCAAAATCATTGCCAGAAAAAGCGGGTAAGCTTGCCAGCCCAGCCTCACCTCGCTGATTATCTAGATTGGCGAGTACGCTGATGTCACCGCCATTGGCGAGATCGTTAGAGTAAACCAGACGATTGATGCCCAGAGTTGAGTTGAAATAAACAAAAACGCCTGCACCGGAGGTGATGTTGTCGTTATTGGCGATCGCACGGGCGGCGGCTCCGGCAGCGGGGAATGGGTCAAGCAGGGCGATCGCGTTACCATCAGCGGCAATTTGGGAAGAGACCCCTTGCTGAAATACCAGGCTTTCAAGCCCCAAATCTAATCGGTCAAAGGCGAACTGATCTTCGCCAATGGTATAGTCTGCAATGATATCCGGTTGGTTCAACACATTGATACCAGTTTGCCCAGCCAGGGCAGGAACTCCATTGGCAAACATATTGCCTTCGTAGATGAATTGATCACGCCCTGCCCCACCAAACACGAAATCAACCCCATCTCCACCAATCAGTTGATCATCGCCAAGGCCACCGTCTAGCAAATCATTTCCTGTTCCTCCAGCCAGAAAATCGTTTCCGGACCCACCAAAGAGTTGGTCATTTCCGGCGTCACCAAAGAGGACATCATTCCCTCCATCGTCCTTTAGAACAGTGGAGTCAAAAGTCCCAAACAAAACATCATTACCATTACCGCCAAAGACTGCATCATCTCCTATACCGCCGACCAGAGTGTTATCCCCATCATCCCCAATTAACAGATCATTATTAGAAATAGTTGGTGCAGTGTTGCCAATTCTGCCAGTTCCTTTAGGTGCCCGACTGGTTGTTGCAGGTGCTACTTCAGGACTGTTCTGTAATAGATTCAGGATGGTTTCTAATCCTTTCTGGGCACTAATGCTCATGGTGATATCCTCGTGATTGGTGAACTGAATTGATCTGAATGAACTCAGCCGTTTAACGATCTGTCTCACACTGCGTCAGAATCCAGGTTCAGGAAGCCAAGAAAATCAGCTAGAATTTTGACTCCTGAACCGAATGGGTTTAATCGAATACTCGCCTTGAATGCCCGCAAATACGCCACAAACTTGAATTACAAATTTCTAGTCGATTTGTGGCTTATAGATTTGAAAATCGCTGGAATGAATGCGATCGCTAAATTCATTGGTAGTGCAGAAAAATCTTGAACGAGTTAGATAGCGGTATGTACCCGTAATGCTAGCCTACATCAAATCTAACTTTATACCAGAATAAAGAAATTAAAACATTTAGCCAACCTGAAAAGCTCAGATATTTCTAAAGCTTATCTTGCTTCTGCTATACAAGCATAGTCAAATTTGAAAATTAAACTCAGATTGAAGCAGGATCATTTTCTACAGGAGATTTCAAGCTTTACCAACTTGAATCGATCATCCTCAATTACATAGAATGGATGGGGCAAGCGTGTTATATTTTTTACCTGAAAGCCCAATTTCTAATAATTAGAACTGTTTCAAGACTGAGTTCTAATTAATTAACTTTCTGCAAGTTCCGGATTTTGGAGTGATTGTCTGAAAGGATAAAAAGTTTAGATCCCCAGCTTTTTTCTTTCTCCCTTATGGCTGACGCGATGGGCAACTTGTCCGCCAAGATTCCCAGTATGCCGTTGAGCTTAATCTAATTGACCAAACAATTCTCACAGAAAACGGGGATCTAGCAGGCACCATTCCTCTGTTCAGTAACGGCTTAACTAGAACGGTTTTAAAACTGGTTCCAGTTAAGTGAAAGCCCGAAGAATCATGCTATTCTTTCATTCAATAACTTTTCAACCCCAGAATCAGCAATTCCGATTGAGAGATCAGGAACACTGTCGTGAGAAATTGTTTAAAGATTGGTCACCGTCTGTTGAATAGTGATCAAATTATTTCTGCCTTAGTGCAGTACAAGCTTCTAGAGTCCCTGGTGGGACAACTATTACTGGATGAAGCGGTTAAAGAAGTTTCCTTAACGAAGCAGGAGATATTTCATATTCTGGCTGGAGTGAGAAATACCCCATTACCAGATGATTTTGAGGGCTTTGTTGCCCAGTGGTGTCAATACAAAGAAGTCACACCAGAGTATTTCAACTCAGTGATTTTGCGAGAGATGAGAGTGCAAAAATTTAAGCAACTTCAGTTTGCAAACCAGGTTGAGTCGGAGTTTCTGCGAATTAAATCTGACCTGGATCAGGTTGAATATTCACTGATTCAGTTGAATGATTTATCGTTAGCCCAGGAGCTATATTTTCAACTCCGAGATGATGGTGCAGACTTTACTCAACTGGCACAACAATATTCGCTGGGCAGTGAACGAGAAACGGGAGGACGAATGGGTCCTGTGCCTTTATCGACCCTGCCCGATGAATTAACGACATTATTTTGTAGTGAACAAGTCGGTGTCGTTTACGGTCCAGTGCCGATCGCAGACATCTTCTGGGTGGTGCGGTTGGATCGGTTCACAAGTACCCGGTTAAATGAAGTGACTCGTGCCAATCTAATTAATCGCATGTATCACCAGTGGCTTCAAGCCCAGGTCAGAAAAGTATTGAACACACCGGGGATGGTAGCGGTGCAACCTGAAAGGAGTTGAGAGTTGAAAGTTAAAAGTTGAGAGTTGAATTGAAAGTTTTGAGTTTTAAGTGAAAAGGTAAGAGTTGAGAGAAAGGATGCAAAACCATGACGCAATTTGATGCTCCTATGCATTCGTTTATCACTGACTTCTTTGTTACCTGGCCCTTTAATGCGTTGCCAGTTGATCTGCGGGAGCGAGTTGCATCTAAGTTGCGATTATGTTGTTTCCAACCGGGTGAGTTAATTTATCACCCCAGGGAACTACCTTCCGCAGTTCATTGTATTGTGCAAGAGCGCGTCCGAATTCTGGGTCCAACGTCGTTTCAAAGCCCAACGTTAGCGGTTGTTGGAAAGGGGGCTGTGGTGGGTTGGGATAGCTTAATTCGTCGAGTCACCACAGGCTCAGTCAGGGCATCCGTAGGTTCCCAGTCGGGAAATTGTGATGTTTTGACGCTAGCATTACCGGCGGATGAGTTTGAAGCGATCGCCCTGGAACACCTGATGCCTGTTCTGGCTGAACGGGTGGGTGTGCTGGAGGTGTTTGACGCACTTTTTCACTGCCTGTCGCATATGCCAGGTCGTCCACCAGATTTGAATTTGAAGGAGATTGTCCAATACATTGACCAGGAGCAATTGTCGGTTGTCAAACATTGGCATGGCACGGAATCTGATCCGCTAGAATTGTCGGCTGATTATGTTTGGTTGGTCAGCGGTGGTGAGTCTCTCAATCTACCGATAGGGATGTCAATCAAACATGTCGATCAGTTAGCCCAGTCCCGTCCTTCACGGTTTCCAATCCGCCTATTGGGAATTGACCGTTCCTGTATTGCATCGTCACTTTTGAGCCGCACCATTCCCCATCCTACCGACAATGCTGTCAGCCTCCTCGCCGATCTGGACTCCTTCAATCCGGCGGCTCCCACCACTTTCTTTGAGTCGCCAGAACCTGCCCCTGCCAGCCCCTCCTATCCTATCTGGTTGGCGCTTTCCCCTAACCCGACTGAAGATGTGGTGGCTTGTTTGGGCATGGTCTGCGATCTCTTGCAGGTGCCCTTCCGTCCCGATTCACTGCGGCGATCGCTGAAGCAACCTTCCGTCAAAACAATTGAACCATTTGATCTATACGTTCGCATTGCTCAGGCAATCGGTTTAAGTGCAATGGTAGTGCGTTACACACCCACCGCAGGCGGTATTAACCGACTGGCAACCCCAGCCTTGATCCAATGCGGCGACATTTTTACTGTGTTGCATGATGTGACTCCAACCAGGGTGGTGCTGGGTTCACCCCGTACCGGACTATTGCGCCTGGATACAACCGATCTGGCAGAGCGGTTGCAAAATGCCTCTGGTGAACCTGAAACGGCATCCTGTCAGGCGATCGTGCTGGAACGACTGCCAACGACTCCCAAAAAGCGGTTTGGTTTCCACTGGTTTCTGCCAATGGTGCTGAAACAGCGTGGCATTTTAGTCCAGGTATTACTCGCTTCAATGGTGATTCAGCTATTGGGACTGGCGAATCCCCTACTGGTTCAGCAAGTCATTGATAACGTCATCGTCAGTGCCAATGCCAGCGCTATGACTGTGTTTGGTGTCTTAATGATTTTGTTTGCCCTGCTGGAAGGCGCACTGACTATTTTACGAACCTATTTACTGATCAGCACCACCAACCGGATTGACCTGCACCTGGGCGTTGAAATCATCCGTCATTTACTCCATTTACCGCTGAACTTCTTTGAGAAACGTCCGGTGGGGGAACTCTCGTCGCGCCTGCTAGAACTGGAAAACATTCGGCAGTTCATGACGGATACAGCCATTACAACGGTGATGGATGTAGCATTTTCCCTATTTTATATCGGGGTGATGTTTCTTTATAGCGTTCGTTTAACCAGTTGTGTGCTGCTAACAATTCCGATTGTGATTGTTTCCATGTTGATTATGTCCAGCATCCAGCAAAAGCTGATTCGTGTCAAAGCCGAGCAGGGGGCAAAGGTACAGTCCTATCTGGTCGAAGTGCTGGGCGGCATTTCTTCCGTTAAATCCCAGCACATGGAATCTCTGGTGGAAGCGACCTGGCGCGATCGCTATGTGCAATACCTCACCAGCGGCTTCACTACCTCAACCGTCAATACCATCTTCTATTCCTACAGCCAATTTCTGAACACCATCAGCAGTTTATTAGTATTGTGGATCGGGGCAGAACTGGTGCTGCAAGGGGAGTTGACGCTGGGTGGACTGATAGCCTTTCGGATTCTAACAGGTTATGTCACAGGTCCCCTTTTGCGGCTGGCACGACTCTGGCAGCGGTTTCAGGAAACCTCTCTATCAATGGAATTGCTGGCAGATATTGCCGATTCGCCCGCCGAAGAAGAAATATCCAGTGAGAAAGTGAATCTGCAAATGCCTGCGATCGCGGGTCATGTGCAATATCACAGCATCAGCTTTGGCTTTAAACCGGGACAACTTCAGCTTACTAATGTGGATCTGGACATTGCCCCCGGTACGTTTGTTGGGATTGTCGGTCAGAGCGGTTCCGGCAAAAGTACGTTAATGAAGCTACTCCCCCGTCTCTATGTGCCACAGACAGGGAGCATCACCATTGATGGTTACGACATCAGCAAAGTGGATTTGAATTCCCTGCGATCGCAGGTTGGCATTGTATCCCAGGATGCGGTTCTGTTTCACGGAACCATCCGAGATAACATTGCCCTGTTTGAAAACCTGTCTGATGAAGAAATTATTACCGCTGCCCAGATTGCCGAGGCACACGATTTCATCATGCAACTGCCCGACGGCTACAACACCCAGGTCGGAGAGCGGGGCAGCAGCCTCTCCGGTGGACAACGCCAGCGAGTTGCGATCGCCCGTGTCGTGATTCGCAGTCCCCGTCTGCTGATTTTTGATGAAGCCACCAGCGCCCTCGACTATGAAACCGAACGAAAAGTCTGCACCAATTTGATGCAACGCTTCCACGATCGCACCTGCTTTTTCATCACCCATCGCCTCAACACCATCGCCCGCGCCGATTGGATTCTGTTTATGCAATCCGGCATCATCGTCGAACAGGGAACCCACCAGGATTTGATCGCACGCCGCCAACTTTACTACTGTCTGTACTCGCAGCAATCGAGAGAAGCATGAAGAGGAGTTGTTAGTTATTGGTCATTAGTCATTGGTCATTGGTCATTAGTGATTAATGATCCAAACTCTCAACTCTCAACTCTTAACTCTCAACTCTCACCCCTTACTCCTCACTAACAACTCCTATGAAACTCCATCAGACTCTACTATCACCCCTGAGAGCACTGCGATCGCGCTACCGCCGTATGTTAGAGCAGGTCGAAGCAGACCTGGATACAAAATCAATTGGTTTACCCTCAGCCGCTAACTGGACTAAGCATGTGACTCAGATAATTCTGATTGGCATCACTGTCGGAGTTGGCTGGTCAGTCCTGGCGCGGATTGATGTGGTGATCAATGCCAGTGGCAAGTTGGAACCCCTGTCCCAGTCTCAGGTGATTCAGTCCAGGGTGGGTGGCACAGTGACGGCAGTCCTGGTGCGGGAAGGGGAAGTGGTGGAACAGGGGCAGTTACTCATGCAACTGGACAAAACATCTCTTTATAACCAGTTGCAAGCCCTGCTGGCACAGCGAGAGCAGCTCGTGAATGAAACAGCCATGCTGCGGATGGCTCACCAGGGTAAATCCATGGCAGCTTTACGCCAACGCGAAACGAAGATTCCACCTGAACTGATGAATCGGGTTCAAACCCGGTTGCTGTTAGTGGCACAGATAACCGGAGATCCCAGCCATTTGTCACCAGAACAACGACAACGGTTTGAGCTATTTCAACGGCAACTGTGGGATCTGCGATCGCTGTCCCGCTTACAGGAAACCAACATCCAATCACAAATTGCCGAATCTGAGGCGCAACTTGCCCAGACCGGATTTCAACTGCAAACGGAGCAGGAACTTTTAGGACGGTTAACTCCTTTAGCCGAGCAGGGGGCCATTTCCCGTGTCAACTTACTTCAGCGACGGGTAAGCGTCAGTGAACTAGAAAAACAGATGATTCAGAACAGTCTGCAAAAGCGCCAGTTGCAGGTGAACCAGCTACAGACAAAGGTAGAAGAGGGAAAGCTGCTCAACGAAACCCAACAGGACTTGCAACGCCGATTAGCAGAACTGGACGCTGAATTTGATACCACTATCAAAGAGAATCAGCGACAACTGGTTCTGGTGGCATCCCAACTAAATCAGACCAAACTGGATTTAAAGAATCAAGACTTACAGGCACCTGTGGATGGAGTTGTGTTTAACCTCGGACCTAAACTGCCGGGTGTGGTCGCTCAGCCTGGGCAAACTCTACTGCAAGTGGTTCCAAACGAATCTCTGACGGCACGAGTTCAGGTTGCCAATGCCGATATTGCCAATATCCGAATTGGCATGCCGGTAGATGTCCGAATTGATGCTTACCCATTTACAGAATATGGTTCCATCAAAGGCATTGTTTCTAAAGTGGGTAGCGAGGCAGTTAAAGTAAGCGAAACAACCCCTGGGCCCACCGTTTTTCCAGTTGAAGTTCGCCTCGATCGCCAGTTTTTAGATCGTAAATCAGAACGATTTCCCATCACTCCCGGCATGAGTGTAGTCGCCATGATTAAAGTCCGACAGCGTGCCCCCATCAGCTATGTCACCGAAGAAATTACTAAAGCCTTTGATGGTGTCAAATCAGTCCGCTAATTTTCAGTTCACTAACCTGGAGGAAAAGAAAATGTCTCAGAAACTGCCCACAGTCTTCCTATTTATGGGTGGTGTAATTCTCACCATGATCATTTTTAGCTTATTAGTCAGCCCACCCACATCCACCAGATCATCCAGCCCATCTGAAAGCCCTTTGAATCCCTCGTCCCCAGACACCAGTAACTATTGAGCATTCATTTCTATTCCCTGCTCCCTACTTCGGTAGGTTCTCATGGGTTCGAAGACTTACAGCGATTTTCATTTGGTTAAGCCACACGATTCCCTACTCCCCGTCTTTGCTGTGGTCTACGCATCTAAAAACTGCTGTAAGTTTGTTGATACAGATCAATCAGCTTCAGCAGGCCATTCACATACTCTTTTGCAGGTTGCAGATTTCCAGATACACGAGCCAACAGATTACCCAGAGCAGACATTTTGTTACTCTGCACCAGTTGTAGTTGGGCTTGTTGGAGTTGTTGCAACGATTGAGCTAATGGTAGTGCTAAAAATATAAGGATAGAAAGGCAGATCTGGTAGTGTTATAGACGTGTGGGTCTCACAATGAGATAGTAGAATTTGCAAATGAGATCCTAGAGGCAGAAAAGATACCAGTAATGCTAGAACCTTTACACTGTCCGAGTTGTGATAGAACTCAGATCATCAAACATGGAAAAGCAGCCTTAATTCGCGGCGATCTAAACCGGGTCTGAAGGGCGATGCAACCAGTTAAATACTCCCAGTGCGGCAAATGCTCCTACAAAATGCGCCGTGATGCCTGTTGTATTTGCGGCTGCCACAAACACATCCAGCGATCGAATAATGCGATTGGGGTCATAGATTGCTACCCCTTGCGGTTGGGCAACTGATTTAGCAAGTAGCACGCCAATGGTTGCGCCACTTCCTAAAATCATCAACAACATTCCTACAAATCCCGTAATCACAGCCAGCCGTAACACTTCCATCACCTTACCCCGTTTAGGATGAATAACCGGATTTGGATTGCGGAGACGTTTAGAGAAACGGATGAGCCGAAATGCCAGGTAGATGCCAAATAGCAATACGAAAAAGCCTCCCACTGCCCAAAAAATGCCAATTCCCAGACTGGGTGTTGTGGCTTGCGTCGTGGTGATAGCGCCGCCCGCAACACCGGGTGGCGCAACGATTGACTGATTAAAATTGCGTCCAGATACGGCTAACAACAGCAACACACCGGATGTTGCTGCCAGCACAATCTGGGTCACAAAACTTGACCAGCCAGCAACTCGCAGGACAACAGCAACCCGCTCTAAATGAGTACTGGGTAATAAATTCTCAATTTCAGTTTGCATCACTGATTCCCTTGATTTCGCTGATCACTAACGACTCACAATGTAGGATGAAGCGGTCTCACTGGTGGGGAGGGGAGCTATTTTCCCCTGATAGACTAAGGCTTGATGAACCAGTGCCGCGACTTCTCCACGAGGGGCAGGCTGATTTGGATTCAAGACCTCTGGATCGGGGTGATTGACGACCATTCCGGTAGCGGTGGTTCGAGCCACATCAGCGATCTCATATTGGGGAACTTGTCCCGCATCGAAGACAAAGTCATACCATACACCGATTGATTCTACTTGGTTTAAGTCTATGAATGGATCGATGCAACATCATCTACCTTATGTTGGAAATCAATAGATATAAAATTTATCTCAAATTAGGAACGACTCTTTCACCAAATATTTCAATAAACTGAATTTGTTCTCGATTCACATTGTGGAGCAACAATTCATCAAACCCAAGTTTAATATCTTGCTCTAACCACTGAATATGTTGATGGATATCGGCTGAAATTCTAATGTAACGATCAAGTTCATCCGGTTGCACAAACTGTCCAGCCGCATCAAATTGTTCTGGAGTGCGTAATTCAGTCATCACAATATTCTTGAAAACATTGTTGCGCCATTGCTGATGAGCTTTTTGTCGGGCAGATTCTTCGGTCTTGTCGTAGGAAAGCTGCACCTTGAGCAACATGGGTTTGCCATCTCCACCCCCCCGGCGGAATGCTTCCACCACTTGCTTTAACTGGTCAGATGGGCGTGAAATGGTAATCAGTCCATCAGCCCAACTGCCCAACCATCCCGCCGTTGCTGCGGTAACTGCGGCTCCAATAATGAGAGGAGGGTTCTCAGGACGGGAATAAAGCTTGGCATCTTCGACACACACAAAGCCCTTGTGGTTTACCGTTTCTCCTGCCCACAATGCCCGCATGATGTCCACGCATTCCTTCAAGCGAGCATTGCGATCGCCCTTTGCCAACCACTTCCCCCCAGTGATGTGTTCATTCAATGCCTGCCCACTGCCTACCGTAATCCAGAAGCGCTCGGGAAACATCTCTGCCAGAGTTGCCGCAGCTTGGGCAATGATGGCGGGATGATAGCGGTCTCCCGGTGCATTTACCACTCGGTAAGACAGGTTAGGCGTTGCTTGCATCGCAGCACCTAACCAGGACCAGGCAAACCCGCTCTGCCCTTGCGTTTCACTCCAGGGATGAAAATGGTCGGATGAAAGTACGTGGGTAAATCCCGCTTGCTCTGCCATTTGAACGTAGCGTAACAACTCACTGGGCTTGAACTGTTCATGGGAGGCGTGATAGCCGATGTATGTCATAAACCTAGCCTTGTTTGATTGCAGTGTTATGAATGGTTTAGATAAACTCGAAACCAGCGATAACCATAGGCATTGATGGGTAAAGAGCCGGTATTGTGATCTGACAATTGATAGGGCTCGTTTCGCCGAATCAAAGAGAAACTATCGTTAAAGACTTCCACCAACTGATGCGGCTCAATGTCTGGTAAGGTTACCACGCAGGGGCGATCGCTCAGGTTATGGACTGCCAGCATTGCTGTTCTGTTTGTCTCACTGATATGAGCAAAGACCGCCGGTTCATCCGTGGGCAGAATCCGCCATTGCCCATCACCAAACTCAGGACATTGACGACGAGTGCGGATGAGATGCTCCATCCAATTGAGTAAGGATGCCGGATGACGTTGTTCAACCGCAACATTAGTGTGTTGATAGCCATACTCGCCTTCCGCAATTACAGGACGAGGCAGTGCTTCTGATGCGGCTGAAGAAAAGCCCCCGTTGGGCTGATCAGCCCACTGCATTGGGGTTCGTACACTATCTCGCCCTGGCAATGAGAGATCATCTCCCATCGCGATCTCATCGCCATATCGCAGGAGGGGAGTGCCGGGTAGTGTAAATGCCAGACTATAAATCATCTCAATCCGGCGGCGATCGTTCTGCACCATGGGCGGTAACCGTCGTCGAATGCCACGCCCAAAGATTTGCATGTTCTCTTCTGGTGCAAAGGCGGCAAAAATCTCTTGCTGCTGGTCTTGACTGAGGCGATCGAGAGTCAGTTCATCATGATGCCGCACAAAGTTCAACCATTGCCCATTATCAGGAATGTTGGGTAACATCTTTAACCCATCTTTCAGGGCATCAGCTTCTTGTCTTGCCAGGGCTAAAAACAAATGTTGATTGAGAAGGAAACCAAACAACATTTGCATCCGATTTCCATCCCCAAAATAAACTGACATTTGCTCTGGCGAAACATTTGCTTCTGCGAGCAGAATGGCATCGGAGCACCGAGACGCAACAAACTCCCGCATGTGTTGGAGAAAGTTTTGTAGTTCTTCGGGACTCGTATTTTTGATCCCGATATCTTTAATCACAAAGGGGGCTGCATCAATCCGAAAACCGGATACGCCTAACTCTAGCCAAAAGCCCATAATCCGCAGAATTTCCTCCCTCACTGCCGGATTGCCAATATTAAGATCGGGCTGTTCTTTATAAAAGTGGTGCAGGTAATGCTCGCCAGCCTCGTCATCATATTCCCAAATGCTGTCTTCCTGCGTGGGAAAGGCAACCAGACTCGGTTGAGGTTGGGGATCGCCCGTCCAAACGTAATACTCTCGATAGGGTGATTTTTTATCCTTGCGGGCTTGTCGGAACCAGGGATGCTCAATCGACGTATGGTTGATGACAAGATCGATAATCACTCGAATCCCACGATCTCGGGCTTGATGCACAAACTCTACAAAGTCCCCCAACGTTCCCAGACGGGGATCAACGCCGTAATAATCCATCACATCGTACCCATTATCTCGATTTGGCGTTGGGTAGAACGGTAATAACCAGAGACAGGTGATACCCAGACCACCCAGATAATCTAAACGGTCAGTTAGTCCTCGAAAGTCGCCAATTCCATCCCCATTCGAGTCGATGAATGTTTCAACATCAAGTGAGTAGACAACTGCGTTTTTGTACCAAAAAGTCTGCATGATGAATTACTTGGGCAATCTGTTTTTAGTGTTCTTGCTTCAATTGTTATCGATTAGAAATTATTGTGACTCTAACTATTGGCATAAGCGATCGTGCTGAGCAAGGCATTTTCAGCCTGACAAGAATCTAACCGGGTATGCTGTACAACGATGGGTACATCAGAGGTGATAACGCTGGCATAGTCTGTATCACGCGGAATGGGTTCGGGATTATTCCAATCGTTAAATCGCACATGCTGGGTACGTTGAGCTGGAACCGTGACGCGGTAAGGACCCACAGGATCACGATCACTAACATACAGCAGTTTTCAGATGCGTAGACCACAGGAAAGACGGGGAGTAGGGAGTGGGGAGTAGGGAATCGTGTGGCTTAACCAAATGACAATCGCTGTAAATCATGATTTCGACCTGGGCATCCTGATCGGAAGTATTCAGCATACAGGCAGTTTCGTGACTGGTGAACTGGGGTTCCGTACCAGTGCCGTAAGCCGGAATATAACCTTCTGAGATCGCCCAACAGGTACGTTCAATAGCTGACTTCATCACATGCTCTCCTTCGTAAACGGTCATGTTACTGGAGCTGAATAATACGTCGATAGCGAGCTTCAATTAATGAATAAATGCTATAAGCAATCAAGCCAAGAGCGACGATACCTAATAACGAGGGACCAAACGGTTGCTGTGCCAGAGTCGCTAGTGCCCCGCCTAGCCCTCTCGCTTCTCTAGCATTCGAATGCAGCGCAGCAAGAACTAAAAACAGCCCAATAATACCAAACACAATGCCCCTTGCCGCAATCCCGAATTGTCCCAACCATTTTGCCCACTTGCGTTCTGTCTCGCTCATTTGATGCCCCTTAAAATGGCGTTGGAACTTTGCTTGATAAGCCTGATAAAGATAGGCAATCCCGACTCCGATTACTACCAAACCAGCCAGCCCAACTAACCAGCGCCCAAAGGGTTGGGACATAAATCGTGCTGTCCAATCTTGAGTTGTATCACCATTGCGGCTTCCCAACCCCATGATAAGCTTGATTGCCGTGAAGGCTAACCCTGCATAGGAGATCGCACTAAATGCATAACCAATCCGCTGCACAATTCGCTTAGCATTCATGTCTTCACCAGAATGTTCTGGATCAAAAATAGTCTGGACAACACGCCAGAGCGCATAGCCAATCAACCCGATTGTGACCAATACAAGCAGAAACGTTCCAAACGGTTGGTTGACGATAGTGGCTAATGCGCCGCTTGTATCTGTTGTTTTACCACCCGTGCTAAAAGCAGCTTGAGCTGCCAGTAGTCCAACAATGAAGTACACAACTCCTTTTGCGGCATAGCCGAACCGTGCCAACCGTTCTACCCAGGGATGGGATGCGGCTTGGCGAGCGGAACGTTGAATATCAGGGGGGGAAGAATTTCGACGGGTCATATGATTATTCCAATTGCATAGTCAGGTTTATGGTGGTGTCTGTGGTTGCAGGGTGAATATCGTTAATTCGGGACGGCAATTAAACCGAATGGGTAAGTGACTGAAGCCAATGCCACGATTGATATAGAGGTGATTTTCCGCATTGCCATAGCCCGGAATCCAACCAGATACACGCACGACATCACCTCTGATTTTGGAGAGCCATGACCAGCTCCGTTTATCCTCTACAAGCGCCATCCACGACCAATCCGACATGAACGGAATCCGGATCTGTCCGCCGTGGGTATGTCCGGCAACAGCAACCGGGGCTGTGTTTGAAGGAAGGTCAGCAAACGAAGCTGGATTGTGCATAAAAACGAAGCGAACAGCTTGATCAGGAACTTGCGCGATCGCCTTGAGGGGCTGAGATTGCTTGGGTAAATAAGCCCCGATCCCAACCAGGTAAAGGCTCTCATTCTCGGTTGCTTGACCAGTCTCAGCAAGGGCGATCGCCTGGTTTTGCAATACTCGAATCCCAGTCTCCTCTAGGGCTTGTCGAATTTGGGTTGCGCGTTGTTGCCCTCCTGCTGCCCCATAATCATGATTCCCTAAAACGGCATAAGTAGGAATCTGAGCCGCAGCAAGCGGACGCACTAGTTCAATAACACGATCGAGTTCGGGTTGTAAGTTTCCTCCCGGCTTGTACACAAAATCACCTGCCATGAGCACAACAGCAGGACGAGCTGTAATAATTTGCGCGATCGCCTGTTCGACAGTGCTAGTATTGGTCATCCACATCCCAATTTGAAAATCTGCAACGACAGCAATCTGCTTTCCTTGCCAGGTTTGGGGTAATGCTGGAACTTCTACATCAACGATGTTTCGATCCAAATAGTAAGGTTCTAGCAGGCTCCAAAGTACTAGTACAAGTAAGCAGCCGAATAGGGCTAATAAAGAATATTTGATTCGTCGCCACCAGTACTTATTCATTCTTAGAGCACCAAACTATGATTTTTTTACTCACTCCCAATGCTGCCAAAATATTAGTTTTTTTTAGCTCTGATTAATACTAAAATTGAGCTAATCACTATAGCTACTCCCAGCAAAAATAATAGATTAAACTCAATTCCTGATCCTGCTTCGTTATTCTGCCAGTTTAATATCCAACCTTGCTGACCAACTGTGAAAGAAGGAATTTGAAATAGTAGAAATATCATCGGTAATGCCAAATGAATCAAAACTAGTAACAGAAAAGTTGTTACACTCAACCCCAACCAGGTTTTTTGTTTTCTTTGAGTCCGATTCATTAGTATTGCCCTCTACTCTCCAGCACTGAGTTGTCGTAAAGCAATTTGTTTACACAAGCTTTCAACGGCTAAGGTGAGCGATCGCATCAATTCCGAGTCTTCCTGGTAATCGGCAGGCGCAAGATTCATCACTCGCTGGCTTTCAGTCACCTCAATTTGCTGAGTCCATTCAGTAACCGTATCTCTTTTGTAAACGCCAAGGGCAATGCCGCCTTCATCATTTAAGACTGAAAAACAAGGCACATCAGATGCCCCATCCCCCACATAGATCATTTGGGAAAGTGGAATATGTAGCTGTTCTTCTGAAGCATCCCGATAAGCGAATGATCGCCCATCCCCATCAATCTGATCTTGTCCACTAGCAATGTGCATTAAATACCGAGTTTTTTCCGTGTGGCTAATACTGCGCTTCAAGAATTCAATTTCACCATTGTCGGTATAATGAAATTCACACCCCCAAATTTGTTTGAAGTAACCTGCAATACAGGTATGACGAACCACTTCCGCAAATCCGCCGGTAATGATGTAAAACTCTAATTCAATCTCGGGGTTGAGTTCCTGCACTCGCTGAAGCAGGCGATCGAACATCTCAGTTACACCATCAAACGGCTGTAGCTCCTGTCCAAACTGGATCAGGTAGTCTTGGGTAATTTTTTCTTGGCGCTGTTTGGATTCTTGAATTAAAGAATAAAACCTGGCTGCAACATGATCCCATCCCGCTTCTTTCAAAGGTTCGTACCGTTGCTGGCGAAACTCATCAACATTTAGCCCTAAGCGTTTGATTAATTCATCATACGTGTCATGAGCTAACGTGTCATCAAAGTCAAACACGATCGCAATTCGATTACAAACAGGCTTTGTTGCCTGGGGCTTCTTGAAATCGGTTTTTGTCGCCTGCGCCATAGTTCTTTCTCCTTATTGGGTCATTCCGTGATCACTTCGGATTACCACTTGTGCTTCTTGTTTTGTTTTTTCCGCCTCATCACCCAAACGCTAAAACCAATTAATAACCCAATCAGTACAGCCCCAGATATTGGTTTTAAGAACTTCTCAATGACTTGAAAGTTCTGTCCAAGCAAGAATCCTGCATAGGTCAGTAACACATTCCAGCAAATGGTTCCAATCGTGGAATAAAGCAAGAACTTGAACCACGGCATTTCCTCAAAACCAGCGGGTACAGAAATGAATGTTCGAATGCCTGGAATCAGACGACCAAATAAAACGACAATGCCGCCATATCGGTTAAACCATTGTTTCGATTGATCGATGTTTTCCCTAGAAAGGGCAAGCCATTGACCGTGGCGATCGATCCATTTCCGCAACCGCTTCTCCCCAACTTGCCGACCAATGTAATACCAGGGCACTGCACCTACAACAGAACCAATTGTTCCTGCTGCAATTACCCCAAAAAAATTCAATTTGCCCTGCCTTACCGTAAATCCTGCAAGAGGCATAATGACCTCAGAGGGAATGGGCGGAAGAATATTCTCCAGCAACATCAGCAGAGCAATGCCCCAGTAACTTAGATTGGAGATCGTGTTGATGATCCAGTCAAGCATGACTTAGCTGGCTGCGCTCTCTTCGTATAACTGGCGCCCTGCGTTGAGTTGGGACTGAATCTGCTGACGATTGCCAATGAATTGATACTGTTCATTGAACACGCCACTTGGGCGATCGCCCACAATAAATTGACGCACAGGCATATCGGGAGCATTAATCACAATGCGATCGGAAGCTCGTGTTGTAGCTTTCGGCGCATTCGGATTTGTTTCTTCTAAACGAGAAACCACCCATAGCTCATTATTAACCGCATAGACACCGCGAATATTCAGGCTGTAGCCAGCGGAAGGGACTTCAACTTCCGAGGTAATGGTGCGCTCTTTCCGTTCTGCACCAGGAACATCCACATCAATATAGGGAACCTCAACCGTTTGTTCTTCCTGTACTACAATGACTTTCGGCACGGTAACAGTGCGTTCTGTTACTCCCACATTGACATCAGGTCCCTCAATGTCGTATTTGGGTAACTGTCCTGGTTCGACGTTCACATCAACATCCGGTAGTTGCGCTGCTCTTTCTTGTTCAACTCGGCAGGATGCCAAAGGAATTAAAACGAGAAATAAGGCAAGTGGTAAGGTTTTTTTAGAGTTTAGGGACTTTAGTTTCATGAGATTGAACCTCCAATAATGAATTCAACAAAAGTTAGACCAGAACTAAAAGGGCTTAAAAACGAATCAAGGGGCATTGGTTAAACATTCAGATAAATTTATCGCCGGTCAACTATAACTGGAACCGATCACGCCTGTCAGTTGCAACAGATAAGTCACCGCAAACGCTGCAAAGAACAAGCCCGCAGTCACAGTGCCCCAGAATGTAATTCCTGATGGACGTAACTTGCGCGACAACATTCGGTGATTGAGGAATAGTGTGAGTCCAGCAACCACTGGAATATGAGCAGCCTCGATCGCGCCCGCTGTTTGCAGCAATCCAACTGGTTTCTCAAAGAATAGATAAATGGCGATCGGTAAAATAGCTAGCAAGGTCGCAATGTAAAATTTCCGGAGAAACTTTTCATTGGTCCACCGACTTTGCCGAACGCCAAACCCTTGTAGAAGAATCTGCGTACCATCGGCAAACATCCGTCCAAAGCCATCCTGTACCGATAGCGTGGTACTGCAAAACGTGATAAACACGATCGCGATCATGAACCAGAAGCCAAACGGTCCCCAGATATTTCCCAATAGATTACCCAATGTTTCTGCCACCTGATTTTCTTTGGGAACGAGACCCTCTGGGCGTAACAACTCACCCCCAAGGATCAGAAAAGCCAGTGCCGCCAGCAATGCTCCCACCACGGCGAGCGTGTTGGAGAGCGTCATTAACTGTACCCACCCCTGTAGTCGTTGTTGCTGCTCTCCATCGAGCTGTTTGACCTGAAGGGGCTGTTCTTGCTTTAGAGCAGTCGCTCCATAGCCACGTGCGTCCACCCAGTAGGAGTACCACATCATTCCGGCTGCGCCTGCCAGCATGAACCCCAACCACGGCAAAATTTCCTGGTATTGCACATCCTGAGGAACTTGAGGGACTAAACCAGCCACAAGCTCACGCACATTAGGAAAGACAAAGACTACTGCGGTGACAACCGCCAGGGTACGGGCAATTCCCACAAAAGAGGAGACTTTTTCGACAACGTCATACTGCCCCAAAAAGACGATCGCGGCAGTCACCAGAATGATAATCACTGTCCAACGTTGTGCCGTACCACCCGTCACCAGGATCAGCGCTGTTGCCGCTGCTCCTGCCATTCCAGCGACCGTGGAAATAGCAACCGCAAATTGGGGTACCAGAATTAACCAGACTGCCCAGTTTTTAGGTCCTGGCAGTTGTTTAAACCCCTCTAAAATCGTGGCACCTGTGCAAACGGTAAAGCGACCAACCTCCCGATTAATAAACCACTTTAAAATCACAGCGCCAAGTAATGCCCACAACAAAGTGTAACCATACAGGGCGGCTATTCGAGGTGTAAACAGAAGTTCGCCGGAGCCTGCCGCCGACAACATCCAGATAAAGCTGGGACCCAACCACTTCAATTGTTCCATTCCCTGAGGTGGTTGAGGAATTGGTTGGTCTTGCGAATCTGAATGCGATGCTCGTATTAAAGTTCGACCTTGTTGCTGGTGATCCATCTGGGTGTGTTCCTGTCTTTGTTTTAATTAAGAGCAGTTCAGTTTCAGTAGGTTCTATAGCTTGACGGATTTATAGTTGAATTCGTTCAAAATTGCCAACTTCACAACTTTTGCCTTTACAGGCGATCGCGATATCATCCACCCAAGCCTAATGCAGGTCAGCCCCATGTAAGCACATGCGGAATCCCTGATAAGGGGGAGAATAGTTTCCTTCCTGTTTCCTTCCTGTTGACGTGTGAGTGCGAACCCAGAAGGATCAGTAAGTTAAGGAAAAGCGATCAACACGCCATCCCCCATACCCATTGTTGACATCAATATACATTTCTCCCTGGCATATTGCTTCTACAAATGGATAGAGATGCAGAACGAGTTGTTGATTCTCCATTATGGGTAAAAGGCAACCCGTTTGTTTTAACCAAAAGTGGCACCTGATTCAAATGTGAGCACTCAACGGGGTGGAAGGTGATGCTTTTGAGTGACACTTAATGGAGGCAAAAAGCCAGGGTAAGAAGATTGCCGAAGAGGAAGGCTATGATTCCTCAAAGAGTACCTTTTGGCATCAAGGTTATGCCCCAGAGGGAGTGACGGTGAAGCAACCCAAGAAGAAGCCACGCAGGGCAGCATTGAGTGATGAACAGAAGCGTGAGAATCAAGCGATTTTCAGTGTCCGGGTGGAAGTGGAAAGCTGATTGGAGGGATCAAGCGATGTCAAATTTTGGTGCAGAAATTTTGCAATCAGATAGCCCATTAGGTTGATGATGTGATGGAAACGACCTCTGGTTTATACAACTTTCGGCTGACTCATCGCCAGAGTCGTACAGGTGAGATCCAACAAGCAGTCTAATCGACAGGACCTGGCAAGTTAGAAGTAGAGGAAAGTAGAAACGTCCTCTTACCTAAACCGGAGAGCTTGATGGTTCCCTGTGTTGGAGTTCCTGCCACAATCTCCAACGGTGAGTTTAGCCCAACAAAGGGAGTGGTCACAGCAGCAAATTGCGCTGGTTTCAATTTGGATGAACTGAAATTGGCATTGCTGAATGCGTGTATGATTTAGCCGACTCTGCGGGAAATAAGCTACATCCCCAACCCTTCTCCCCATAGAGAAGCGAGCTAGAAATCTTGTTCCCTCACCCTGTAGGCGAGGGCGAGGGTGAGAGTAGATTTTTAATTGGAACCAACTGGTATTATGGTTCCAGTAATGGGGTCAGTTTTTAAATTGGTCTAGTCATCGGTGTTCCTAAAAGCATATTTGCATTACTCTGTGAGAGGTTAGCCAGTTGAGCGATCGCCATTCACTTCAATCAGGGTTGCCATTCAGTTGAAGGTTGCTATAGTTGACGCACAGCAAGGGTTTGCACTTGAAAACACGCTCTAAATTGCATCCACCTAGAAATCCAGAAATTTCCCTTAAAGAAACGATGGTTCTAGTTATGGATAGGATTTAGCCCGGTTTCACTCAGATTTTTCACTGATCCGAAGCTGACTTTTACTATCTGTAGCCTCCCATCTAGTTGTACTGTCTCCACAGTATCTAAATGCAGCTAGTATTGGCTGTGTGGCATATTCTTACATCTACCAGCTTGAGTGACTAACTAGAGTTTCGTTTTCAATTAGACATTTGCTAGCAGGCTTTTTAGAAGAATTGAAGTTTTTGAGCCATCTAATTTGCGTTTCCTCGCTTGTGAGATAGCTCTACATTTCACTATAGGTTAGATCAGCATTTGCAACATCATATCTTCTAACAGTATTGATGTTAATCGCATTTATCAAACCTATGGAAAATGAAGGGTTATTACTAGAGCTTTAAACTCAACAGCTTCATTTCTATAAGAAGTCTAACCTTGTTTGTTTGTTTGTTGTTTTTCCAATGTCAAGGAGTTTCTCATGGCAGGACTTGATCACGACCATAATTTGGCCCATAACTCGAATACGGCTGTTGCAGAACCATTGTTGAGCGCTGCCCATGCCGATCATTCAACAGCTCCCTCGGTTGGCTCTTCTTTGCAGGAATCAGAACTGGAAAAGTCCCTCAATGATGTGTTGGCACCCGATGAAAAGCAGCCGCTCACATCGACACCGGATGATCATAACCACGCCCCAGCAGTCAGCAAGTTTGAACTCCATACCGGGTTGGATCAGGTAGACTCTGCTCGCAGCCTGGATCCCAAAAAAGTGGGTCGCGATACCTCATTTACGGATAATCTCGGTGCCAAGGGCGATTACCTCAATCCCAAAGGGGGTAATAATGTGGTGATTGGTTCGGGTGATAGCGATATCATTCGGGCAACGGGACGTGGATTTAACACAATCACTACTGGCACTGGTAAAGACACTATTATTTTGGGTAAGGAAACCACCAACCGAATCTTTGACTTTGACCCAGCCAGCGATCGCTTTGCGCTTCACGGTATCAATCCCAAAGACATTGTGATTGCACAAGGTAAAAACCTTGGTAAAGGAGGGTTGGAGCAACCCCTGGATGCCGTCACGAACACGCTAATTATCGACAAAAAAACAGGGCATATTCTTGCATCCCTGGCATTTGTCAAGTCTAGCGATATTTCTGAGAAACACTTTGTTAAAGGCACTGCTCAGGCAGAAGCCAGCCTTTCCAATCACAAGAAACTGGGCTTAAAAACCCAACGAGGGAGTGGGCAACTAACTGGTACCCAGGGACGCGATCGCCTAATTGGTGGTGCTGGAGATGACTTCCTTTATGTCGGTGATGATGGTTTCAAATTTAATACGGCACGGGGAGGGGGCGGCACCGAGTTTCCCTTCCGCACCGATAGCCCTGGCACCTCTGAACTGACCACAGAGTTGAAAGGGGGTGTTCTTAGCATCAACGGTACTTACGAAAACTTTGATGGGTTTCCCCTTTTCAGTCAGGGAGAAAGAGAGATTGATCCAAACGCTAAAATCCTCAATGGCTCTGACCCCGCAGCACTGGTTGAAAGCTTCTTGAGAGTGCCCAAAGATGTAGAAGGAAATCTCCTTTCTGGAACCCATCTGCACTTCAGCCCTGCTGGAGACAGTCGTGGTAACTTTGCCGATGCCACCGTGGTCCGCTTCTTTGAAAATACTCCCACTGATGCCAAGTCCGGCACGCTTGAGGGCGAATTCAACCTAACGCCAGCGGAGCAAGCAGCGCTATTGGCGGGCAACTTCTATGTCAACATCCACACCAATATTGATGGCGATGGGGATGGCAAGGCAGGCTTCCCAACCGGAGAGAACCGCATCAACCTGAATCGAGATGTGGTGAGGTTTGTATAGCATTTAATACCTGACACCTGACATCTGACACCTGACACCTGGTTAAAAGCTGTGTTTCCTCCTGCTGAGTGAGTGAGTCGGTTGCCTGTAGAGGAATACCGTTCTTCTACAGGCTTTTTTAATTTACAGCGGTAGCCATAAAGGGTAGGACAAATTAGCAAGTACAAAATCTTGTTACATCGTCCTTTTTACCCTGACACCTGACACCTGCAACAAACCTATGGATTCTTCTGGAGGTTATCATGCGATCGCTAATCCTGGTTCTACCATTGACAATCACCAATGTTCTATTTAACCCCTGGGCAGTTGCCCTCGAACAGCGCCCAGTAGAACAACCCGGTTTGCGACTGGCCCCGTCCGTTGTCAAAAATGGGAATCGGGTTACTGCCCGAAATGGCACCTATTATTTCACAATCACCCTACCCCAAAAGACGGACAGACGATTTGCCAGACTTTCCTTTTCGTTCACCCAACCCGGTCAACCCAATCAAATAACACCTCTTTCCGTGGATCTGTCCAGTACCCAGGTGTTTATGGGAAGGGGGGAGGCGGTGGGGCAGGCGATCGCCCCTGCCGGAAGCTGGGTGGATGAAACAGGAGTGCTTTGGCTTGGGTTTAAGCCATCTCTCCCGTCCGGCAGCAGCCTCACAGTGGCTATCAAACCCACAAAATTCCCTGCTGGCGCAGCTTATCAGTACGGGATTGCGGCTTACCCAGATATCACCAATCCTGTGCCCGTCTTCGTTGGGGACGGAATCCTGACGACGGTGCGGTAATGAAATGAAGGTTATGGTCGGAGGTCTAGGTCAACCTGAGGGACAGTCACGCCATCTTTGACTATCCTATATAAATGATGCTTTTGAGTTTGATTGCTTCCATCGTTAGGGTATGGCTGGACATAGTAAGTGGGCGAATATTAAGCGCCAAAAATCGCGGGTCGATGCCGTTAAAGGCAAGGTTTTCACTAAGATTTCGCGGGAAATTATCGTCGCTGCCCGCAGTGGGGCTGACCCGAATGGGAATTTTCAACTGCGAACGGCGATTGACAAGGCGAAGGCAGCCGGAATTCCGAATGACAATATTGAACGGGCGATCGCCAAAGGGGCAGGCAAACTAGGACCCGATAACGCCGCCCTGGAAGCGATTCGCTACGAAGGCTATGGTCCCGGTGGGGTTGCCGTTTTAATTGAAGCTCTGACCGACAACCGCAACCGCACTGCGGCGGATCTACGGGTTGCCTTTAGCAAAAATGGGGGCAACCTGGGAGAAACGGGCTGCGTTGGCTGGATGTTTGACCAGAAGGGTGTCGTTGAGGTGTCCTTGACTCCCCAGGAAGGTGGGCGTAAACGCCGTAACGGAACAACCAGCGAGATCAATGAAGAAGACCTGCTGGAGGCATTCCTGGAGGGCGGAGCCGATACCTACGAACTGGTCGAAGTGGAAGCGGGAACCGCCGCCGAGGCACTTACTGATCCAACCAACCTGGAAACCTTGAGCCAGACCCTTAAAGACAAGGGCTACACCGTCAGCCGGGTAGAGCTGCGCTGGATTGCCAACAACACGGTTGAAGTAAGCGACTCAGACCAGGCACACTCCCTGCTGAAGCTGATGGATGCTTTGGAAGATCTGGATGATATCCAAAACGTCACCGCTAACTTTGAGATGAGTGATGAACTGATGGCACTCAGTGTGGGATAGGTCTAAGGAGTTTTTCCCTTTTCTGCCGCTTCTTGAACTACCATCAGAAACTGACGCAGCAAGATTGAATCGGTAGGGGATGGTTGCTCCAGGTCGTTAAGATCGGCGCGCCGCCACACGACCGCAATTTGTCGAGATAAAGGTGCATCCCGCAATCTGCAATACACCACATCCTCCCGCTGGAGCGTTTGGACATTGTCAGGTAGGATTGAAACGCCTGCACCCGCTGCCACCAGGCTCAGGTTGATCACCATCCAGGTTGCTTTGACCGTTTCAAGCAATATGGGCTTGAAACCTATCTGTTCAAGTTGGGATAGGACCACTTCATAGGAAGGTACCGCATCAATCGGGGGCAGAATTAAAGGCTCATCTTTAAGTGACTGGAGTGAAATATGCGATCGCCCAGCAAGCGGATGATTCTTTGGCAATGCAACGACGAAGGACTCTTGCGCAATTGGCAGGAACTTCAGGTTTGGATCCTCTGAGTAAGGATTCGGCAAATGTTCAAACCCAACATCAATGGAACTATCCCGTAGTCCCTGAAGCATTTCCTTAATGGTCATTGAACGCAGTTCTAATTCAACGTTGGGGTAGCGATGCCGAAAGTTTTTGAGAATATCCGGCAATAAACTGTTAGCAATCGCAGTATTGACGACTACAACTAATTTGCCAATTTCACCGCGATTAGCTTCCTGTGCCCGTCTCACCGCTCGTTCAAGTGCAGCCAAAGCGATCTGAAGTTCGTTCAGAAAAACCTTTCCAGCAGTCGTTAACATGGGAGGGCGACGAGTGCGATCGAATAGTTCTACACTCAATGTTGCTTCCAGGGTTGCAATGGTTTTGCTGAGGTAGGATTGCTCTACATTTAACCGTTCAGCCGCTTTACTAAAACTCTTTTTCTCACCTGCTTCTGCGGTTAACTCCACAAAATACTGGAGTTGTCGCATTTCAAGCTGCTGCCAGGGTTGAAGGGACATAGGATCGATTAGTATATCTTAGAAATCATACTAATATATCTAAAATCACCTTACTAGAATATTAGTCTTCCCTTAAGCTTACTTTCATCCAATCACTGAATCACAATCAAGACAGGATTTATGAAAGTGGCACCTGAAATTGTACTGACTTCCAGTCGGCTGAATCGGACGGTTGAACTGCCTCCAGCGCTAAAAGCCCAAGAGGCTGCAATCACAGCTGAAACAATTGCCTACTGCCATACAGCCCTCGATCATAGTCGCTTCTTTAGCTTACTTAAAGCAGAAAGCATCTCGCCATCTGTGATGCAATATGTCTTTTTGCAGTATCGTCATTGGCGCGATCGCCTGCACCAGTGGTTTGGGTTATGCATTGTCAAAGCTGAGAGTTGTACTGATCCAGAGCAAGAATCTGCCCTTCTATCGCTGGCGGATCACATCTTTACAGATTTACAAGATGGACATAATCAGATGTATAGGGAATTTCTCCATGCGCTTGGCTTGAGTGATGATGAAATTACGATTTCTCAACGCAGCCGTGCAACCACGTCCTATGAGCGTTCCTTTTTCGACGACTTTGGCTATGGCACCGACAACTTTTACGAAACTCTTGCTGCACTCAGTGGTCGAGAATTGTGTGTATCAATCAGGAATACCAGGATTCTTCAATCCTACTTTGAGACTCGCGACCTGAAGTTTCCCACCTGGCTGAGCTTACATGCAGAATTAGAGGCAAATCATTTCCAGGATTCCATTCGCCCGGTACTGTCTCGTCATGAGCAGAATTCAGTCAAACGAGCCAGTGTGATTTCAGCCGTCAAGCATGGAATCGATCGGCATATCCAATATTTCGAAGATTTATTGGAGGAATATGAATCGGCGAATCAATAACACTGACATCAGCGGAAACATAGGAGTGACCGCACGTTCCTATCATCCATCCATCTCGTTCCAAGTCTCTGCCGGGGAATGGTAAACGTGGAGGCTCTGCCTCTATCAGCGCTAGAGACAGAGCCTCCCAATCGCTGTTCCGAGGCTCAGCCTGGAGAACCGTGCATTAAGGTTTTCACTGACTGACCGAGTGCTGAGCGGAGTCGAAAGTTGCTCACTCTCACAACTGATTAGGTCTGCGATATAAGGAGATCTACTGCTTTATGCCCAGGAAATATTTGTCCATTTACTTACAGCCATTTTCATTTGTGTATGCCACACCGATCCATTGTTTCGCATTCATCTCAAGGCATCGCCTGTGTGGCACTCGTCTGAAAACCGCTGTAACTCGATTTGGGTTCTCTCTGATTGTGAGCTTATGGGATACCACTGGTCTCGTTAATCTGGCTTTATTACACCCTGCGATTGCTCAAATCCCGACGGAAGAAATACAGCAATCACTTGGAACACTGTGCCATCAAGCATTTTGGCTAGGGATTGAGCCAGCCAAAATCAGGGGTGGATCCCGAAAAGTAACCCCTCTATGCAATGAAATGAAGGCACTCTACTCCTTCGTTCAATGCGATCTGACCCATGGCACGGGTAAGCGCCAGCGGACCAAACTGAAGCTGGCTGGGTTCGGGCGAAAACGCTTTTCCTAAAACGCCATTTCCACCGCCTTTAGTGCCTGATCAATTTCTGCTGCACTGACAATCAGAGGCGGCACAAAGCGAACAACTTTAGGACCCGCCGGGACGAGCAGCAAGCCCTGGGAAATGGCAGCTTTCACCACATCAGCGGAGGTGAGAGAACTTTCAACGCTCAGTTCTAAACCATTGATTAAACCCCAACCTCGTACTTCAGCAATAGTGCCGGGGTGTTTTTCTGCGATCGCTCGCAGTCCGGCTCTCAACTGTTCCCCCCGCTCCTGAGCATTGGTCAGTAGGTTTTCTCGCTCGATTGTCTGACACACAGAGAGGGCAACGGCACAGGCAAAGGGATTGCCCCCAAAGGTGCTGGCATGATCTCCCGGTTGAAAAATGTCGCAGTGGGATTTGCACAGCATTGCTCCGATTGGAATACCGCCCCCCAACCCTTTCGCAGAGGTGAAAATATCCGGTTCAATTCCCAGATTTTCGTAGCCCCACAGGTGCCCAGAGCGACCCATGCCTACCTGCACCTCATCGCAGATTAACAGGATCCCCTTTTCATCACAGATTTGACGGATGCGCTGGAAATAAGCCCGATCGCCCGGACGCACGCCCCCCTCTCCCTGCAATGCTTCTAGCAGAATGGCGGCTACCTGGCGCTCTCCCCTATCCAGTTCCTCAATTGCCTGCTCCAGTGCCTCAATATCGTTATAGGGAACATAGTAAAAACCAGGTACTAGTGGGCTAAAGCCTTTCTGGTATTTCGGCTGTCCGGTGGCGGTAATGGTTGCCAAGGTGCGTCCGTGGAAGCTGGCATGGGCAGTCAGGATGACCGGGTTCTCAATATTCAAGACCGTATGGGCATACTTGCGTGCCAGCTTAATCGCCCCCTCATTTGCCTCTGCCCCCGAATTGCAGAAAAAGGCGCGATCGGCACAGGAATGCTCTACGAGCCACTTGGCTAAGGCTCCTTGAGCTGGAACGTAGTAAAGATTGGAGACGTGGTGCAGGGTTTGAATTTGCCGCGTCACGGTCTCCACCATGACTGGATGAGCATGACCCAGGGTACAGGTGGCAATTCCCGCTACAAAATCCAGATATTCTCGCCCTTCCGTATCCCAAACGCGGCAGCCTTCTCCTCGCTCCAGGGCGATCGGGTAGCGGCCATAGGTTGCCATCACGTAAGGATCAAAGTCGGCTGCCGGGTCAAAGGGAGCAGATGAACCAAGGGGCAGTTCCGTCACGGCAGAAGAGGTTGGAAGCAGGGTTTCTGGACTCACCGGGGTAGTTCCTTTAAAGCGCGACTGGGTGGATTCAACTCTTATAACGATAGACTTTGAACGGTCTTGCAGTCCAATGTGAATATCGTGTTTTACCAACAAATCAGTACTATAGCTTATCGATTCTGCTATCCAGCCACGATTCAGGTCAGGTTCCTATGACATGGTTGATTGCAACAGTAAACGGGGATCAGAGCAATGTCGCTCAACTGGTCAGAGTCCTCATCATCCTGCTGCTGGTGGCAACGGCAGTCGCCTTGATTTCACGCCGCTTGCGGGTGCCCTATGTTACCGGGTTGGTAGTCGCAGGGCTGGCAGTGACCGAATTTTTACCCCGCCGGATTGGACTGGATTCTTCGTTAATTTTTAATCTTTTCATGCCGATTCTGCTGTTTGAAGCAGCCATCAATACGGATGTCAGCCGTCTTCGCAGCACGATTAAGCCCATTGCGTTACTAGCAGGACCGGGGGTTGTTATTTCATCGGGGGTGACTGCCCTTGTGCTTAAGTTTGGGCTACCGCTGGCGTGGGTTCCGGCACTGTTGGCAGGGGTGATTCTGGCAATTACGGACACGGTTTCGGTGATTGCCGTTTTTAAGGAGGTGTCGGTCCCCCCCCGGTTAAGCACGATTGTAGAGGGAGAAAGCCTGTTCAACGATGGGATGGCGCTGGTGCTGTTCAGTCTAATTTTGAAGGTAAATGCAGCCGGCTCAATTACGATCGCCGATGGTATTCAAGAGTTAGTCGTAGTCATCCTGGGGGGTTGGCTGGTAGGGTTGGTGGTGGGCTATCTGGGTGTAGGTCTGTATGGGCGGTCAGATGATTCATTGAGCAGTATTTTGCTGACCGTGGCGATCGCCCTGGGCGCATTTCAAATTGGACAATCCCTGGGAGTTTCAGGGGTAGTTGCTGTGGTCATTGCCGGGTTAGTGGTGGGCAATACTGAGCAATTCCATACGGTTTCTGCCTCCAGCCGCGTCACTGTCCTTAGCTTCTGGGAATATGCAGGTTTCGGCGTTAACACCTTTATCTTTCTGCTGATTGGGCTGGAGATTGATCTGGCAACCCTGGGCAGAACTCTACCCGCGGTACTGCTGGCAATTCTGGCTTATCAGATTGGTCGGTTTTTGTCCGTCTACCCTCTGCTAGCAACCGTGGGTCTGTTCGATCGCTCCATTCCGTTGCGCTGGCAGCATGTGTTGTTTCTGGGCAATATTAAAGGGTCGTTGTCGATGGCACTGGCGCTCAGCTTGCCTGCCACCGTTGCGGGCAGGGAAAGCATCATTGCTTTAGTGTTTGGAACGGTTCTGCTGTCCCTGGTTGGACAGGGCATCAGCTTACCCTGGCTGGTCCGTCGGCTCCAAATCGCCTACACTTCTGAGACACAACAGTGGATCGAATCCCTTCAGTCTCAACTGATGACAGCCAAAGCGGCACAGGAGGAACTGGATTCGCTCTTAAAGTCGGGTGTCTTACCTAAATCGGTCTATGAGGAAATGCGATCCAGCTACCAGGTACGGATAGCTGCCGCAGAACGGTCTCTACGGGACTTTTACAATCGTCGCCCCGATCAATCAACCACTGCCAGCGGTAAAATTGTGCGGTTGGACGCGATTCGCCGTCGGTTGCTGTTGGCAGAAAAGAATGCCCTCAATGATGCGTTAAGAAAGCGGGTGTTGTCTGAAGATGTGGTGCGATCGCGATTGCAGGCGATCGACCAGCAACTTTTGGATTTAGAGGATGATTAACGGGATGGGCAACTGATTTGCTCTCATGCCGATTCTTCCCCCCCAGGAGAAGGGCTTTCAGCCATTTCCGGTCCCCTCTCCCATCGGACGAGGGAACCGGAATTATAGCTCTATTCTCTTCAGGGAGAAGGGCTGGGGATGTCGCTTACCTCCCGCAGGGTGGTCAACTCCTATCTGACTTCAGCAACCCCAAAGAATCCAGGGATTGCTGCTGACTATAAAAGTACAACCTATTCTTGCCAGGTATTGACCTTTTTAGAGGCAGATATAGGCTGAGAAGCAGGCTTAGGAGCAGATTGCGCCATTGCTGCTTTCTCTAACACTGAAAGTGCCCGCGCATATTGAGGGTCATCTTTAGTTGCCAGTAGTTTTGGATTAGCGGTTAGCTTCTGGCGATCGCCATCGGTCAGGTCAATCTTAATGTCGGGTGTAATTCCCTTATGACTGATATCGGTACCATTTGGCGTGTAGTAATGGGCAATTGTGACGGCTAATCCCGATCCATCAGACAGGGAATGAACCGACTGCACCAGTGCCTTACCAAAAGTTTGACTACCAACCACCGTTGCCCGCCGGTTGTCCTTGAGCGCACCCGTCAAAATTTCACTGGAACTGGCAGAGTTTCCGTCTACCAGAACGACCAATGGCAATCGGGTTAGAGCCGTCTGATTTGCGGCTATTTTCTCATCCTTACCCATCCGGTCAACCGTTTTGACAATCCCCCCCCGATCCAGCCACATACGACTGATTTCAATACTGGACTGGAGTAGTCCACCGGGATTTCCGCGCAGATCAAGCAGAAACCCATCTACCTTTTGGGCAGACAATTCTCTAATTGCCCGTCGCATTTGATCAGCGGCATGGGAACTAAACTCGCTCAGGCGGATGTAGCCAATGCGGCGGTTGCCCTCCTGTTTGAGGGAATAACGCACAGTTGGCAGTTCAATTCGGGCACGGGTCAGGGAAATGACTAAACCGCCTTTTCCAGCCCGACCAATCTCCAGTTTGACCTGGCTACCCACATTCCCCCGGATCAAATTGGAGGCATCTTCAACCGTCATCCCCTTGGTCGATTTGCCATCAATCGACAGAATGCGATCGCCCGACACAATACCTGCCTTAATTGCAGGTGAGTTTTCAATCGGTTCAACCACAGTCAAAACTTTGGACTGCTCGTTCACCTCTAGCCGAATCCCTACCCCAGACAGTTCCCCAGAAGTTTGACTGGTCAGCGCCTCATACTGCTTGGGGTTCATAAAGCGAGTATAGGGGTCATCCAGCTTTTCTAAGGCTGCCTTTAATGCCGTGTATGCCTGCTCCTTTGATGTGTAGTTTTTACTCAAAAGCTCCTGTCGAATGGTCTGCCAGTTGGTTTTATTGAAGGAGCCATCGACATATTCCCGATTCACAATCTGCCAAGCCTCATCAATGATGGCTTTGGGGCTGTCTTCGAGAGCCGCGTAGGCGTGTCTCAAACCGGAATCAAACAAAGAAACAGTAGTTGTTGCAAGAATTGCCCCACTGAAGAGAGCAAGATGAAACAGGGGAGAGCGCTGGGAGATTCGGTTCATTGATTGTTGAGTTAATAGAGAAGTTGTCTATAAAGTGTGGGGAACAAATAAATAGCCTGGAAATGATAATAGGCTACCTAGGATTGCGATCCAGCTCTGGCAGAGAACCTGGGTTGTTACAATTGGGCAACAATTCCAAGATACCTGGAGGCTTCGATTGCAATCTATCTAATGGATGACAGTTTTCAAGGTGATCCAGGTATCCATGCATCCGCGCATCAGTGCATCCACCAGATTGTATGGGAAACCAGCATGGACGATGGGATGCCCCTGCTGATAAACCCATCAACCCGACATTTGCGTTCTTATAGACGTGGTGTTTGCTAAATACCTGAACACGTTGATCACTTCAGGTGAAAACCTTTCCGACAATCTAACCGAATCCAGGGGGATTGGCATAGGGGATCGGCGATCATTTTTGTAAAGTTTTTACACTAAGTTTGTTTGAGCTTCATTTACTTTTGTTAAGTCCAGCTTTTCTCAACATAACTTGCTCGCCTACTTACCTCATTAAAGAGGCAAAGTACCTTACCTTCAGCCATTTCCCCTTTGCCTCAGCCACCCTCATCCCCACCGATGTGGTTTACCATCTAAAAGCGTTGTAACTCCCCCATAGCGATCGTTCTCACGATACTGGCGGCTATAACAGAAGAATGAAGATATTGGGTTAAACCATCAATTACTTGAATAGACTTGGACGCATAGGTTTTATTGGGGCTGTCTGAAGGTGAGTGATCGAAGAGTAGTTCAGTCCAGATGGTTACGGTTTGTGGTCGGCGGTGCGATCGCGGCGATCTCTTTGGCAGGGGTCATTCTGATGCAGCAGGCTCGGTTGAGCTACCCCTCCCTTTGGGTTTCTGATGCTAAACAAGCGGAGCAGCAGGAGGCTCTAAGGCTAGAGGTTTTGGGCAAATCCCCTACCTTTGGGTTTGATAATTTGCTGGCAGATTGGGTGTTTCTTAATTTCCTTCAGTACTACGGTGATACCCCCGTGCGAGAACAGACGGGTTATACCCTCAGCCCTCAATACTTTGACCTGATTACTCAACTTGACCCACGTTTTGTCGATATTTATCTATTTCTTTCTGGAACTCTTTCCTACCAGCTCGGAACTCCTGAACTGGCAATTCAGTATATGAATCGGGGAACCGAGGCGCTTTCCCCCCAGGTGCATCCTACCGCCTATCAAGTCTGGCGTTTCAAAGGGCTGGATCAGCTATTGCTTTTAGGGGACATTCCAGGTTCCATTCATTCCCATGAAATGGCAGCAAAGTGGGCACAGGCAAGCCCGGATGCCTACCTGGCACCTATTTTTCAGGAAGTTGCCGACTTTCTTCGTAAAGACCCCAACAGCGTTCCGGTTCGTCTGAAGTCCTGGGCAAGCATTTATGCTCAGGCAATCCAAGTTAAAGATAAACAAACCCAGGAGAGAGCCAAACAGGAAGTTGAGAAACTGGGCTACCAGCTCCAGCTAAAGGATGGGCAGATGTATTTGGTGCCGAAGAAGCCAGCGTTTGAGAAGTGAGGGAGTTGTTAGTTGTTGGTTTTTAGTTGTTGGTCGTTAGGAGTCTCCAGACCTCGAAGGTTTTGAAAACCTCTGAGGTCTCAACCCGGCGAATGAGTGTCTCCAACTCCCAACTTTCAACTCTCAACTCCCAGCTCTCAACTCTCAACTCCTCCCTTCCCATTTTCTTCTCCCGGATCCCCGGTTCCGAACAACAAACGATCCTTTATAGTTGTGGTTATTTCTGTGGCTGTGGGCTGACAGTGGTTGGCTGACAGTGTCTCTGTGGTGTGTATAGGTGGTGTAAAAGGGAGTTCGTTGACATGCTGAGTTGGGAGCAAAGCCCAAGTTTGGCGCTGATGCAGCGTGAGCGGGCATGGGTTGAAGTAAATTTGGCGGCGATCGCCCATAATGTTCGCCAAATCCGGAGTTTGCTGGCAGAGCAAACGGCATTGATGGCGGTGATTAAGGCAGATGCCTACGGGCATGGGGCAACCACCGTAGCTCAAACGGTGCTACGGGCAGGGGCTACCTGGTTGGGCGTTGCCACAATCCCAGAGGGGATTGAGCTACGGGAGGCGGGGATTGATGCCCCAATTCTGGTACTAGGAGCAAACCATACCCCGGAACAGATTCGGGCGATCGCCCACTGGCAGCTTCAGCCCACCCTGTGTACGCCCCGGCAGGCGCTTAATTTTTCCGAGACGATGGCAGAGTTGAGGGAATATTCTCCCCTACCTGTCCATCTCAAGCTGGATACGGGCATGTCACGTCTGGGCACTTCCTGGGAGCAGGCGGCTGAATTTGTTCATCTGGTTCATCGGTTGCCCAATGTAAGCATTGCCAGTGTGTATTCTCACCTGGCGACAGCCGATGATTCCAACCCGGCGGTGATGAAACTGCAACAGCAGCGATTTGCATCCGCGATCGCCCAGATTCGTGCCACGGAGATCACCCCACCCCGGCTGCACCTGGCAAATTCTGCGGCAACCCTGGCAGATTCCGCCCTTCACTATGACCTGGTGAGAGTAGGTTTAGCGATTTATGGGCTTTATCCCGCTGCCCATCAACAGGGCGTTGTAGACCTGCGACCGGCATTGCAGGTAAAAGCCAGGGTGACCCAGGTGAAAACTATTTCACCGGGAACGGGGGTTAGCTATGGGCACCAGTTTGTGGCTGATCGGGAACTGCGGATGGCAGTGGTGGGGATCGGCTATGCCGATGGTGTTCCGCGCAACCTGTCTAACCGAATCAGTGTCCTGGTCAGAGGACAGCGGGTACCCCAGATTGGAACAGTCACCATGGATCAAATCATGCTCGATGTCAGCCAGGTGCCGGATCTTCAGGAAGGAGAGGTGGTGACCCTGCTGGGACGAGATGGCGACCAATCGCTCTCTGCGGATGACTGGGCCCAAGCACTGGGCACCATTTCCTGGGAAATTCTTTGTAGCTTTAAGCATCGTCTGCCCCGAATAGCCGTCAGCCAAGCCTTCCCTGCCATTCCAGTTGAGTCTCAGTTTCCCAGGTGAACTGAAGCGGTTGCGTCAATAAGCTGTAGCATTGATGGCTCTAGCTGCGCCCGGAATGTGCCACTGAGATAGTAGGAGGGCATCGCGAATGCAGCCGATGGTGAGAGACGTTGTAAGGGGGAGGCAGGGGAGGAGAGGTTTAACCTAATTCAAAGGTGGTGACACCGAAAATGCCTTCAATGTGGCAGTTGGGAGGCTCCTTTGTGTACATGCGGGCAGTTTCAAAAACGGGAGTCATCCCATAGGTTTTGGCGAGACTGAGGGCAGCAACATTTGGTTCTGGGACATCCAGAAAGCAAGTTTCTCCATTGCTGTAGGTCGCTAGGCTCCGAAATAGTTCATCGGCAGTGGGTTCATTGAGGGCAAATAGAGGTCCCAGTTTCCAGCCGACCTGGCAGGGACGGATCACGCCATAGCCAAGCAGGTTCCGTCCCTCCCGTTTAACCAGAGCGATCGAACCCGGTTGGCTGATCCAGGCTTGTAGAAAAGATGGGCGTGGAACCGGGAAAAATTGAGCATCAAATGCCAAAAGCTGCTCGAAAGAAACGTCTGATGCATTCACCAGGTGGTTCGATCTGGCTCGAAATTGAGGAAATGTTCCCTGATAACGAATGTTGCGATAAGCGAGGGAAAAGCCAGATTTGCGGTAGTTTTGCTGTTGGGCGATGACTCCATCCAACCCAATATTTCGGTCTCCCAGGTGGTTCATCCCCTGTTGCCAGGTCTGCCAGCCATAGCCCTGTCCCCGAAACTTGGGATGGACGATGTAGAAACCAATGAAACCAAAGGTTTCTCCGTAGGAAACGGCAGAAATACAGGAGATCGGGCGGCTATCCAGTTCGCCAATCAAGAAGCCGTTTGGGTCAGCGTTATAAAAGCTAGCGACATCATATAAACCAGGATTCCAGCCTTCCTGTGCCGCCCAGGAAATAGCGGTTTCCAGTTCAGAAAGCTGCATTTGGCGGATCAGAAACTCCATACTGCACATCCCTCAGGCAAAAATTGCTATATTTCTCAGGAATTACTGCTTCAAAGGCAAAAGGCTGTTATAAGATTAGTACAATTGTCCTGTTAAAAATCCTATGGTTCAGTACACACTGGTTCAGAGTCCTGAGATAATTCTGACGGTTTCTGGAAAAGATTCTACGAAAGCCCGCGAAAAAGCAATGGATCAGTTGATTGAACTGATGGATGCGGGTAAACTCCCTACTGATCTCTCAGATGGTTTTGGTCCTGACCAGTTTATAGAAGTGAAAGAACAATCAACAAGTCCCAGCCCGGAGGAAGATGCTGTCACCCATGCGGTGCAGGTACTCAGTAATCTGGCAAATCTGAAGCTGAAGGTGCAGGAATCCCGTACCGAAGCGCTGCAAGTCCGCTCCAAAATCGACATTTTGTTCAGTGATGATCCGGTTAGTGAGGATGAGGTTTCTAGCCTCAAGGAAGGCTTCAAGGTTTTGAAGACTTATGCCCAGTCAAACCTGCGCTACCGGGAAGCCAGGGCACAGGCAGAACAGGCACGGACGGTGTTAGATCAGGCGTTGAATTCTGCTGAGGCAGAGACAAAGGCAGCGAAGAAGTAAGGTTGGTCTGCTATGCTTTCATGCAGACTTATGAATTAGCTCACGGCTACACGGTTGATTGTTTCCACTAAAGAAGCCCTTATGTTTAAATTTTCAGGTCAGCGCCCTACCACGCTTGGTGTCAACAACGGCAAGTTAACGCCCTGTCCGGGCACCCCTAACTGCGTATGTAGTTGCGACCAGGATGCCCAACACGCGATCGCCCCGCTCTCCTATACCTCCAGCCAGGCAGAGGCAATGGTGGCGCTAAAACAGGTGATTCAGTCGCTTGAACGAACACAAATCATTACAGAGTCAGCAGATTATCTGTATGTGGAAGCCAGTACCAAGCTGATGGGTTTCGTGGACGATGTGGAATTTTACTTTGATCCAGCCCAACCTGTGATTCAGGTCCGCTCTGCGTCACGGTTGGGCAAATCTGATCTGGGCGTAAACCGTCAGCGAGTCGAGCTAGTTCGAGAAAAACTGAAAGAAGCAGGGGCTTGAAGTTGAGTCAGATTCGCCTGAATGGGTAATCACCCCCTCTAGGAGACTCTATGTAGACTGCGGGATAAATTTGGTAACGCTGGTTGAACCAGGGCGGAGTTCGGAGTACAAAGCCGGTCAAGTCAATTGCTACACGGCTGAGCCATCGGTTCCCCAGCAACTTTGTCTAACTTGACTGACTTCATCAGTGTTGTCCAACTGGTGGCTAGGGAAGTGTTCTCGGGATTGGCACAGCGCTGATCTGCCAGGGTGGCAAGGGTGTCAAACCAAATGCCGTTAGCTGCATACAGGTTAACGCGATCGCCCAGATTTGCGGTTGCTAGCTTGTTTGATAATGCTGCCTCAGGGGTAATCCGCTGCACCCACCCTTCGACCATGACATCCCGCTTGCGGTCATTTGGGTTGCAGATGATGGCAACTGACCAGCGGTAGTCTTTGCCTGTAGTCAGCGGTGGCAGGGTTGCCTGGTGGGGCAGTGCCAGGCTGGCAATGCCAGGACTACCCGAAATGCTAAAGGTGGTGGTGTAAACGAGGGAGTTATCTTCCTGGTTCTCGTCTGACTCGTACAGTCTAAATTCTGCAAATTTTGCTCGTGTTTGGGGCGTATACCAGAAAAAACGAGGGTAGGCAGCCGTGGTTAACCCAAAGTTGGTTTGCGGCATCAGTGCGGTCAGGTTAGCGGGTTTTGCCTGGACGCAGACGGATGCATCGCGTGTCCCCCCCCCTTCCCGTCGTCCCGGAATTCCCCGTCTTGGTGGTTTAAATTCTGCTGCCATTGCCACCAGGGGTAAGCTGCACACCAGCAGTCCCAGAAATAACCCCATGCTGCGGGTAATGGCTACGGAACGGTTTGACGAGCGCATAAATTTTGGATCCTTGCTGAGTTACGAAAGCATTCGGTACACCCTATCTTATTCAAGCAAATTTACGAATTTTCCAGATTTGTATTGACTCTGGAGAACAGAGAATACAATAAACTGGCTTGCGGTGTGAGGTTGATACCAAAAGGTTTGAGCGATCGCCAGACCGAAGGATCGTTCCTTGTCCGTATTGCCACAGGTTGGTAGAGGCGATCCATGCAGTTAAAGCAGATTGGCATTAGATGTATTGGCATCAGTTGGGTAGCATCCGTTTCGGGTGGGCTTTTATGGTTGGGTCTGATTCAACAGGGATACGCCATTCCCAGTATATTGGCGGGGCAAGTGGGAACAGGTTACCTCAACCAGCCAGCCAATCGACTATCGATCCAGCAAAACTCTTCTCAGGAAAATTCTTCCCCATCCTCTGCTCCATCTAACAAGACGGAGGAATCCGTTGAGAAGACGACTCAGGTTGTCCAGTTAGAAATGGTAGATGGTTCCAGGGATAGCTCTGGATTAGTTGCCCAAACTCCCTTTCCAGATTCCAGACAAACTCCCCCAGACCCTGCTCGCGATCGCCTGATTCAGCCTGCTCCGCTACCTACTCCAGAAACCCCCGAACAGGCTGAGCCAGTCTTACCTACCCCAGATCCCAGCCCAACCCCCTCAGAGCCTGCCCCAGAGCAGCCTGCGGTCAATATTCCAGTCAGCCGGATTGAGGTAGAAGGTAGCACTATTCTAGGGGCGGCAGAGCTAGACCCGATTACAAAGCCGCTAGAGGGGCGATCGGTCACCCTGGAAGAACTGAGGCAGGCGGCAGATGCCATTACCCAGCTTTACCTGAATCGCGGCTTTATCACTTCCAGGGCTGTCCTGGTAGACCAAACGATTACCGATGGGGTAGTTCAGATTCAGGTCGTAGAGGGGTCCCTGGAGTCGATCGCGATTGAAGGGGCGCAACGGGTGCGGGACTCCTACATTCGTAGCCGAATCGCGCTGGGAGCACAGCGTCCCCTTAACCGGGATCAGTTGGAAGACCAACTTCGGCTTTTGAAGGCGGACCCACTATTCTCAAATGTGGAAGCCAGTCTGCGTCCAGGCACCCAATTGGGGCAGAGCATTTTAATTGTGCGGGTAACAGAGGCAAAACCCTGGTCTGCCCTGGTTGGCGTTGATAATTACTCACCGCCGAGTGTGGGTTCGGTTCGGTTTGGCGGTGGGGTGGGGTACCGTAACCTGACAGGTTTAGGCGATGAACTGTTTGCTTCCTACTACCGTTCATTTACGGGCGGGTCGAGTGTGGCTGACTTTAGCTATCGGTTGCCTGTCAATCCGATGAATGGGACAGTCCAGTTTCGCTTTTCGCCCAGCTTTAGTCGGGTTACGGATGATGATTTTGAAGCGCTGGATATTCGAGGCAGAAACTTTCTCTATGACCTGAGCTATCGGCAACCCTTGCTTCGGACTCCACGGGAAGAGTTTGCCCTTTCCGTAGGATTTAGTGCTCAAAATGGACAGACGTTTTTGTTCCAGAACATTGGGTTCCCGTTTGGGTTTGGTCCGGATGCAGAGGGTAACAGCCGCACTCGTGTCTTCAAGTTTGGGCAGGAGTACATCCGGCGCGACCCCCAGGGAGCCTGGGCACTGCGATCGCTGTTTAACATTGGCACCGGAATTCTGGGTGCAACGGAAAACCCTGACCCTATCCCTGATGGACGTTTCTTTAGCTGGTTAGGGCAGGCGCAGCGAGTCCAGCGGCTAGGGAACAACCATTTGCTGATTGTCCAGGGCGATATACAACTAACACCGGATAGCCTACTGCCGTCTCAGCAATTTGTAATTGGGGGCGGTCAGTCCTTACGTGGGTATCGCCAAAACTTCCGCTCTGGGGACAATGGTTTCCGATTTTCGATCGAAGACCGAATTGCACTGGTCCGTGACGCATCGGGGATTCCCACGCTGCAACTCGCTCCCTTTTTTGATGCGGGCACCGTCTGGAATACTTCTGGCAACCCTAATTTAATTCCCAATGGGCGGTTTTTGGCAGGGATTGGAACGGGTGTTCTCTGGCAACCCATTCCTAACCTGAATATGCGCTTTGACTTTGCCTATCCCATTACCAAACCAGACGATCGCGGCAACGATATTCAGGACAAAGGAATCTATTTCAGCGTTTATTACCAGTTTTAAACCTGATCCAAGGTGAGAACTGGAGATTTTTCCCAGGAAAAACTACAGGTTTCTAAGGAGATTTCCACCAAACAAAATAGCCCACCGCCTACGGCACCTCCCCTTGGTAAGGCTACGGTGTATACACAAGTCGTAAAAGTTGAATCGGTAGGCGATCGCAGAGTCAACGGTGAGTGCCAAAACCCTGCTTGGGTGGCTGCCCCCCCCCGGCGTGGCAGGGGATTTTACGGGTGAAAACACGAGGCAAGCTTTGTCAGTTCTCACCCGTAAAACAGGTTGCGTCCCCCGCACCCCCTCCAAAACGATGTAATCTCGACGTGAATAGCAACATTCATCCGATTGAGTCTTCAAGCAAGGGCAAACGGGTGACAAGGGGAACGGTTGTCTTTAAGTTTGAGGCAATCTGCGACCGATTTTCGTCGAGTTAGACTTGAATGCTCAGCGCCAGACCCTTAACTCCTGTGGAGACGCTACGCGAACGGGGGGTTTGGGGGAGTTAGGACCCCAAGAAGCCGAGATCTGTATACACCGTAGCTTGGTAAGGGGAGGCTGAGAGGGGGTCAACGGGGTAAAAATATTCTTGGAAATCACCTAAGTTGATGAGATTTAGAGGATGTTTGAAAAGTTCTGAGGCATCAAAACTGATGTTAATCGCCTCACCATAAAACCAGATCATGGCGAGGTAGATAAACGTTTCAGGCTGAAAGTGGAAGAGTACCCAATCTGGGTACTGCCGTGCCCTGTGTGAGTCGGTCACTATAGATTTGTTCAGACAAAGGAAATCCAAGTTTGAACAACCAAAAACAAAATCACTCAACTAACAGGAACACAAAATCATGTCTGAAGCAATTCTACCTTTGACAACTGTTCGTCCCAGCCCTTCTTTGAAGGACGTTGCAGCTTCTTCTGAAATGGAACTTTGCTGTCATCCAACCTACGTCAAGATCAACTCCTTGACTGTAGAGTCCGATTCTTGCGGCGTTGACACCATCTTCCCCGCCGACCAGCCCTTCTACGTAAATTCTGAAATTGAATTTTACGGTTCTGGAGCGCTGGCTCTGATGGCGCTGAACGTGCCCATTCAGATTGTCTACACGGCTGAGTCCTATGGTCCTGGTCCTGAAAAGGAAATCGCCGTAGTTGAACTCACCACCCAAGCTGATCAATTGGTTTACACCGCTGGTGCGAACGTGGCTGCGGGTACTTTAGAAGGTGACAAACTCTATCGCATTAGCATGTTGTTCCGCATGGGTGCAAAAGGTTCACGCCTTTCCATCGCAAACGGATTCATCTCTGGCATCCTGGTGCAGGCTTACAACTAACCCTGATCTTGGACAAAGGATTGGAGGTCTGCCGCTCAACAGCCTAGACCTCCTCCAGTGAACAACCATTGAATTGGCAGGTGCGCCCGGAACCTGCCAATTTTACAAAAAAGAACTGAGGACACCGCCATGTATGACCCTCAAACCTTTTCCACTAGTTTGCAATGCACCCTTTCGGATTTGTCTGCAAGCGGCACAACCCCTAATGCGATCGCCACTGGCGAACCATTGCAACTAGGGGTAACCATTACCTTCAGCGATACCGTAAACGGAAACCTGCTTAATCTACTGCTGCCCCTGGGTTTGGCAATCCGGGTTACCTTTAGCGCTCGTTCCTTGACTGAGCCACGCCTTGAAATTGACCTGGGACAGATCACCCTGGAGACTGAAGCCCATGTGGTTACTTACACACCAACTTTAGTGGTGCAAGGCGGACCGGGAGTGCTTGGGCTTGATCCCAATGCGGTTTACCAAATTAAGGCGATCGCCCGCGTAGGTCATGCCCCCTTCTCAATGCCAGCCCTGGGACGTGGGTTTATCAACGGCTTAGATTTACCCGTTGGCACACCGGAGACTCCAATCAGCCAACCTGAAGCATTGAAAGTAGAACCTGAAACTAAATTGAATTTAGAACCAGAATTGCCATCTCAAATTCAATCTAAAGCGGAACTGAGAGCCGATTCAAAAGCACAACCTAAAGCAGAACGAAAGTCTAATAAATCTCAAACAACCTCTCGTAGCAGAGCATCACGCAGTAAGGCAACCAGAGCGCAGATATAGCAGATGCCCTACCGTCCGTTACCTTCTAATTAATCCAGGAAGTGAACCATGTCCGGGAAGCCACCACAATCAAAAGCTGAGAACCTGGGTAGCTACTTTTGGCGAAATGGGCAGCGGATTGACCTGGAGAAGGAAGGAGATCGCTTTACCGTCATCCTCTCTGACCCCAAGTGGTTGGAGCAACTCCAGAAGATGACTGGCATCCGGGAAATTAAACCAATCACCCAAAAGCTGTTTCGGATCACCACCTCTCCCGAATTGCTGGAAGGGACTATGGCAGCGTTGCGGTCTGATCTGGTGGGGACGATCGCGCACCATGCCTACCATCCCAAGGATTCAGAAGGCACTATCTACTACATTACGGATAAAATCATCGTCCGGTTTGTGGCAGAGGCAACCCCCGCTCAAATTGATGCCATCCTGAGTGCCTATCAGTTGACTAAACTCAAGCATTACGACTGGCTCTCTAATACTTACCTGGTGCAGGTCACATCCGCCAGTGGCGAAAATCCCGTTAAGATTGCAAACCGGCTGATGCGGTCAGCACAGGTCGCCTCTGCCGAAGCCAACCTGATCAATCGCTTTTTGCCTGCCAATCTTCCCACTGATAACCTGTTTCCCAAACAGTGGAATTTGAACTCTGTCCAGGCACCAGAGGCATGGAAAATCACTCGTGGCGATCGCCGCATTGTCGTTGCCATTATTGACGATGGCTTTGACCTGAGTCATCCAGACTTGCGGGGGAATGGCAAAATTGTCTCCCCCAAAGACTACGCGGAGCAGGATGATCAACCGTTTCCGGCAGTCGGTAATTTTCATGGCACGCCCTGCGCCGGAATTGCGATCGCCGAGTGGAATGGCGTTGGCATCGTCGGTATCGCTCCCAACTGTGCCTTTATGCCCGTGCGCTTTCAGTTCCCCGACCGGGGCGAAGATTTCCGTTTGATTGAAATTTTTAAGGAGGTGGGCGATCGTAGCGATGTGATTTCATGCAGTTGGGGACCGCCACCCGTAGATTGGCAACTTTCAGAGGCGCTACACGAAACTCTGAAGCAAGTTGCCACGGTGGGAGGACGGCGGGGGAAAGGATGCACCATTTGCTTTGCGGCAGGCAACTGCAACGCGCCCATCAATGCTCCCCACGTCAATCAATTCCTCTGGCTCCACCCCGTATCGGGTGAGCGGAGAACCAGCGGGCGGATTGTGAACGGATTTGCAATTCACCCCAACGCGATCGCCGTTGCCGCCTCCACCAGCCTGGACAAACACGCTGCCTACAGCAATTGGGGCGCTGAAATTAACGTCTGTGCTCCCAGCAATAATTCGCACCCGACCCGACCCGACCGGCAACTTCCCGGCGAACCCATCTGGACAACCGACAATGAACCCTTTGGCGACGGCTTTTCCCCCAATAGCCGTTACACCAATCGGTTTGGCGGCACCTCCAGCGCAGCTCCTTTAGTCGCTGGTGTCGCTGCCCTCGTACTCTCTGCCAATCCTGCATTAAGCGCCGCAGAAGTAAAGGAGATTTTGCAGACCACGGCGGACAAGATTGTAGACCCTAGCCCGGATATAACTGGCATGAACCGGGGACGCTATGACAGGAATGGTCACTGTCCCTGGTTTGGCTATGGCAAGGTCAATGCTGCCAGAGCAGTGGCAGAAGCTGTTCGGCGAATTGCAACCTGGTAAAGTAATCTAGAAGTTCTGCAACGTAGCAACGTAGATTGGGTAGAGCGCCAGCGAAACCAAACGGTTTCAGCAGTCAGATGTTGCAAAGTCAATGACTTACTGCACTAGTACAGGATGGCGTAAATCTGTCTACCATTCCTGACACCTAAAACCTCGCACCTAAGGAACTCGCAAATTAATAAAGTCCCAACGTCATTCCCGCGCAGGCGGGGATCCATCGTGGAGCAGATTGTCTAGCGGGTACTTTATTTTGGAGCACATCCCTAAAACCTCTACGATGGTATGTTTACTTACGCCATAGACTACTAATGGGTCGCTTGCCTCAAATGTAGCCATTGAAAATAGCTGGAAAAGCTGCTGTGTAGGGGTTTATAACAAATGAACCATGAGTAATCAGTGCTATGAACCCACAGGGCAAGCCCCGGTCCGTGTTTCGCCCCAAGGGGCGGGGAATGAACCCAAAGGGATTCAATGCTTCAAAATTTGGCTACAGAACAAGGGGCTTAAGCCCCTTGCCTGCCGAGCGTATCCGTAGCTCAATCCACCAGAATTGGATATTAACGATTCGAGGTTCCACTTGTAGATGAGGTTTTAGGGCTAGGCATCCACCACCCAATGATGCCTGTAATACCGCCCCAATAAAGAGCACGACTATTGGAGTCTGTTGAGCGAAGACCACTCCAGCAAAGACTTAACATAAATAACGTGATGATAACTTGCACCAGGAACTTCAAGCTGTCTGTTCTTCTTAAACTAAACTCATCATCAAAATAGCCAGAAGTTGAAGTTGGTTCAGAGGAAATTGTTGGTTGAGAACGATGATTGTCTGGACTGGAGGTGGCGGATCGTTGGCTGGGCATGGTAGGCAACTCCTGAAGAAAAACGGGGGCATTTTTTCCTTGACAGAATATACGCCTCTCAACCAGGGCTTTTCGGAAAATAAAACCAAAATGCCCCATAAGGGTTATCTCAATTCAGGCGATCTATCTGACTAGATCAGATTTTGGTTTTTGATGGGTAAAATACCGGCTCGCTCTCACCACTGGAAGGATGCGCTATTCAATTGAGCGGCTAGCGGCTAGCGTAGGCAAAAGTATAGCGATCCTGGTTTGGATTGAAAGCAAGGATTCTGCGGCAAGACTCGACTCCTAGAACCAGACTTCTCACCCCTCACCATCTCCAGTTTGATCGATACTAGAGAGGAGTAGAGGAAAAGGAAATCCTGAATGCAGTTTCGAGTTACAGCCACTCCGGTTCTGGAATGGTCAGGGGATGGATTGGCGCTTGGCATGTTTGAAGATGCCGTAGAGCTAACGGGTGATCTGACAGCATTGGATGAAAAACTGTCTGGCACCTTGAAAGAACTGATCGCTGAAGCCGAATTTAAAGGCAAAGAAGGCAGTACAACCGCAGCACGGGTAGGCAGTGGTAGCACCATTCGGAAAGTAATCCTGGTCGGGTTAGGTAAACCAGATAACCTTAAGCTGGATGGCATTCGGCGGGCAGCCGCAGCCGCAGCCCGGTCCGCCAGGAAAGAAAAATGTAAAACCCTGGGCGTTTCCTTTCCGCTGTGGAATGGGGAATCCACCACGACTGCCCAGGCGATCGCAGAAGGGGCTGAACTTGCCCTCTATCAAGACAATCGCTTCAAATCCGAGCCTGAAGAAAAAGGCAATTCTATAGAACAGATCGAACTGCTGGGGTTGGCTGGACAGGAAGCAGCCATTGCCCGGGCGCGTCAGATCTGTTCGGGGGTGATTCTGGCACGGGAACTGGTCGCCGCACCGGCAAACATTGTCACCCCCATCACCCTGGCAGAAACCGCAGAGTCGATTTCCCAGGAGCATGATCTGGAGTTAGAAATTCTGGAGCGAGAAGACTGTGAAAAATTAGGCATGGGCGCTTTCCTGGGAGTTGCCCAGGCATCTGACCTGCCTCCCAAATTCATCCATTTAACCTACAAACCAGATGGCACTCCCCGGCGTAAGCTGGCAATCATCGGTAAGGGACTCACCTTTGACTCTGGCGGACTCAACATCAAAGGGGCAGGCAGTGGGATTGAGATGATGAAAACCGACATGGGAGGTGCCGCTGCCACCCTGGGAGCCGCCAAAGCGATCGCCCAACTCAAACCCGATGTCGAAGTTCACTTTATCACCGCCGCCACTGAAAACATGATCAGTGGTCATGCCATGCATCCTGGTGATATTTTGACCGCTTCTAATGGCAAAACCATTGAGATCAACAACACGGATGCCGAAGGTCGCCTGACCCTGGCAGATGCTCTGGTCTTTACTGACAAACTGGGACTCGATGCCATGATTGACCTGGCAACCCTGACCGGAGCCTGTGTGGTTGCTCTGGGGGATGACATTGCTGGATTGTGGAGTCCCGATGATGCGATCGCTGACCAACTCAACCAGGCATCGGAACTGGCAGGGGAAAAGCTCTGGCGAATGCCGATGGAAGAAAAATATTTCGATGGCATGAAATCCCTCGTTGCCGATATGAAAAATACTGGTCCCCGACCCGGTGGCTCCATCACCGCTGCCCTCTTCCTGAAGCAGTTTGTCAAAGAAACAGCCTGGGCACACCTTGACATTGCCGGACCCGTTTGGGCAGACAAGGAAAACGGTTACAACAATGCCGGAGCAACCGGTTACGGCGTTCGTACCCTGGTGAACTGGGTCAGCAGTCCCTAAGGGTCTGTCCAGGGTTTTTTTGTGGGTTGAAAGGCGAATTTGGCTTTCATACCTGCATTCAGCCATGCCAAAAGGTGAGAGAAGTCAGTGGTTAGTACAAATGAATGACTCTGTCAACGCACGAGACAAAGGAATCAATCGCCACCGGCTCTTAAACCCAGGCATTGTTACCTGGATGATTGCTGGCAATGCGCTCCTGTTGTTCATTGCCAGCAGTGTGCGTCATAGCCTGTTCCAGTCAGGTGCCTTTGATCTGGGCTACTTTGATCAGGCAATTTATTTGATCAGCCAGGGTAAAGTTCCTGTTGTTTCCTTCTGGGGATATCACTTTCTGGGTGGACATGCGGACTGGATGGTGTATCCACTGGCGCTACTCTACAAAATCTATCCCAGTGTTTATTGGTTGTTTGGGGTGCAGGCGATCGCCCTTGCCCTGGGTGCTCTTCCCACTTATCACCTTTCTCTTCAGGCGGGGTTAGCAAAATTTCAAGCCACGACTCTGGCAGCCGTTTACCTGCTGTATCCCCTCATCTTTAATCTCAATCTGTTTGATTTCCATCCCGAAGTCATGGCGCTGCCCCTGATTCTAGCGGCAGTTCTGACTGCGCGGGGGAATCGGATTGGCTGGTTTACAGTTTGTACGATCATCATCCTGGGATGCCGGGATGCGTTGTCCTTGACCGTAGCCGCGATGGGGTTCTGGCTGCTGGTGTTTGAGAAAAGACGGGTATGTGGAGCGATCGCCCTGGTCAGCGGAATTGCCTGGTTTTTGATTGCCACCCAGGTCATTATCCCCGCTTACCGCCCGGAGGGAGTTGAGGCAACCCTGCGCTATGCCTATTTGGGAGATTCTGTCCTGGAAATTGTCCGTAACCTGTTCCTCAAGCCCCATCTCATCCTGGGCAGACTGTTCTCTTTTGCAACCGTGGAATATGGGCTACTTCTCATCGCACCGCTGCTCTGGGGGTTATCCTTCCGTTACCTGACCCCTTTGATTGCGGCACTGCCCATGCTGGCAATGAATATCCTGTCAGACTCCCCCAGCCAAAGGGATCTGGTGCATCAATATTCCCTGCCAATCCTGCCATTTCTGCTGCTGGCAGTCATCGCGGCGCTTGCTGCCCAAAAAACCTGGCTCCAAAAGCGTTGGAAAATTCTACTCTGGTCGTTGATTGCCTTTCTAGCACTAGCAAAGTACGGGTACTTCGGTTCACTGTATCTCACGTCTTTAGATACCTGGAGCGCCTCACGGGAGGCAGTTTCTCAAGTCCAGACTGGAGGTTCAGTGCTCACCACCCACAACCTTGTTCCCCATCTAACTCACCGCCCCCAGATTCGGTTTACGCTTGCCAATGCGCCCCCCCCTGACCTGGCACAGTTTGACTATATTTTGCTAAACGTTCGCCATCCCGGTTGGATGAGTACAACAGAATTTGCGACCGGGCTGATACGTCAACTTCAGCAAGACTCCCAGTTTCAACTAAGTTACCAACAGGATGACGTTTACCTGTTTACCAAAGCAGTATTGCTAAATGACCGTATGCTGCCGACCAGCTCCCCGACTTCTTAATCAAGGTTGCCGGGGATGAGCGATTCAGCAAAAGAAGGCGGGAATCTAAATTTTATGCTTACGTTCTCTGCTTAATTGCCTCCCTCAATGCCGCGATCGCCACTTCGGCGACTTCAATATCCTCTTCATCGGTACCAGATCCTACCCCGATCGCACCCACCACTTCACCATCCATTTCAATCGGCACCCCCCCCGCGATCGCGGCATAACGGTTGTTGGTTGCCAGGGCAATCCCATACCCCAAATCGGTGGGTAAATTTCCGGTTGCAACCCGGTGGGAGGCTGCTGTAATCGCTTTCTGCATCGCAGAATACTGACTCAACAGTTTGGCTCCTTCCATCCGCTCAAACGCCAGCAGATTCCCCCCCCGGTCTACCACCGCAACACACTGGGGAATTCCCATTTTTTCGGCATGGGCGATCGCTGCCCGCAAAACCACCCGTGCCCCCTCAATCGACAACTCTGAAACTTTACGGACGTACATTATGGACTTGACTCCTGAACAATTCTACGCTGCCTTCACATCCCCTACGACACCCTCGACCAGCCAATCAATGGTTTCCAACTGAGGATCCTGAAGGGTGTACTGCTGACCCGCTGGGATCACGACATTTCCCCGGTTATCTTTCATTTCGCCTTTGAAGATAACCAGGCTACCATCAATCAGCTTCGCTTTGGCGGCTTCGGCGGCTTGGTTTGCGGCTTCACTCACCGCAGAACCATAGGCGGAATTTTTGCAATATCCCTCTTTCAGCCCACCCCGCAGGACATGGGGAATGCCCCCATTCATCAAGGTTTTACCGGCACGGGTCATTTCTCCATAGTTTGTGTAAAACTTGCCCCAGTTCCATTCCACGCCGGTCAGGTAGCCTTTGGGAGCCAGACTCGACTGGTTAACGTGATAGCCGCAGCAGTAAACCCCCCGGTTTTCAGCCGTTGTAATCAGCACCTTCAGGTTATCGACACGACCCGTAATCACATCGGCTCCCTGGTCAATCAGGCTATTGGCGGCTTCTGCCTCTTTGACAGGCAACGACCAATCCCCCGTCAGCACAGCCTGCACCGTGATGTCGGGTTTAACACTGCGGGCACCGAGCGTATAGGCGTTGACCTCTCGCAATACGATGGAGATGGGTTTAGGAATCACGTAACCAAGCTTGTTGGTTTTGGATGTATAGGCTGCAACCATTCCGGCAAGGTAGGCTGGCTCCAGCAGGTAAGCAAGGTAAGATCCCACATTCTTGGGATGAACGCCTTCTTTGTAGAGCGCTCCCGTATGAAAAAACTGCACTTCGGGAAACTCTTGAGCCATTTTCAAGATGTGCGGGTCGTAGTATCCATAGGATGAGGGAAATAGCATCGTGACCCCATTCTCACTAATCATGCTCCGCATGGTTTCCTGGACAGCCGTGGTCTCTGGCACACTGGCTTCCGTCACCGTCTGCACCCAACTGAGGGGGGCAAGGGCTTTTTTTCCTTCCGAAAGTGCCTGATTGTAGCCATAGTCATCTTCTGGACCAACGTAAATAAAACCCATTTTTAGGGTCTGCTCTGGAGAGGGACTGGTCTGGCTTTGGGGAGGAGCCGGAGTGCAGCCTGTCCAAAACCGTGAGGTGACACCAAACGCCCCGGTCGCTAACAGCCCGCGAATCACCGACCGACGGTTCATGGAAGAAAAAGGTTGGCTACTCATTGAGTCATCTCCTGAAAGGGTGCGATCGCGTTGGCTGGTATTTGGAGTCCAGATCGGAATCGATCGGAATCCAGTGATGATATTGCCCTGAACAGCCTCAAATGGAACGAAAAGTAAACAATCTCAATGGAACCACGGGTCCTAAAGTTACGGTGGATGATCCTGGAAATTGTTAGTTGCAAGTGTCAAAATCAAGTTAAAGAGCCTGGACTAAAAGGCTTTATCAATCGATCCTTTTTCTGAGCCTTCATCTGCCTGGGAAATGCCCGGTATCTATCAGGAACTATCCTTCACTATGGTTTCAACCTCACTCCTTCCTCTATCTGTAGACTCAGCGCGCATTCGGGCAGATATTCAAGACTTGCATCCTCAAATTGTGGAGTGGCGTAGACACCTGCACCAACGACCTGAGTTGGGCTTCCGGGAGCAACTGACGGCAGAATTTGTATCCCAAAAGTTGCAGGAGTGGGGAATTGACCACCAAACGGGGATTGCCAAAACGGGAATCGTTGCGATCATTCCGGGCGGTAGACCGGGACCGGTGCTGGCAATTCGGGCAGACATGGATGCACTGCCAATTCAGGAAGAAAATGAGGTTTCCTATCGATCTCAGCACGATGGGGTAATGCACGCCTGTGGTCATGATGGACACACCGCGATCGCCCTTGCAACTGCCTATTACCTGTCCCAACACCGCGACTTCTTTGCTGGCACGGTCAAATTCATCTTTCAACCCGCCGAAGAGGGTCCAGGTGGGGCAAAACCCATGATTGAAGCAGGGGTACTCAAACATCCTGATGTGGATGCCATTGTTGGTCTGCACCTGTGGAATTTCCTGCCCATAGGGACGGTTGGGGTCCGGAGTGGTCCCTTGATGGCAGCGGTCGAACGGTTTGAGTGTACCATTTCTGGCAAAGGAGGACATGGTGCCATTCCCCAGCATTCAATTGACTCGATTGTGGTGGGGGCACAGGTGGTCAATGCATTGCAAACCATTGTGGCTCGAAATGTAGACCCGATCGAGTCTGCGGTGGTCACGGTGGGCAAGTTTCACGCTGGCACAGCGAATAATGTGATTGCTGCCAGCGCCAAACTGAGTGGTACTGTGCGCTACTTCAACCCCCAGTACGAAGGCTTTTTTGGCGATCGCATGGAGCAAATTATCCAGGGTATCTGTCAGGCGCACGGTGCCAGTTACAACCTGGAATACCACAGCCTGTATCCACCGGTGATTAACGATGAACGGATTGCCCAACTCATTCGCTCAGTTGCCGAACATGTTGTAGAAACCCCCGCTGGGATTGTTCCCCGCTGCCAGACGATGGGCGGTGAAGATATGTCCTTCTTCCTCCAGGAAGTTCCCGGCTGCTATTTCTTTCTGGGTTCTGCAAACCTGTCCAGAGGGCTATCCTTTCCCCACCATCACCCCCAGTTTGACTTTGATGAAACCGCCCTGGGAATGGGGGTTGAAATCTTTGTTCGCTGTGTAGAAAAGTTTCTTCCGTAACCAGCATGTTAAGATAAATATTCGCCACTCCATTCCGGTCTGTTGTTGGCGCATTGGAGCTTGTTTGTTCGAGAATTGTTCGTTCGAGCCGTCCAACTCATCCATAAATTCACTGCTCTTAGACTGGTCCCAGCATTTCATTTGGGGTAGGGGCACCATCAGGAGCAACCATAATTCATGACATTTCGTACCCTCGGTCTTTCAGCCGAACTTCTTCGTGCTGTTGCTGATGAAGGCTACACCACACCAACGCCGATTCAGCAGCAGGCAATTCCTGCCATTTTGCAAGGGCAAGATATTTTCGCCAGTGCCCAAACTGGAACAGGCAAAACGGCGGGTTTTACCTTGCCTTTATTACAACGCCTCAGCAACGCTCATCCCAGCAAAGGGAACCGTTCTCCCCGCGCCCTCATTCTCACCCCTACCCGCGAACTGGCAGCCCAGGTTAGCGATAGTGTTAAAACCTATGGCAAACATCTGTCGCTCAAATCGTCAGTGGTTTATGGCGGTGTTGGCATTGTGCCGCAAATTCAAGCTCTGCGGCGAGGGGTTGATATTGTGGTCGCCACCCCCGGTCGCTTACTTGACCACCTGGGACAAAAGACCCTCGACCTCTCCCAAATTGAGATCCTGGTGCTGGATGAATGCGATCGCATGTTAGACATGGGCTTTATCCATGACATCCGCAAAGTTCTGGCATATTTGCCCTCCTCCCGGCAAACGCTGATGTTTTCTGCCACCTTCTCTAAAGCGATTCAGCAGCTTGCCAGCACCCTGCTAAAATCGCCTACTCTGATTGAAGTGGCACCCCGCAACACGGCGGCTGAACAAGTCGAGCAGATCGTTCATCCCGTTGATCGCGATCGCAAACGAGAACTGCTATCTCATATGATCGGCTTCCATAACTGGAAACAGGTGTTGGTTTTCACCCGTACCAAGCATGGTGCTAACCGCCTGGCAGAACAACTGGCAAAGGATGGGTTGAAAACCAGCGCCATTCACGGTAACAAAAGTCAGGCAGCCCGAACCCGTGCTTTAAACGACTTTAAGCAAGGAAAAGTTCGGGTTCTGGTTGCTACGGATGTCGCATCGAGAGGGTTAGACATCGACCAGCTTCCCCATGTGGTGAATTTTGAACTGCCCAACGTTCCCGAAGACTATGTGCATCGCATTGGTCGCACCGGACGGGCAGGCAACGAAGGGCGCGCCGTCTCCCTGGTTTCTAAAGATGAATATCCACTGCTGAAAAGTATTGAACAATTGTTGAATCGAACCCTGACGAAAGATGTGATTCCAGGATACGAACCCACGGGTTCATCTCAGTCTGGGGCTGATCAAGCCAATCCTCAGCGCTCCGGGCAACGTCGAGGGCAGTCGTCGGCACAACCCCGGACTCATGCCGCCCCCAGCCGCCGCAACCAGGCTAGTTCAATCGAAAATCGCTCTAGCACTCCGCGTCAAAACGTCAGTCGCAAACGGCTTCACACAGCTTAAGCGACTGGTAAGGGTAATGATTGAGCCAAGCATAACGAGGACTTAACGATGTGGCGGGTTATGATTCAATGCTCGGCTGATGCTTGGCGCAACAATGCCACAGTTTTTAATGCAATTGCTGCCAAATATCCAGGAATTCCCATCTCTGCTAAAAAGATGAAAGACAATGAATCTCGCTTGATGGAATATCAGCTTGAAAACGTGAGTGATGCTGAAGAATTCGTGGAAGAATGCTTAACCCTGGATGGTTTCACCGCCACCTTTGAAGCTCTCTAAGAGACTGCCTTAAAGGGGATAGGATGGTTGTTGACTGACAAATCTTTGGACCCTTATCCCCCGACCTTTTTCGAGCATAGCTCTGCCGGGCGTGCTCAGATTGAACTGTGCTCTTGGGCGAAGACCACCTCTTTGATTTCTGTTTGCAGGCGGAGAATTTGAACGCCTTGTCTGGTGTAGCCCCAAATTGCAGGAACACCTAACGGGGCATGAATCACTTTTACTCAGGAATAGCTTGAGTCAAAATTACGCTGAATCTCAACTCCTCGCTCTTGCATGGTTTTTTCAAACAGGTCAGTTGGTAAAGCTTCCTCCACCGTCCATACGCCGGGTTTATGAAGTTGGTTTGAGAGCAGGAGTTGGGCAACGCTGCCAGTACCACAACCGGCGGCGATCGCCGTATTGGGATGCACCAGGGTTGAGCAACTGCGTGCCGTTTTACCATCTTTCTTACCAGTCACTTCTGAACGAATGGCGACACCAATGCCGCTCAGGTGGTCGGTAACATCGGTCATCAAGTGGCTAACGTGGGATAGGAATTCAATCACGGGGGTTTGCTTTAGCAGCCAGGGGTGCCACCAGCGGGCAACACTCCAGGTGAGAAGGTTATAGAAGCGGGGAACGGTACCAAATTTGGTGATAACCGTCTTTGCTGGAAATGCATTGGGTAAGGTGAATGCCTCCGGAACATCAAACCAGTAAACATCGACTGGACCATAGGTGGGAAACTGGATGATTTCGCGATCGCTGTAGGGTTTCACCAGTTGCCACTGCTGATCAATCCATGCCTGAAACGGGCGCTGGAGTCCTAAAAAGGTGGTTCGCATCACGGTAACACCTGCCCCCCCGGATCCAGCAACGACATAACTGAGATGAATCCGGTCTGGCTCATCCAGTTGTTCTACATCTTGCCGCACCATGCTGTTAGAAATGCCAGGGAAGATGCCCGTGTTGACAATGGCGGTAATGCCTGCGGCTTCTGCGGCAGACCTGCAATCCATCGCCTTCCGGGTAAAGGAAGGATGATCACTGACATCGACATAATTGACACCCTGAGCGATACAGGTCTGAAGCACATTGGCATCCCGGTGGTGAAAAGGACCGGCACAGTGAATCACGACATCTGAAGCCGAAATTGCGCTGGTTAGCTTCTCCCGATCTGCCAGGTCTAACTTCAGAAACTGAACCCGATCGCCCAGACGCGCTCGAAGCCGATTGCCAACGGTAGCATTTCTGCCAGCCAGGGTGATCTGCGCCTTAGTATGGGCGATCAAATCTGCGGCAACGCTGCTACCGACCCGTCCACTTCCGCCCAGAATTAAAACATGATTTGTCATCAGACTTGCTATCCAGAAATGTAATGTTTTGCGAAGGTATTAATCATTTTTTTACAATTTTCTAATTGTTTTGGGGTGATGGGCATTCTTATACCCATGAAAAAGTTTTTGTCCGCTATTCCATCCTCCCATTCACAAATAAGATTTACCAACAAATTATGCAACCTGGATCTGAATGCCCATACTGTTCCTACCCTTTACTATGTCATGTCCGACGGGGGAAACTTTACTGGTTTTGCAACCATTGTTTTTGCGATGTGCCCTATGGGGTTGAGCAACAAAATTGCCCGAATTTTGTTGCTAGTTCTGCCCAAATTCAATCTGAAAATCTTGTCCTGGATATAGAAAAACAATCGCAATCATCTATCTCCAGGATGCATTCCCTTCAATTAAAAGAACAAATCACCCAACTGCGCCACGAACAGGAAAAGCTGAAACGTCTGCGGGACGATTTTCTGAGTAACACATCCCATGAATTGCGATCGCCATTGGCAAATATTCGTTTGGCGATTCAAATGCTGGAATTGGCATTACGCAAACAAGGAATCATTTCTGCGGAACCAACTAATCGTGAATTCAGTCCGGCAGGGATTGGACACCATCTGACGGTTATCAAAGATGCTTGTGAGAAAGAGATTGGTTTAGTCACTGATCTGTTGACGCTGCAAGAGCTTGAGGCAGGAACTCAAACGCTGCTACCGACTAAAGTTGCCTTACAGCATTGGCTGATAGACTTGGTCACGCCCTTTGAGAACCAGGCTAACCGCCAACAGCAACAACTCAAAACCAATATTTCAGCAAATTTGCCCCCTCTCATGACAGACCTGGCTCTGTTAAAACGCCTGCTGACCAAACTGTTGGACAATGCCTGCAAATTTACACCCGCCGGAGGACAAATTACTGTCAGTGCATCTGCCCACGCAGGCTTGGTGAAAATTCAGGTCTGTAATTCCGTTGAAATTGCTACCAGTGAACTGAAGCATGTTTTCGATAAGTTCTACCGGATTCTGGGCGAAGATCCCTGGAAATATAGTGGAACCGGGCTGGGGCTGGCACTGGCAAACCAGATCGCCGTCTGTTTAGGCGGCACCCTTCAGGTAGAAAGTGGGGCTGGTCAAACCTGGTTCTCGGTGGAATTGCCCTGTCCAGAGAGTCCTGCCACGACTCTGATGGATAAGCTGATGAGTTATGTGGCTTACTATCTAAGTCGGGGTAAGCAGGTAGTCAGCCCGATGGATGGACGCTTACCGTTTGAAAGCTTGGTCTATGAGTACTGGGGCTATCATCGAGACTTTTTAGAGGTTTGGCGGCAACTGCAACAGCGCCACGATTTCCAAAATCTTTACCTGGAGGGAGATATTTATTCCTTTGGGCAATTTCTTCACAGTGGTTGCGCGGTTGGCGAATGTGCCCGCTGCCAGTTACCTATCGCGATCGCGTCCGACGTTACCTACAATTCCAACTGTCCCTGTGACCAGTTGCTTGCATCCGAGCAAGACTCCTCTGCTGCATCCACCGATCTCGCTACCAGACCTGCACCGGGTCAGGCTTTTCTTGCCATTGGTCCATTGCCCCCTGATTCAGAACAGCTTGATAGCCTGCTCAAACTCAACGGGTTGGAGGTCACGTTTGCCCCTGAACCAGACGGCATCCCACTCCAGTTACTAGCTCAATCCTTCAGTCTGGTGATTATCCATGCAGAACTTTCTGAAGCCGAGGTAAACCGCTGGGTTACCAGACTGCGGTGCTATCCCCAACTGGAGGAAGTTCCTATGGTGGCGCTGGGTGCCCCCAATAGCTTTAGTCTCCCCTGGTCAGAGCGAATGCAACGGCTTGAAGATTATCTGTTGCCCCCCCTGGGAGGCGATCGCCTGGCGCATTATTTATGCCATCGGAGCCACTCAGCGCAATCCACAGACCAGCCAGATCTCCACTGGTTCCCTCGTTAATTGGCGTTGCTGAAGCTGGGGATGAAAAAGGGACTGGATGCTTGAACCTTCGTTTCAATTCATCCCGCTTTTCAGCAACGCTCGTTAATTTGGCTCAGCGAGGTTTTAGTGATCGCAACCATGCTTGCGCCCGTTGTAGTGTTTGGGCAACGGGAGTCTGAGCTTGCAAAAAGACGTGGGCGCAATTCCGTCCCGGCATTCCCGAAATCGACCCGCCGGGATGGGTTCCGGCACCCGTCAGGTATAGCCCTTTGATCGGAGTCTGGTAATTTGCCAATTCTGGTAGGGGACGGAGAAAGACCATCTGTTCCAGGGTCATATCAATGTGGTAGTAGTTGCCCTTGAACGCTCCTAACCGTTCTCCCAACTCAGCCGGACTTTCCACCCGACGGGCAATAGTTGCCGTTTTCACATTCGGAGCATATTCAGCTAATTTGTCGATGACGCGATCGGCGACCTTATTTTTTAGCGCATCAGTCCAACCGGTTCCATGCAGTCCCGTGCCTTCCAGTCCCTTCACCTGATAGGGCGCAAAAAACTCGATCCAGAGGGTGTGCTTTCCAGCGGGAGCCATCGACGGGTCGAGCATGGTGGGCTGCACGATATACATGGAGGGGTCTGCATCGGGAATTCTGCCCATCATCGGATCGGCGTGGGCAACCTCCACATGCTCCATTGAGTCTGCAATCAGCACGGAGCCAATCAAGTACTCGTCCCGATGGTCGTACTGCTCAAACCGCAAGGGTTCAGCCATCGCCAGGTCAATTTTCAAAATGGTTTCGTTGTTGTTGACAATCCGACGTTCCAGGCGATCGCGTAAATTGGGATCTGCGCCATCCACATCGGCAGCATCCATTGCCTGAAGGAACAAGCGCTTCGCATCAATATTAGAAATGACCCCTCTGGTTGCTCGATATTCCGTGCCATTAGCCACCCGCACGCCAACCGCCCGTCCATCATCCACCAACACCTGCCTGACGGATTGGTCCGTCAAAATTTCACCGCCCAGGGACTGAACCAGCTTGACCAGTGCTTGCACCAGTGCGCCCGTTCCCCCTTTGGGTCTTGCCATGCCAGGATTGTGGCGCATCGACATCATCATCGCTCCGATCGCCAGATTTTTTTGGGAGGGAGGCACCCCCATTTCAGCCGCTAACCGTGCCAGGGGGGCTTTCACCACCTCCGAATCAAACCACTCATTCAGCAAATCCTCGGCACTGGAGAGCATGGTGCGCAAAAAATCCAGCGCTTTCTGAGTAGAACCCACCGATGCCATCACAGCTTGAAATTTGGCGAAATCATAATTTCTCAGAATGGTGAGAACGGATTTCGGTGGTGCATTGAACATGGGAATCAGCGCACTCACAATCCGCAGCCAGTAATTTGTAAACTCGGCATACTTTTCAGCATCCCGGGGACTGTAGCGCTCAATTTCAGCACAGGTTTTTTCCAGGGAACGATGCGCCAGAAAGTACCTGCCATCTGGTTGGGGGCAGAACACAACCGGGTCACAAAACAGATACTCCAAGCCATACTTGGTCAGCTCCAATTCTTCTACCACCGGACCCAGATGGATAAACTCATGGTCGATCGCACACAGGTTGAACTTAAAATCAGGCAATTCTGGAATCACAGCTTCCGTAGTGGCGGCTCCACCGGGCACCGGGCGCTTTTCTAGCAGTAAGACGCTATACCCCGCTTTCAATAGATAGGCAGCACACACTAAGCCGTTATGTCCGGCACCGATCACAATTACGTCGTAGGTTTGCATGGAGGTCGATTTTATTGAACAGGTGTAACAACTTTCCTGATGTGCCCAAAAGAGCAGTGTGAATATTCTTTCAGACGTTCGCCCTGTTTATAATGACAGACCCGCTTACCCTTGCCGCCGCCGCCCTGGCTCAACACCCGCTTAAACTGCCCACTCTCCACCTGACACCGCCATTCAATGCTTGCAAATTAGGACTGTCAGAACTCCAGCCAGTTCGCCTGAAGGCTTACCAGGCTAGGGCAAGCGTTCAACCCGATTCCGGTTTTCAACAAGTTGAGTTTTCTCAACCCAGGATTCAACTGCCTCGTTCCAATAGCCAGTTATATCGCCAGCGGCTTGAGGCATTGAGGGCAGGACAACTCTACACTCGGCTGCCTGCGGGTAGTTTTCGGGCAGCCTGGGCAAAAACCACTCAGCCACCAACCTACCAGCAGTGGCAGACTCTCCTGGCACGCGAGGCGGCTGCGGCTGCCAAAGGGCAGGGCAAAAATCGGCTGAGTGTCATCGTCGGAGACTCCTTAAGTCTGTGGTTTCCTAGCGATCGCCTGCCCCAAAATCAGTTCTGGCTGAACCAATCTCTTTCAGGCGACACCACCACTGGCATCCTGCGCCGCCTTTCCGCCTTTGCCAAAACTCGCCCCAATGTGATTTATGTGATGGCGGGAATTAACGATTTGAAACGGGGTGCCAGCAATACCCAAATCCTAAAAAACCTGAGCCAGATTGTTTCTCGCCTCCAGCAGATTCACCCTCAGGCACAGATTGTGGTGCAATCCATCCTACCCACACGTTCTGCCAATTTCTCCAATCATCGGATTACCCAACTGAATCAACAACTGGAGGAACTGGCGTTTCAGAATAATGCTTTTTACCTCGACCTCTACTCCCAAATGACCGATGGCGCAGGAAACCTGCATCCCGACTTGACGACCGATGGAGTTCACCTCAATGTTAGAGGGTACGAAACCTGGCAGATGGCACTGAGCCAAGCCGATGGGTGGATGGCAATGGGAGGATGATTCAGCACCAAGGGCTTTTCTTCAGTCCGCTCCAAGCATATTGGTTGTTAGCCTGAATTTCTGAGAACAGGCTGTCCGGTTGCAATCACTGATTCAATGATGTTGGCTGCTTGCTGTACCCCACCAGAGTTTTGAATCGCAGATTGTAAACGCAATGCCTGAGTCTTATACGAATCCTGAGTAAACACCTTATGAATTACCGATCGCAAGCTAGCAACGGTTAAGTGCGAAATAGGTAGCATCTCCCCTAAGCCTGCCCAAACGATGCGAGCAGCGGTTCCAGGCTGATCATTTGCGATTGGAATAGCAACCATTGGTACTCCATTAGCTAATGATTCTAGAACAGTATTTGCTCCTGCGTGAGTGATCGTGAGGGCAGCTCTATTAAGTAACTCTAACTGCGGTGCATAACTAATAACCAAAGGTTTTCCAGGCAAGGATGACATTGCCTCCAGTGACATTCCGCCCCCTAATGAGAGCACCAACTGAACATCGAGTCCGACACAAGCAGCAGCAATTGTCTCGAATACTGGGAAAATCCGATTTTGAATTGTTCCCATTGATGCATAAATCAACGGTTGCCCGGTTAATTGATCCCACGGAAAAGAGACTTTCTCTCGTCCAAGAGAACTGTGATAAGGTCCAGTAAAGTGAAAGTGCGGTGGCAGGTTAGCACGAGGAAACTCGAATTCAGCAGGCTGCTGGCTGAGCTGAGCCAGTTTAGAATAGTTGTCGTTCGGATGAGCATGGAGAGGTAATTTCCACTGTTGCCGATACTCCGCCGTTAACTTCCTGATAGTCTTCGTTAAGACGGTTGATAAGGTGTAACCAAGGCGGTTCCGTAATTTGGCACTCCAAGTCGGGCTATATTGCCAAGTCGTAAATATCGGTGGAATGCTAATGTCTTTATTGAGCGGCAATGCGGCACACAGGCTAATAAATGGGATCTTAAGGTAATCTGCAACTGTTCCTCCGACTGGAGAGCATTGATCAACCAATAGAACTTCAATTCCTTGAGATTTAATCACCTTCGGCGCATCCTGAAGAATCACTCGCATATCTTGCTCAACAGTTTTAAGAGTATGCTTCAAGGAGGCTATCCCACTTAATTTACCTCTCTGGGTCAAAATTTCGGCATCTGAGCCAATCGGTCGCGCAGCCTCACCAATTGTCCTGAATCCAAAGTTCGCGGCTAGTATCTTATCCCGAGCATCCAAAATGTTTAGAAAGGTAACGCTATGTCCGCATCGCTGAAGCTCATAACCTAAGACAAAGTGGGTAGTCAGGTGGCTTCCCGTAGGACAAATGACACCGAAATGGGTCATAGGAATTCAAGCCAATTATTGGAACGCAGAGGATTATAAATTCAAGCAGTTTAGCAATATATCGTTGTGACAACAAATGAACTTTTTGCGAAATCATCCGTCTACAGACAGAAGTTTCTACAAACCTTGTTGGTTTTGTCTAAATTGATGGGCAGACTCAACTTAGATTTGTAAAGTATTCAACCGCACTTTTTGTCATATGGGTAGAAAAAAAGACCACTCCTTCTTGATCATGGTTCTAGTTTGTAGTACTGCTGGTGCGGTTCTGTTTGGAACAGCTAGCTGGGCAGAAAGTAATAGCTGCATGCAAGATGAGGCACTTACGCCAGAATGCCTGACTAAAAATCCTGCTACTAAGACATTGGAAGGTGTAGGGTTTGGCTTGGTCGCCGGAGTTGGAGCGGCTATTGGTGCAACCTGGAATGCAAAACGTCGAGGATAAATTCTGTTTGGACTTCGATTCTTACCCATAGAGACGCGAATTCTCGCGTCTCTTCTTTATAGGGGAGTCAATGAGGGGTTAATTCTTAGCGCGATCGCCCTTTGCACTAGAGGATGAACGCATGGAAGAGCCACCAGAACCAGGTTCCCTACCTCGCACGACAGGCGGTTCCGGAGTGGGCTGAAGTTGCTGGCGACCATTGCGAACCACCCGCATCATTTCGGTCAATTGGTGTTCCATCTCCTTCAAGACGCGATCAGCATATTCATCTGCCCCTGCCTGGATTTCCTCACACTCTTCCATTGCCAGACGGTGCATTTCCTCCAGTTCTTGCTGTGCCTGACGCCGCATTCGTTCCAGTTCAGCGATCGTCTGTTCCTTTGCCACTTCGCATTCCTGCTGAACTCGCTGACGAATCTGCTGTGCCTCAAGCTCCGCCTGCCGCAGAATGCCCATCTCATTTAAAATCTGAGCAGCCCGTCGTTCAGCAGTTTCAATCATTTCCTGAGCATATTGCTCCGCATGAAGCAAAATCTCTTCCTTATGATGAACGACATTCTCTGCTTCATGAAATGCCTCTGGCAAGCTTAACCGCACTAGGTCAAGCTGCTCCAATAGTTGCTCTTCGTCAATCAGCGTGCGACGACTCAACGGAATCCGAGGGCTATCCAGAATAATTTCCTCCAGCCGGTTCAGTTCCTGCTGAATGTTTACGTTTCCGGTTCGCCCACTGTCTCGGTTGAGCGTTCCATTCTGGGAGGCTCCGGTACCGGCGTTGAGTCCTGGGTCTGGGCTGATGCTAGATGAATCTTGGCGTAACATTTGTAAATATCTGGAGCGACTTGTTGGGGAACAAGATGGTCAATTGGACCACCAAATCGGGCGATTTCCTTCACTAGACTACTGCTTAAAAAGCTGTACTCATTGGAAGTAGCCAAAAAAACAGTCTCAATCTGAGCAGAAAGGGTTTTATTAGTATGAGCCATTTGAAGCTCCATCTCAAAATCAGAGAGCACCCTTAACCCTCGAAGCAATACCGTAGCCTGCCGCATCCGAGCATAGCTGACTGTCAACCCGTCAAAGCTGTCCACTTCTAAGTTAGAGAGATGATGGGTGGCTCGCTGAATCTGCTCAATTCGCTCTGCCACTGTAAACAGAGGCATTTTGTTTGGATTTCGCAAGACTGCCACCACGACTCGGTCAAAAAGTTTGCATCCTCGTTCAATAATATCGAGATGCCCCAGGGTAATGGGATCAAAGCTACCAGGATAAATTGCTAGCACAGGCTGGAACTAAAACCACTGAGGCTGATTATAAAAGCAATTGTCTTGGGTAAACCCCTCCTGTCAGTTGTTCAAGCTTGAGGTCAAATGAAATGCCTTCAGAGGCTTTGTGGACTCTATAACAGGGAAATCAGCAGACGATTCAGGTAGACCCCAAATTCAAAGATTTCATTACTCTATCAGACCAATAGGGTTTCTCAAAAGGAAAGTATTCCAAGATCGCAGGGGGCGTGGGGAAACCGCTCTAATGAAACATCCCTAAGAAATTTCACGGATCTGAGACTTTAAGGTTTAAATAGAGATAATTTAGGGTGGTGTCATTGAATCTCTTGGGGTTCATTCCCCGCCTCTTGGGGCGAAACACCGACCGGGACTTGCCCCGTGGGTTCATACCATTGATTGCGCCGATGAAATCCTGCGCCGTATTAAGGGGACAGATGATGGTCGTAACCAGAGAGCTTTTAACCAGCGTCTATACATCAAATCCAGCTCTGGTACAGAAGGCAGAAGCAGAGATCACGGACTTTGAAAAATCATTTGCCCCTGGGGTGTGGCGTCATTTAGACAAGGCAACTCTGATTGCTGAGATGCGATCGCGGATACGGAATCCCTTCCAGGTAAACCAGGGAGGACAGCCATTCTGTGGTCCTGCCTCCGTGCTGGTTGAACTGATCTGGAAACAGCCACTCCGCTACGTTGAAATCTGCCGCACTCTGTTTTTAGTGGGTGGGTTCCACGGAGCGACGCAGTATATCGCCTCTTCCGATCAGCTACGGCAAGCCAGCTACGGCAACCTGCGAATGCCCCAAACCGACTGGATGATTCTATCAACCCTACGGGAGGCAGAAAACTTCTTGTTCCCCGTAGAACCCAACGCCCCCGAGCTGATTCGTAACCTGGCGGGTATGACGAAATCCTGGGAAATGAAAGGTTGGGTGCGGGAAATTTTGGGCTATAAAAATGTTCAATACAATCATGCTTACCTGACCAACGACATTGGCACGATGAACGATGCCACTGCCGCTTTAAAGGCTGGGGGAGCCGCCTTTGCCCTGATTACCGCTGAAGGTATGCTGACCGATACCTCACCTCGTGTTCGGTTCCCCAGTCATTGGATTGCGTTGCTGGGCAATATTGAAGTCCAGGGTGATCCGGTCATGTTCGACATTTTTACCTGGTCTAAACAAATGCGTCTCAAGATGGATGTAAGTTCGTTTAAAGAACATCTCTGGGCGACTGTGACGGGAACTCCGTAAATAGGGTAAGGGGTATCGGGTACGGGGTGGAGGCGTGAGCTTCAGCCGGTGAGGTGGGGAATTGCGCGAGAATTCTCAATGGACGCGACTCAGGCATTACGGGAGGGGACATTCATGCCTTTTTGAACGGCGGGGCGTGCCTGGATGGTTTCAAACCAGCGTTTCAAGTTGGGATGGTGGTTAAGGGTCAATCCTTGAAATTCATAGGAAGCGACCCAGGGGAAGGTGGCAATGTCGGCGATCGAATAGTCGCCACAAAGGAACTCATATTTTTCCAGTTGACTGTCTAGAACGCTATAAAGCCGCAGGGTTTCTTTCTCGTAGCGATCGATCGCATAAGGAATTTTCTCTGGCGCAAATCGCTTAAAGTGGTTCAGTTGTCCAAACATGGGTCCAACGCTTCCCATCTGGAACATCAGCCATTCCATTACCAGAAAGCGACCTTTTGAATCCGTTGGCATTAGCTTGCCAGTCTTTTCTGCCAGATAAATCAGAATGGCACCTGACTCAAAGATGGTCATTTCAGGGTCGCGATCAATAATGGCAGGAATTTTACTATTGGGGTTGATCGCCACAAATTCAGGCGTGAACTGCTCTCCTTTGGTGATGTCAATGACATGCACGTCATAGGGCAGTTCAACCTCCTCCAGCATGATGGAAACTTTCCGTCCGTTGGGAGTTGTAAATGTATAAAGGTCAATCATGGAAGACCGTTTTAGAGAGGGTTGATAGCATTTGCCTCTCTACTGTCACACAACTCCCAAAAAAGATCTGAGGATGTTGTTACTCAAACGATTCAGACTTTGTTTTCAGCATTTCAGTTTTACGTCTGCGAAAAGCTGCCACTCCCATCCCGATGATGCCAGGCAGGAGAGCGGGTGTCGGAACGGGTGTTGTGCTGTCGGCAGGGGTTGTAGGTGCCGTTTCCTCCCCCGGAGGATCGGACTCATTCTCAGAGAAACCTGACTCATTCTCAAAAGCCGTTGTTGTAATGCCAGCTCCACCACTGGAGGGGTTTGACCCACCCCCACCAGAGCCTGACCCATTCCCAAATAAAGCGGGTAGAGCCGCCAATCCAGCGCCTAAAATTCCAATCAGTGGAGGAGATGTGAGGGCAGCTTCCGGACGATCGCTGAAATACACCGAAACCTGGGATAGCCCTTGGGGATTTCCTAGCTCATCGGTACTGACTCCAAGGGTGTTCCAGCTCAGGTCAGTGGCGCTTTGCAGCGTTCCGGCTGGGATGTAGTAAATGCTAAACGCATTGTTGGCTCTCAGAACGATCGCCAATGCTTTTTCAGACAAATCAATCCCGGTGAAGTTTAGGGTTCCCGTGATAGCCCCCAGCCCTGTTTGACTTAAGCCAAGGGTGTTAGGACCACTTTGATTCGGGTTCAGGTTGACATCAAACGTCCAATTCGTAATGCCATCAAACACTCCAGAGTTGAGGATTTGATTGGCAGAAGATGTTGTTGCTTCTGCGCCCACCTGACGAGAACCGACACAGGAGGTAAATCCGCTGACCCCTCCTACATTACAGGGGAGAGATTGCAACTGAACTGAGATGGTGGAGTCTAAAGATGGACTATTCAAGTCGGCGGCATGGGACAGGGAAGTCACGAATGGACTAAAGCTCAGAAAAACCAGGGTAAGTCCAGACTTGAGCAAGGTTACATACATAGTCTTTTAGACAGGAAGGAAACAGGAAAAGTAGTGACTTCTTCTCAGCAGGGTGGTTGTGTTTATTACACCGACTGCTTTAATGCAAGCGCAATTAAGGCGCTAGATGGCACCCAGGAATTGATAGCCTGTTCAATGTGGGTAAACTGCCCTTCAGCAAGGTTAGGCAAGGTTTACTTAAAAGCTACTTAATTGATGAAGCGATAGAGACCCTTCTCCGTATTAATCACTAATAAAGCATTTTCTCAGAAGAAGGGAATAACCTGGTTGTGAAAGTTTACCGTAGTTTTACGGTTGAACCGAAGTTTGATGTTGAAGTGAAGCCTGGTTGCTAAGGGTTTACCGCTGATGGCTGGATCAGTGATTTTACATAAACCCGATCGCAGCGCTTTGTCTCAACTCCCTCTGCCGGTTGGTAGCCACTGCTCTCGTATAGTTTGACGGCTTCCTGCAAAACACTGGCGGTTTCAATCCAGATCTGGTCATACCCACGAGTGGCGATCGCGCTTTCTAACTGGTGCAGTAGAAAACGTCCCAGCCCTTGCCCTCTGGTTTCTGGCAGCAGGTACATTTTGCGGATTTCTACAGCATTCTGCCCCCGCTGGATGGGGTAGTAGGCAGCCGTGCCAACCAGATTTCCCTGCCGCTCAACAACCCAAAACTCGCCACCCGTTAACTGGTAGTAGGTTTCAATTTCCAGCACATCCCGGTCGGCATCCGTCGGTTCCCAGCCCAAGCCATACTCCGCCAGCACAGAACCGATGATTGCGGCAGCGGATAGGCGATCGCCCGGTTCCCAATCCCGAATCAGGAAATCTCGGTAGGAGGTATTCATTTCAACTATGAACTCTAGGTTCGGGGTGGAGGGTAAAAAGGAGCTTGCTTTCTACCGCAGCCAGTTCTTCCAACCGTTTTTCCACAATGGAACGGTCGCTGTAAGTGGTTGCCAGCATCCAGTAGGCTCCGTAGTGGCGAGCTTCTGAAGCCATCAAGCTGCGGTAAAATTTTGCCAGTTTGGGGTCTGGGCAATGGGCACCTAAAAGCCCCAAACGCTCATGGCTGCGGGCTTCAATTAGGGCAGATACCAGGAGCGCGTCTAGCAGACGATCGGGTTCCTGGATTCGGATTTGCTTGGTTAAACCCGCACCATAGGGCGGGGGAGCCAACGGCCGGAGGGCAATTCCTCGTTCTTCCAAAATTTGATTGACCTGCTCAAAGTGTTCCAGTTCTTCTTTAGCAATGGCGGTGAGCGATCGCACCAATTTTTCACTGGATGGATACCGAAACATCAGGTTCAATGCTACTCCCGCTGCTTTGCGCTCACAGTGAGAATGATCCAGTAGGATAGTGTCCAAATGGTTCAGCGCTTGATGTAGCCACGCCTCGGAAGTCGGTTGTTGTAAAAACCTGATCGTTGTGGGAATTGAGGAAATCACGGTCTAAAGTTGAAGTGTAGGCTTATAGCAAGGGCAGAGAGTCAGAGACGATGTCTGTTAAACCTCTTTGTACAGTTTATTCGTACAGTTTAGTAGAGAGTGATTAAATTACAGTCCTGTTTTGGTAGAGCATTCTTTGTTTTAGTCAAAGAGTCCTGTGTTGTTAGCCTAACGCCTTGCCGCAACTTGATCCAGATCTTTTTCCCATCCCCCCAATCAGTAATTTCTTTGTATGAGTTTGTATGAGATGGAGTCGCTAGGATGTAGGGTGCCGTTTGCTTAAAGAAATCCCGTAACGAGTTGCGATAATCACTGGTCAGCAGGCTATGGTAATAACGCTTATTATTGTGATTGCACTCATCCCAGCAATTTTCTCTTTGCTGTTGATGCGGAAAGCGGAATTGCGGGCAAGGGAGCAGTTGCGGGCAGCAATGAACTCATCCGTTACCCATCGGCTTGGCAGGTTTTATGGTTATCCCCATGCGCCTGATCATCGTTATGTGGAAGGGATTGGTTATTTATTTGGAGATATCACCTGCCGCTATAATGCCCGATCTCCCTACATCCGCTGTGCTGTCAACCCTGCTGGACCCTGTAAAGAATGTCCGCATTATGAGTCATCTGAGTCGGAGTGATAGGGGATGGGTGATGATGGTTAGGTTTAGTTATTGTAATGACTGGTTAGTGATTGGTAGTTAGTAGCACTTAAAGTTTGTAATGATTTTTCCCTCTTTCTCTGAATTTTCTAGGTTGGCAAGTCAGGGTAATTTTGTGCCGGTTTACCAGGAGTGGATAGCAGACCTGGATACACCAGTGTCTGCCTGGTATCGGGTTTGTGCCGGACAACCCTACAGTTTTTTGCTGGAATCGGTAGAAGGGGGCGAAAATTTGGGGCGCTACAGTTTGCTGGGATGTGATCCCCTATGGACGTTGGAAGCCAGGGGAGATCGCACAACTCAAACATTCCGTGATGGCTCAACTCAGGTGTTTGTGGGGAATCCCTTTGAGGCGCTGGCTGGCTGCCTTGAGCCTTACCATCCGGTCAAACTGCCCCAGTTACCCCCGGGGATTGGCGGACTGTTTGGGTTTTGGGGCTATGAGCTAATTCACTGGATTGAGCCTCGTGTTCCGGTCTATTCCGCCACCGAGAATGATCTACCCGATGGCTTGTGGATGCAGGTAGACAATTTGTTGATCTTTGATCAGGTGAAGCGCAAAATTTGGGCGATCGCCTATGCCAACCTGCGCGATCCCAACACCAATCTGGAAGCGGCTTATCAGCAAGCCTGCGATCGCGTGACTCAACTGGTTAATAAGCTCCAGTCTCCCCTGTCAGAGCAAGCCAGAATGCTGGCATGGACATCCCCCGAAGTCAGGAAAAACGGGGCAGGCAATCAGCCAGTGTCAACACCCAATGCAGGACTCTCATTCACGAGCAATACCTCTAAACAGCAGTTCTGCGCCAATGTGGAAAAAGCCAAAAACCATATTCAGGCGGGAGACATCTTCCAGGTGGTTCTGTCCCAGCGGCTAACGGCAGAATATATTGGGGATCCCTTTGCACTCTATCGGTCTCTCAGGCTGATTAACCCCTCACCCTATATGTGCTACTTCCACTTTGGTAACTGGCAGATCATTGGGTCTAGCCCAGAGGTCATGGTGAAGGCAGAACAGGCTGATCCCACGGCGGCGATGGTGGCGGTCGTTCGTCCCATTGCAGGCACCCGCCCCAGGGGTAAAACGCCCCAGGAAGATGTTGCACTGGCGGAAGAGTTGCTACAAGACCCCAAGGAAATCGCTGAGCACGTTATGCTGGTAGACCTGGGACGGAACGATCTGGGCAGGGTTTCCGTCAATGGTACCGTCAGGGTTGACGAACTGATGGTGATTGAACGTTATTCTCATGTCATGCACATCGTCAGTAATGTGGTTGGAGAGCTTGCCCCGGCAAAAACTGCCTGGGATTTACTCAAAGCCTGCTTCCCAGCGGGAACGGTCAGCGGTGCCCCTAAAATTCGGGCTATGGAGATTATTCATGACCTGGAGCCTTGCCGTCGCGGTCCTTACTCCGGTGCCTACGGATACTATGACTTTGAGGGGCAATTAAACACGGCGATCGCGATTCGGACAATGGTAGTTCGCTCGTTGGGAGGAGATAAACACGCGGTCAGCGTTCAGGCAGGTGCCGGACTCGTGGCTGACTCTGTCCCCGAAAAGGAATATGAGGAAACCTTGAACAAGGCAAAAGGCATGTTGGAAGCCATCCATAGCCTTAGTTGAGAGACTGTTGACTTGCATACACCCTGCATTAGTGTTACATTTCTTTGCAAATGGCGATTGACTATTTTGCCTTAGCTGATTGAGTAGGGATTTTATCGGGGTGTCTATCTCTAACTCGGTATCTCTACGTTCTATTCCAAATTTCTATCTCAGGATGTTGTTTGTCAGGCGTTGAGTTGCTTCAATAGCATTAAGCGTTTGTAATATTGATTCAATCCAAACTATTTTTCTGAACCAACTTGAATAGATGGAGTTGAATTAAATCAGAAATCCTGACTTCTCTCTGCTTGCACCCTACACACCGTGATACCTTAATGGATGGCATTAAAAACTCTGACATTGGTATAACAGAAGTTCGATGCTGGTTCCCAACCCTGCCGTGATGACAAAGAATTCGCAAATTGATGTTTTAGTTCCGGGCTTTCTGCTTTTGAGCCAGAAACAAGCAACACGGGGCTTTATGCGATATGTTTTTGAGCCGCAGGTTATCGTGTCATGAAAGTTGGCAGGGAGATGGATATTGATTCTTTTTTAAGAGATAGATTTTTCGTTCGGCTGGCGACAGCCAGATTGTTTATGGGGTGAAAGTCTATCCAGAAATGCCTTGACTGCTAAAGCCTAGCGCTGGACGCAAGCAGGTTTCGGGTTGCCTTTTAAGCCCGTTTAGTTGAATCACAGTTTGGAGGTATTATTTCCATGTCCGTTCGTCTTTATGTAGGCAATTTACCTGAAGAGCTTAGTCGCCAGGAACTGGAAGATGTTTTTGCTGACGCAGGCGATTCTATTTCTACCAAAATCATCACCGATCGCAAAACGAATAAGTGTCGTGGTTTTGGCTTTGTCACCGTTAAAAGCGATGAACAAGCGGATGAAATCATTGAAAAGTACAATGGTTTTCAGCTAAAAGATAACGCTTTGAAGGTAGAAAGGGCACAACCTCGCACTAAAGAAAAGGGTGAAGACCAACCTGGTAGTGTTTCAGAGGCTCCCAGCGCTCCTAACACAGGTAGTCGCCGGAAGAACAATAACAACAATAAGTCCAAGCGCTCTACGGGCGGTTCCCAATCTGACCAAGATGTACAACCCGATCCTCGTTGGGCACAGGAGCTAGAAAAGCTAAAGCAACTTTTAGCAGCTCAAACCACAAACTCCTGAGCATCTTTTTGTTGATTAAATCAAATCGGATCAGTATCTATCAGGGACAGTCCCTCTGAATCAATCCAGACAGATCGCTCAGATCCAGTGGGTTGACCAGATAGTTTGTCCCTGAATTTTTTTTAAGGGTTGTGAATGGTATACTCCAAAAACTTTACCCCGCCTACGGCACCTCTCTCCGAGTACGCAAATATGTAGAAGTGATTACAGAGAGTGTTTGAACAGCCCCATCCACTCATTCACATGCAGTTGTGCTTTACTCATCTAGACATCGCTGCAATATTCAATTTGCTTCACGTACTTACCAAAACCAGGATTGGGCAAGGGGAAACGTCAACTCGCAGAGCATTCCTTGGGGGGACACCGGAATTCTCTTAAATCTTCCTTTCAGTTGAGCAGCAAGCCTGCGGGCATTTTTTGTACCCTCTCCTTCGATAGATGGTTGAATACCTGTGCCATTATCAGCCACTTGCAGCCTGTACCAGTCTTTGTGGTGAGTGCCTGTAATACTCAGGTGAGTGGCTCCTTCAGCATGTTTGCCGACGTTGCATAATGCCTCTTCTAAAAAGCGACATAACCCGCGCTTTTGGTCAATCGTGAGCAGGTGTTGCTCAACGGGTTCAAATTGACAGGCAACTTTCAGGGTTTCAAACCTTGAAAAGTCTGGGCGCTCCAGGGTGTAGCTGTAGACCTCGTAGAATAGTTCGTGAATCGGAAGCTTGAGATCTATCTTGATTCCACTACCCAGATAGAGACTATCCTCTTGCACTAGCGTTTCTTGCTTAAGATGATCACTAATGCCTCGAATTTCTCGATTGAGGCTTTCAAGGGCTGAGAACACTTGCTCCTGAGACAAATAGCTATCCCGCATTCGCCTTAAAAGGCTGGCTAAGGTTTGTAGGGGACCGTTGTGAATGGTGTTGAAGGTTTGCTCCAGGGTGCGCTGGCGTTCATCCAGGCGGGTTTTCAGCGCTTTTTCCTGCTCATACACATATTCGTAAACCGCTGGGAATACCACACTCAGGTTGAGGGCAAGCAATGCCGGAACCACAGGGAGCCATAAGCCTCCAAAGGTTAAAAGCAGGTAACCCATGCCAACTAACAGTAAGTTAGCCACTCCGATCGCCAGGAGAGTCTGCATCAGTCGTTGAATCTGCCGCCCCAGAGCCACACCAACGGCTCCCCAGCTAACAATCCAGAGGTATTCCCATCCGCCTGCCCAGGTATAGAACAGCAATCGTCCATCCAGCACGGCACTGATGATCTGACTGACGGTATGCGCCTGAATTTCCAGGGAGTTGGTGTTACTGGTGGTTGCTGTTGGGATGATGGGTCGAATTTTGGGATCGGTGATGCCAACAATCACAATGCGATCGCGTAACCACTCCGGGTCAAAATCCCCGGTTTTAATCTGGCTCAGGGAGAGTAGCCGAAAGGGACTGGCACCCGTCCGAAAATTGAGTAGCATCTCAGGATCCCCCATTGGCGCACGCACATATCCTCCAGAATCGGGTTCCAATCGGGGAATCTCGGTCGTGCCAAACCGCATCGCATCCGGATCCTGAATCCCATTCGCCAACGCAAGGCTACTGTCGCGGGACACCAGATAAGCCTCAACCAGACGAATCGCCAGAGATAATTTGTAGGTTTTGAGGTCGATCGGATCAAGCGTCCCCAAAATCATGTGTCTCAGGTGCTGATCCCCATCGGGAATGACATCAATAAACCCTACCTGCTTACCTGAAAACCCTTTTGGTGGGGGAATTTGGTCAGAAGCTGGGAACAACCTTTCCGCCACAACTAGATTTTGCTGCTGCTTCAAGCCAGCAAAAAAACTCCCATTCGCAACCCTGGCAATCTGGTTTTGGGAAATGTGCAAACCAACCACCTTTGGCTGATAAGTTTGCAGAGTGTTCAGCAGGTTTACCAGTTCTGCCTCTGGGATGGGATAGCCGATTTTGTGGGTATCGGTTTCGTCAATCCCAACTAGAACGATTCGGTCATCTTCAGGCTCTGCCGGACGGAACCGCAAAAAGGCATCCAGGGCAACCAATTCCAGCCCTTGCAGAGATCCGGATAAACGTGCTGCCACTACCAGCCCAATCACCATCATTCCCGGCAATGCCCAGACGCGCCACTGGGAAAGGTTTTGTTTCAGGTGGCTCCAAAGGTTGCGTTGCACCGTCTCCAACTCCGGACTGGGTCAATCGATTCAGTCGATCAGCCCTTCTTCCCTGGCTCGAATTTCCGTTTGAATGCGGATGTTCTTCCCATCTAGTTTATCTTCCTCCGGGTAAACATCCAGCACATCCTGGATTTTTGTCCAGTAGTGGCGCACTGTTCTTTCAGAAACCAGCATTCGTTTGGCGATCGTCCGATCCTGCAACCCTTCATGGAACGCAAGCTTTAACACCATGAGCCAGTCCGGTTTGACCTCTAATGTTCGTCCAGGGCGAATATCTTTAGTATGGGTAATTCCATTCAACGCCCAGTCAACTCGGGTCAGCATTTCCTTACTTGACAGGCTTTTATCAGCAACGGTGAAGCCGCCATTGTGTTTGTCAATTTCAGGCTTAATCCGAACTAAGGCTTTGACGTGGGTACTCTGGACAATCAAATTAAGGGTTGGATAATCCCGCATCAGTGTCTTTAATAGCTGAACTCCCGCATCTGCCTGGGCAATTCCACCTTTTTTATCGGGTAGGGAAAGGTCGAGCACAACCAGATCAGGAGTATGAGCCTTGACTTGATCAAGCGCACTCTCAACCGTCTGGGCTGTCAAAATTGCAGCATCGGGATACTGGCGTTGAAGCAGGTCGATTGTTCCACCCAGAACCACCTCATGGTCGTCCACCACAAGAATTTTAAGCTTTACAGATTCGGTCACGTTCTAAACCATTGACAACAGAAACCGGACAGGGACATTGCCTAAATATACCTCCCACTTTGCAGAAAACTGCCTTGAAGATCAAGAGGACGGAGGAGACTTAACAAGAGCAGTTGTCATGTTCCAGGCGCAAATTGACAGGATGAGATAATCTGGATTCTGTAACAATGGATAAAAAATTGAGGAGTCAACCTTGGAACGGACATTTTTGGCAATCAAGCCAGACGGTGTGCAGCGTAAGTTGGTCGGTGAAATCATCCGTCGCTTTGAAACAAAAGGCTTTACCCTGGTTGGCTTGAAGCTGATGAACGTCAGCCGAGAACTGGCAGAAACCCACTACGGTGTTCACCGGGAACGTCCTTTCTTTGGTAGCCTGGTCGAATTTATTACGTCTGGTCCCGTGGTGGCGATGGTTTGGGAAGGGGAAGGCGTGATTGCTTCCGCTCGTAAGCTCATTGGGGCAACAAATCCTCTCAATGCCGAGCCAGGAACGATTCGAGGCGACTTAGGCGTTAATGTAGGACGCAACCTGATCCACGGCTCCGATGCCCCAGAAACAGCCCAGCAGGAAGTCAGCCTATGGTTTAAGGATGAAGAACTTGTGGGCTGGCAACCGACCCTGATGTCCTGGATTCACGAGTAGTTCAGAAAGGATGAGGGCTAGAGAATGAAGGTTCTTTAGCGCTCATCCTCTATCTAGCCTTCTATTTCTTAGCCTGCAAGGGTTCCTCTGGCTCAAGTTCTGCCATTTCGTGAGGGCTTTCAACCAGTTCCGTCACTCTTTCTGTGCCTGCTGCTTTAGTAACAGGTTCAATTCGTTTGGAGAATCCCCAGGCGAAGATAGCCGCGATCGCTGTCACCATTAACCATTCGGGGGGAACGAGCGTAGGGTAAACCACTCGGGCAAGCAGCCGTAGCCCCACCAGCGAGACGGTAATGTAGCCTGCATCTTCCAAATGGGTGAATTCGTTTAGCCAACGAATGAATAGTCCTGCCATAAACCGCAGGGTAATAATGCCAATGGTGGCACCCAGGAGAATCAGCCACGTTTCTTCCGAAACTGCGATCGCCGTCGTTACGCTGTCTAGGGAAAACGCCAGGTCCGTAATTGCAAGCATTGGAATGGCTTGCCAAAGTGAGGTGAACCGGGGAGCATGATGCTGATGGATGCCGTCTTCGTCTTCATCCGAGGTGAAGTACTGAAAAACCAGCCATAGGAGGTAGAGTGCCCCTGCCAGTTCAAACTGCCAGTAGCGAATCACCCAGGTTGCCGACAGAATCAGGATCGTTCGCAACACGTAGGCAAGCACAAGACCGACGTTCAGGGCACGCCTCTGCATTTTTTCATCGTGCATTCCCTGAGTCAGCGCAGCAAGGGCGATCGCGTTATCAGCAGACAGCACTGCTTCCATCGCTACCAGCACTAGCAATAGCAGTAGTGTCTCAAACCCAAAATTTGGAGAATCTATCAGTTGATCCAGCATTAATTAAGCTTATTCAAGTGAATCTTGTTGAATGGAGTCTTGAAAGTGGTTGATTCAGAAATTTCCTGACCAGCTCAGGGTGGCTAATCAAATTGACAACAACATTACTAAGCCTAACGCTTAAGCGAAAGGTTCTGCCATTTCAGGGGATAAAGTCAAGGGGGCATGGGAAGGGCGTGGGGCATGGGGCATGGGGCATGGGTACTCAGCCTTTAGCCTTTAGCCTTCAACCTACCCTGCGGGAACAGCAAAGCCTCACAGTTTTCGGACTTTAGCCGCTCACTCCTTTCACCCCCAATGTGTTTCATCTTGTAACAAGTTATTCCCGAAAAGCCCGTTTTGACGGAAATTGAGGAACGATACATCCTAACTCAAAGGAGTTTTGAAACAATGACTTTATCGGATACGCAAGTCTTTGTTGCATTAGTTATCGCGCTGATCCCAGGGCTCCTGGCATTTCGTCTGGCAACTGAGCTTTACAAATAGCCACCTTTCTTAACCTTATAGACAGCCTGTTTTAGTAGTTTAGCTTTACACTTTTTCTGGTAATTGTCTTCCTTTCGGAAGGCTGCTGCTGGATTCGGTAGAGCTAAATTAATAGAACAGGCTTTCTAGTTTTGATCTCGAAGCCGTCCCAGTAGAAGCTGGATGATTAGAGAAACCTATTTGAATTCAATCTGTTTTCCGATAGGCTGAATAGCGTTTCCTTTTGGGTGAGGTATATCTCATCTGTTTAACCCAAGGGTTTTATGGCTATCCATTTACCTGACTGGATTCAAAAACGCTATAAATAAATTTGCTATTCGACCTTTCATTAGCTTTAATGTATTAGACCTGCTTGACTCAACCTGACTAAAGGATGGTTTCGTGAAATCTTCGCGGTTTTTGCTGACCTGGAGATTTTGCAAAGAGATTTTGTAGATAGATGTTCAGGTAAATATTTGGTTAAATCAGGATTTAAACCTCATCCAAGTTGAGAACTGAAGATTCCTCTGAGGGAAAACTAAAGGTGTCTAAGTGGGTGGGTTTAACTGAGAAGTAAGGTTTGACTAAATAAAATAAGCCCTTATAATCTAATGCTTGCTGCTAGAGCGGACTTAATCCTATGTATGCATTTCAACTGCCCCAACCTGACCCAAAACCAACGCGACGCCCGCGGCGGGTACCCCGCTCCGATCAACGAAACCGCCAAAGCCCCTATCGACAGATTGCCGTAGAAACAAGCATTAAGCTGGGGGTAAACCTGTTGCTATCAGTGATCGCGATCGCGGCTCTGGTTAAGTTGCTTCCCTATCAGGCAACGCAGGAATCCAAGCTGCGAGAGCTGGATGTTGCTGTCAATTCGACCCAGAAGCGCGTTAGTTTGGTGCAGGCAAATTTCAGACAGTATTTTGACCCTACCCAGACCCGTTCTTTGATGCAGCGAACCACTAACCGAATTGACCCTTCTCAGCGCCGAATTATTTTGCAGGAGCCGAAAACAGAGTCAGTAAGCCGATAACGCTGGAAAGACTAAGGGCAGAAGGGTCAGTTTTGCTGTTTCTCTAGAAATAGAAATAGGCTAGTAGAGTAATCTAAAAATTCTGAAACGTCGTTGGGTAGAGCGCCAGCGAAACCCAACATTTTCAACGGTCACAGGTTGCAAAATTAATTACTCACTGAACACTGGTCAGATTTACGCTACAGACGACCAGGGGGTAATTAACCGAGGGGTTCCAGTAGGTCGTTGAGCCAGTTTTGCACCTGCGATCGCAGGCGGAAGGATGCGTTTGCGGTTAGGGATTTAGTTTGGGGTAAAACAGTCAGGGCACGACGGTAGTCAGCAACGGCACAGTTCCAGTCTCCTGAGAGATGATAGGTGCGCCCCCGTTCGGCATAAATATGTCCTTCCAGGTTAGATGTGCCGGGCTGATCGGAATCTTGCAAAATCTGGGTGAAGCGCAGGGCGAGATCAAAGTTTTCAGTTGCCTGACTATACATCTCCAAGTCGCGGAAGGTAATGCCCTGATTGATCCAGGCACGGATGTTTGCTGGGTCGAGATCGATGGCGGTATCGTAATCTGCGATCGCCTCTGCCAGATATCCCAGGGAAGCATAGCAGTTAGCCCGATTATTGTAGACCTTTGCCAGACGGGGGTTCAGGTCTAGTGCCTGATCATAGTCTGCCAGGGCAGCTTCAAACTGACCGTTTTGGAAATGCAGTAATCCCCGATTGTTATAGTGACTGGCACTGCAAGGGTTGTGGTCAATCAGTTGGGTCATCAGGGCGATCGCCTCCGCATATTTTCCTTGCTGGGCGTTCACTAACGCTTGCTGGCGTAAGCAGCGTTCCTGCTCTTGAATATTCAGTAAGGATGAGTCCTGGTCACAAACCGAGAGCAACTCCAACTGCTGTTTGCCAGGGTTCTGGGGTTGCCGGGATGCGGGGGTAACGGTTGAATTCATTGAGCGTGCATTTCCGTTGTAGGGTTGGCGACCTGGAACTAGGGGTAGGTTCATATCATCCTCACGGTCCTTACGGCATAGATTAGGGATTTCCCCGCGAGCCTTGCTCTACCGATGGGCCACTTGCCAATGCGTCTGAAGCAACCATTTGGATTGTGGGGTCGGTAGGAAACAATCTCTTTGATGGGATACAGCTCGGATTAGTTCCATTTCCGAAAGAAAAGCTCTAAATGTAGTGGCTGATGTTGGTGGTGGGGGAATGATCGGGTAATTAGTACTCCTCGGTTAAATGGGGACTTGATCCCGTAAAGATGGCTGCAATCCAAACTTACCTGGTATGGGCAATGAAGGAATCGGCAATTGGTGAGAGTTTTTCAAGGGAATAGAGACCGCTGGTAGATTTTGGATCGCCTGGTTGTGTATTGATTGTTCTAAAGGTTCCATTGCATTCCCTGGATATTGGTACAATTCGATCCAGGTGCCTGGATACTTTATTTCAGACACCTTGTTCTAAAATTTGGCGGAATGTTCTATGACTACTGCGACCGTGATTTCTAGTGCGCCAGACCTTGCAAGTGATGATTACCTGGTTCTCGGATTGGCAACCTGCTTCATTAAGGAAGAGGGTGAGGTTCACGAAGTCAGTGTTGTAGAACCCATTCCCTCCGCTGCGCTAGAAGCTATCCTGAAAGGGATCCCGACATCTTATCGGTTGGCTACCGCAACGACGGTGGGCGCTGTCCTGGTTGATGAAACACCTCAGTTACCCCCAGGTTTTCCTGCCGATGCTCACTTTTGTGACGAGTTTACCTATCGAGCGGTTGCGGCTGCCCGTACCTATAAAGTTCGCTCAGTTGCTCAGTCCCATATTCCTTTAGGCACGACAAAAGCTGACTTTAACTATTCGGTTGAACGGAAACGGGTTCTCAACTCCCAGCGGATGGTTCGCACAGAGGACAACGTGAAGCAGCATGAATACACCCATAAGGTGCTGTAAAGAGTTAAGAGTTTTAAGTTGAGAGTTTTGAGTTAAGAGCTTTTGAGTTAAGAGTTTTTGAGTTAAGAGCTTTGAATTTTGTGGTGGCAGTCGCTCAAGATTGTTCCTGACGTTTTCTGCTGGAGGAGGTTGTAAGTGCTGAAGCTATATGGGGGTGCCCGCAGTCGGGCATCGATTGTGCAGTGGTATCTGGAAGAGTTGGGCGTTCCCTATGAGTATGTGATGCTGGATATGGCAGCGGGGGAGCATCGCCAGTCACCCTTTACGGAAATTAATCCGGTGGGTAAAGTTCCAGCGATCTCGGATGGTGACTTTAAATTGTGGGAATCTGGTGCAATTCTGCTTTATCTGGCTGAGAAATATGACAATCCAGCTCTTTCCGTTGAGCAGCGATCGATTTTGAACCAGTGGATAATATATGCCAATGCCACCCTGGGACCGGGTGTGTTTATGGAAGCCACCCGTGCCACCGAAACACCGCGCCACATGACCCTGCTGAATAACCTGTTCAGCCGCCAGCCATTTGTGTTGGGGGATGAGTTTAGTGTGGCAGATGTGGCAGTGGGGGCACTGCTGGGATATATCCCAATCATGTTGAAGCTGGATCTGAGTGATTACCCGGCTGTGGTGGACTACATCCAGCGCATGGCTCAACGCCCAGCCTATCAGAAGGCGATCGGTGGACGGTGATTGTTCTAGGGAAGGCAGAGGGCAGAGGGGCAGGGGAGGGAGTGCTTGAACCACACCTCACACCTCACACCTCTCTAACACCCCACACCGCCCAACTAACAACTAACAACCCCTCTCGCCTTCTGCCTTCTCAAGCTCCAGTCCTCTTTGGCATCCAAACTTCCTGACTGCGATAATTAAAAACGAAATGAGGCGTTGCTGAATAGAAATATGATTTACTGCGGGACGGGCACATCACCAAATTTGAGGTAGTGTAGTAGCAAGCGAATCGAGTGCTTCAGCATTTCTACGGACTTGGAATAGCACAAGGTCTTGCGATGCAACCGGGCA
>NZ_JBXBCF010000071.1:0-215838 GCF_056784235.1 Kovacikia sp. CALU 1929
ATCGCTCCTTATACAATCCATACTCATACAATCCAATTCATAAGGGATTCAAATGAATATGGATATATACAAATAACTTATGGGTGCGATCGCAGGGGGAGTTGGATACTAAGTAGTTCAGAACTACTTAGTATCCAACTCCCCCTGCGATCGCACCCATAAGTTATTTGTATATATCCATATTCATTTGAATCCCTTATGAATTGGATTGTATGAGTATGGATTGTATAAGGAGCGATCGCAGCCTTATAAAATGTCTGTAATGACTACTACGTATGGGTTATGTCATCTACTACTTGACCTCTGCATCTATATTCTATTTAGTAATATGCATATTTATATCCGTATTTATATAAGCAATCCGTATCTAAAGTTATGCGCATCCATAACCAATTCATACTTTTTTTATCCAATTCGATTGGTCTTGCTTATTCATACTCGTATGCAGTTTAGTAGATAAGCAATCTGTATCTAATAGTTCTGAGTATGGGTGCTTATGAATATGCGAGTTGCTTATCGCCTGACTGAGCTTTGTTGCTACTCTACTTCCGCAGTAGCTGTGAACCTCTTCTAGACTTTGAACTCAGCAAGGCACATCCCTTGGTATACAGCGTAAATTGCTCTCGTAGCAATTTCTAGCATGACCTGACAGCTCAAAGATAGGTGGGCTTAGAACCCCCTGCTAGCAACTCTGGAATATCTCTCATGATTGCTCGTGCGATCGCTCAGTTCTCTACTCAAGTTGTTTTCTTGGTACAGGGTTACGATCGCGCGGCTCTTGTTCTAATCTTGACCTCATCCAATCTTTCTTGGATTGAATTGGATACTCATGATAGTAGGGCATACCGCAATAGTTGCACTGCGTTTCACACGATTTGTCCACTAGAGGGCGCGATCGCTCTCTTCTTGTTTTAGGGGCATCTATTGCTCTTGTCCCGCTAACCAGGCTTCTAAATCCGACAGGTTGGTGAAGTCCAGTAGAGCTTCTCCTAACGATTCCAGTTGCGGAACGGATAAGCCATCCATTTGGGATTGTACGGGAGCAGGGATTTCTCCCACTTGGCGAGTGAGCTGCCGCAGAATGAGCGATCTCTCTCCTCGCTCAATGCCTCGCTCAATGCCTTGCTCAATGCCTTGCTCCACTCCTCGCTCAAACCCAATTTGCTCAACACTCGTAATGTATGGCATCCGTCGCGCCTCCTCGTAAACCTTTAACTCCTGCCAGAATTCACGCTCTAGTCCCTTTGGTAGGATCATAACCCAATCGATAAACCGAAACAGGTTCACGATTTCCCGCCGCTCGTAGTGCTGCTCGTACAACCGTCGAATTAAGCCTAATTTTGACTCTTTCCGTTGCTTGGAATCCCGTCGCGTTTCTTGGGCTTGCAAGTGTGCCATGACGACTACGGCAAATGGGTTGGGGTTCTGCTCTAACGCACCCCGCTGCTCACGGTAATCTAGCAACTTGACCATCCCGAACTGAAAGGTCAGTTCGGTGTCAGGATTGCTGAAGTGATACTGGTCGGGTCGCCATTTGATGTTGCCATCACAGAGAATGGCTAAACTGGTGGCATGACTGTGAAATCGATCAAAAATTCGCAGATGATAGACCAACATTCGCTCCGCAAAGTTGGCTTCTGATTTGGCTTGGACTTCGACATGCACCAGTAGCCACAATTCCTGTCCTCGCTTGAGCCACACTTTGACCAGTTGATCGGCATGGCGTTTGCCAATTTCTGCCTCCGGTGCAATTTGCTGGAACTCTTTGTCGAGGAACTCAAAGGGGCGCTTCCAATCAATCCGAGCCGCTGTCTGTGGAAAGAAGAAGGTGATGGCATCCTGGAAATACTGACGCAAGATGTCCTTCCACGGGGAATCTTGGTCAGAACGGGGCATCGTCATTGGCAATCCCAGAGTCAATCACAAAAGAGTAGTGCAATTGTACCGCTTAATTGTTCCCACAGCCTAATCGCAAGTAGGGCGATTGCTCAGTTCTCTGCTCAATGCCCAGTAGATGGCGCGATCGCTCTCCGTACCCAATCCCTTGCTCCACTCCCCGATTCCTTATTTCGGCTAGTTTAACGGGATGGGTCAGAGATAAAACCATGACCTATTGAGAGGTGCAGGTGACTGTGAAGGTTACATTCAACCGCTTACCAACGGATGTGCTTTCCGCATCTCCTCGTAGGGGCGTTGCGTACCATCCGGCAAGATCACCAGTTGCTCTTCTTCCTGTCTAAGGCTGGCCATGACTAAACCTTGAGCTTTTGCACGGTCAAACCACTGTCCAAAATTTAGTTGGGTTGTTTCATCTAAATGACTTAAACAACTCTCCGACCGCTCCGACCAACTGATGAGGCGATTCTCTCGCAGCAGGGTATCAAAGTCCAGATTCTTGCTTGACCACCATTCGTCCGCAGTCGCCCATTTTAGGGCAGATACTAGCCGCTCTAGTAACCCCTCTGGTCCAAATTGCTTCAGCAACGAGCGCAGCGATCGCTGTCGCTTCTCTGACAACCCTCGACACGTTGCCCACAGCTTCGGTTTGTGCTGATTGTACATTTCAATGATTGGTTGCCAAACATCACGGGTTCCAATGGCTAGTTCATTGGGCGATCGCCCAACTTCAGGAGTTTGAGGGAGTGAGGGTTGCTGGATCAGGGAGCGATGAGGCACCAAAGCATCGGTCGAAGAAGCGCCAAGGATAGGTTCAAGCTTGGCTCCTAAAGCATCACAAAGACGGTCAATGGTCTCTAACTCTACCGATTGCACGCCTTGCTCCACTTTCCGCACCACGCCAATCGATAATCCAGCCGCGATCGCTAACTCCTGCTGGCTCCAGCCTAGCTCCTCTCGGCTCCCTTTTAGGTTCCCTGGCAGATTCGGGTATTCCACTCGGTACACCACCTGCATTCGTCCACACTCCTTTGCAAGGTTGACTAATCATAAGGCATAGTACTACATTGCATAGTACTATGCCTTATGATAGATCGAAACATAGGAGTACGTTCCAGGGTGCATCTAGTCGTTGGGGGACGCGATCGCTCTCTTCTTGTTTTAGTGGTCTTGCCCCACTATCCACGCTTCTAAATCCGACAGGCTTGTGAAGTCCAGTAGGGCTTCTCCTAACGATTCTAGTTGAGGGGTGGGTAAGGTATCGATTTGGGATTGTACGGGAGCGGGGAGTTCTCCTACACGTCGGGTGAGCTGTCGCAGAATGAGCGATCGCTCTCCTCGCTCGATGCCTTGTTCAATGCCTTGCTCCATCCAACTAGTCACAATCTGCATAACGTCCTCCCTTTCTCTTGCCTCCAGTTTACCAATCTCCGCCTGAAACACCTGCTCTTCCTGAGCACTCAATCGCAGGTAGGTGTCCACAAACCCTGAAATCAGCCGCGTCCTAGCTGGATCAAGCCGCAACGTTGCTAACAATCGTAAGCACTCTGCCTTCACCTTTGGGCGTTCTTCTGTGGCAATCTGCATCTTGCTCATCAATGCTGCTGCAACTGGGTTAGGCTGATTGAGAAAGTCTCGCCAGTTGAGTCGATTGAGTTGGATTGAAGCAAAATTGAACTCTAAAACCTTTAGAGTGGCAAACTCGACTCGGTGTTGGTGCGGCTCTTCCCGATAGGGTTCGTCAAAGGAAAACACCACAATAGGATACACCCGTTGCAAATACTTCTGGTAGAGTCGTGCAAAGTAAAAGAACATTCGACGGGAGAAGTTGGTTTCGGAAGACGCTTGGGCTTCCAAATGCACGAGGAATGCCATATCCTCCCCGGCTTGCTTGACCTCCACTAACAGATCGATCACTTTCTCTTCACCGGAGGTTAAGTCTACAAAATACTCTTGCTGTAAGAATCGCATGGAGTCAGGTTCAACCGTGCCAGCTAGGTCAGGGATGAATAGCTCCAGAAATTCGATGAAGAAGGTGGAGAGTAACTCTTTGAAGAGGCGATCGTGGTCGGTCATGGGGCAGGAATGAGGGATGAGGGGTGAAGGCAGTTCAGGTGTTCTTATTGTAAGGAGAGATCGCTCCTACAAGCTCACCAACCTTTGGGCGAAAACTTCCATTTTGAATCGCTTTGTTCTGGCTCACTCGGCGCTAATACAACTGGTAGCTGACGAGATCGATGACGAGATTGATTTAGCGATCACAGGCTCACATAACTTAAATTCAGGTCTCTCTTCTTTGCCTCCACTCATGCAATTCGTAAATTGAATATATTTAATTTTGAGTATGGATATGAGTAATATATGAGTATGCATGAGTGGGGATTCATTCCCTTCATCAAACACTTGAATTTACGAAAGGGTTTTGAAGTAGGCGCGAGCACTTATTTCATTGCTGCACTCTGCTCATTCTCTTGGAACAATTCGCAAGAAGCCATCCAGCAGCCGTTGTTTACTAGTCCGATGGTCAACTCTCACTTTGCAATACAATCGCAATTGAACTGTATGAGGATGTGCATTCGCTATTTGAATTTCTTCCAATCTATGACTTTGGCATCTCCTGGTAATTGGCTTAAAAGACTACTGAGGAAGCATGAAAATCACCAACCACCCGCAACTCCCAGAACCGCTTTTTCAAGCTATCGTGCAGCAGAGTCAAGCTCACTCGGTTGGGCAGGCAGATATCTCCTGTACCCAATGAATTGACGCTCCCTTGATTGCTTGGCTCTGGCACAATTATGGCGATAGCGTTGAAGAAGATGCTTCCGATCACTTGTGGGCTTATGGTTCACTCGCTCACAAAATTCTCGAATGTTAAGCAATATCTATAGATGCAGTAGAGATATTACGCAACTTTCGTCACCCAGTTTTAAGGGAGCTGCTTCCACCTGACAATATATAGACCTTGCACCTAAACTAATCACTTCCGCTCCTTGAAAACGCTCTCCAGTTACATATGCACAACCTACAATCGACTGATGCGGAATAGATTTATGGGGGGGAAGATAGCCCCCACACCAGCTTTCACTCTGACTAGCCCACGAAATTCTTAGTTTGGGTTCACATTTAAGTGGGGCATCGCTAACTTTCTTAAGTTGTGATGGTTTGAAACCACAACGCCAGAGTACTAATGCACAATCTGTATGGCTCATCTGCACCATACGGATCAAGGTTGCCAAAAAGGATGTTTCATAAAGGGTAGTGAGTACTTGGGCAGTATTAATAGAAATTCCTAACTCTTGTAGCCAAGAGCAAAACCTTAAGCCTGGCATTAGCAATTCTGCTGCCCCGTAATCGCAGAATTGCTCTTTTTTCTCCCACATATGACAGGGAATTAAGTGAGCTGAATTCTGTTCTTCAACTGCTGCAAATAACAACTCTATCAGTTCATGTGCTTCAGTAAATCGCTGCCGCATAGCCGGGTCGTTCTCATTAATGACAATTACACCAGTGCTACTGTCCACCAAAATTCCCTGCTGCTCAAGCAATGGGACCCGTAGAGGTTCAGGTATTCTGAAGCGCTCATAAATTCTGGAGAGCTTGATGGGTAATTCATCTTCAAACCCAGACTCCTCTAGCAAAAATTGGGCATACGCAATCACATCACTTTTTGATTTAGGTAACCCATATCGGGACAAGAAAAGATGCCCAGGGTGTTCATAGGAATTGGAGTTAGGGCGATTAGTTGTATTCACCAGCCTTCATTTCCCAGTGGTCATCTTGATAACGTTATATAGCAACTCCCACTTTTCTTTGGTATCTGGCTGCCTTCCGCGGTACTTCAAATTCGCCAGCATTTGGATGTCATCGTGGGGCAGTTTTTTTTCTTGAGCAAATTCTTTCAGTCCGGGCGGGAGCTTAAGATCTTCTGAAACCATCCTATCTGGCTTCCCATCACTAATTCCCAACGCAGAAGCCAAACACTCTCTGACGTGCCACGAAAGATTATTTGCCTGCCCTCGCTCAATCTGCGATAAGTAGTTCCGGGAAATTCCAACCTGTGTCGCCAATTCTTCTTGACTTAACCCCTCCTCCCGTCGTCGTTCTCGAATTTGCCTACCAAAATCTTCTGGTTCCATTCTCCTTAACCTGGCAATTGTCAGCTTTCGTAAGCATCCACTAAAGAAAATTATAAAGCCAAACTTAAATTTTGATAACTATAGTGTGCAATAACTGAAAACCAGTGGTCACATTTGGGGACTATACGCTACCCTGAAAGAGTAAACATTTTTTGATAACTACAGTTGTCAAAAACATTAAGTCAAGGTTAAAACTTATGCGAGAGCAAGTTGTGCTGGAAGTTGCTACACCCCGTGGTGTTTTCAAAGGTACTTTCGCTAAAACTGAAAAGGTTAAGGATGTTATTACTGCTGCCATTAAGCAGCAGGGACTAGCTTCTGGCGACTCATTTGATCTTGTGTACAAAGGTGAAGTCCTCCAGCCAGAAGAGCGACCACTCGTAAGCTTCGGACTTTCGGGAACAGTGAAGTTGGAACTTGTTGCGACTGGCTCTGGAGTGTAATTTGGTGAGTACCATTGCAGAATTGACAGTCGCAGAAGAACTTCAGCCTTTACGAGAAGTTGCTTCTGCAAGGGGATGGAAGTTGGAGAAAGCAGGGACAACCTTACTTCAGCTTGGAATGCAGGGTCGAGACGCAAGCTGGTTTTGGCTTCATGTGAAATGCGATCGCTATCCTACGATACCGCCGGCTTGGCATTGGTACAACCCAGAAACAGAAACACTTGATCAGCCTCAGGATATTCCTAAAGGAGGAAATTTCTTCCATAGCAACTATGTTATTTGTGCACCCTGGAATCGGCTTGCATATAAGACAATCAACGCTAATGGACCTCATGAGGACTGGATGATCGGTGATTGGCTGACTAACCCCTATACAAAAGGTTGTAAAACCCTTGCAAGTATGGCACTGCGTATCTTTGTGGAACTCCAATCTCAGAATTTTGCTGGACGAATGGGATAGCTATGATGAAATTCCTGCTCAAACATCTCTTAGATAAGGAATCCCAGCATAAATATGTTCAAGATTCCATTCAACCTAAAGTTATCCTGACCAAAGCCTGTTTTCAAGCAATGCACCATTGCCTTCTGCCTGAAATTAAGAAAGGACATGAGGGGATTTCCTACTTACTAGGTCGAACTGATAGTAACGTCACTGTTGCAATCACAGCAACACGACCACAAGCTCACACAACTCCAGGTAGCTTCCATGTGTCATCCCCTGCAATGGCACAGATTGTCCGTAGTGCAACAAATTTTGGACTTCAAGTTGTTGCTCAAGTCCATACTCACCCTGGCGAAGCTTTTCATAGTGAAGGGGATGAAAAAGGTGCACGCAACAAATACCCTGGTTATGTCTCAATTGTGCTTCCTAATTACGGAAGGCACCTTCCAAATCTTGAAAGATCTGCTGTCTTTATCTTTCAAGCAAATCAAGGTTTTATTCCCCTTCCTGTCTCTGAACTTATAATCACACCAGAGGTTCTCTGATGGATGAGCATACTTGGCGGCAAGAGCGTGATGATCGTACTCTCCGCTATGCCGGTCGAACACTAAACCCAGAACAGTGGATTTGTATTGAAGTTGAATCCAAGTATGCAAGTCGCTATGACGGGCAAGTAGCAGTAATTGTCTTGGCAAATCTGTTAAATCGAATGACAAAATCGATCGCAATCGATATTCCTGAAATCAACCTTATGCCAGAATTGCTTTGGACTGGAGAGAGCATTGGAGCTTTCATCCTGTCTCAAGCAAAAGAATCTGATCCATTTACGCAAATGTGTTTACGTGCAGCTGTTCCTGGTGATTTCATCATTCGCCTTGGACAAGATGGAGCTGACACAATAGTTCACGGTTCAGGATGGAATACTTATTTAGGTCCCTCACCCTCCCCAATTACACCCGTTGATGACAAGAACCCATTTGGTGCGGCGTTCGCTGCTGTGATTGCCGCTTCAGAAATATTTGTGCAGAATTGTTCACCTCTTTCTGGTCCGTATTGTTTCAATACATTGACTTGGGAAGAAAGTTTTGTAAGAGATGGCGTACCACAACCAGCTTCAGATACTGCTATTGGAAATATTTTGACAGCCGGGGTTGGCTCGGTTGGAACAGCCGCACTCTATTTCCTCACGCTTCTTACTAAAAATTTTTCGGCATCATTAATTGATATGGATCGGGTTAAACGCTATAACCTTGATCGATCTCCCATTTTCACAGAAGCTCATGTTGGTTCATTCAAGGTATTAGTGACTCAAGATTATTTACATAATTTGGGAGTTCAAAACATTCGAGTTGATATTACTCCACTACATTCTTCTGCCTTATGGATAGAACGAACGCAGGGCACACCAGACATTGTGCTCGCCGCAGCTAACGAAATGAATGTGCGTTATTACATTGAGTCTGGTTTTCCCCCAATCCAGATTTACGGTACGACGGGACAGAATTGGCAATCTTCTCTAATTCGCCATATACCATTCAACGAGGCGTGCTCCTCCTGCTTGTTTCCTGAGGAGAATCCCAAGCCACAGATGGCATGTGCAGCAGCAGCGACGAGGCATTCCTCAGAGGAGCGAATTGATGCAGCATTACCTTTCCTCTCATTCGCAGCCGGACTAATGGCTGCTGCTGAGATTGCCAAGCTTACCCTTCCTGGTTTTCCCTTCTCTCAAAATCGTGTCGTGTTAAACAGCCGCCCATTTCCCCACCTAGTACCAGCGCGAATTCCAAAACGTAACAATTGTATTTGCACCGACCGTAGTAGGACAGTTCACCAAGAAATGCTTAAAGGCAGCCGCTACACTCATCTCCTACGGTAGAACACCAGGCATCATTTACATTCATTGAACATAGCGCAACAAAGTTTTTTGAGCATTCGACTCCCTGCCCAAGAGCAGCAATGATACTCTGGTAGCAATTTATGATCGCAGCTTCATAGGCTGTTGATCGATGACAATTCCTCCGTTCATAGCAATAACATTTGACAAAGCACGTCCCCAATCCAGGCGTTCTCACCTTATCGCCATTATTAGGGTTGAGGACGGGTCGAACTTATTAAAGAAGTGTTGTCAACAGCCAAGAGACTGGTGGAGCAAGAACTGGCGGATAGCAGGGTCTTCTACCAGTCCGATCGCCCGGATATACGCAGTCTTCGCTTCAGCGTTTCGACCTAATTGCACGAGCAGATGTGCTTTGAGTGCCCAATAGGGTTGATAGTTGTCCACAACATCCGTTGGCAGCGCCTCCAACAGTGTCCATCCCGGCTCTGCTCCGTTTGCCTCTGCGATCGCGGCAGCTCGACCGACGAATGCACCGAGGGTCGGTGCAAGCTGAATCAGTCCGTCGTAGAGAAGTGCCAGGGTCTCCCAATCCACAGTGCCAGAAAATGCTCGTTGAGCATGAACTGATTGAATCGCCGCTTCTAACTGAAATCGCCCCGGTCGCTTAAATGCGGCTGCCTGGGTTAATTCACGCTCTGCTTCTTGGATGAATGGCTTTGACCAAAGCGTGACATCTTGCTTTGAAAGCGGCACATAAGCACCATCCTCCGTGCGCCGCGCATCTCGACGGGCTTCGCAGTGCAGCATCAGGGCAAGTAGTCCTCGTGCTTCGGGTGCATCTGGCATGAGCTGGACACACAGGCGAGCGAGCCAAATCGCTTCTTCGGTCAGCCCTTTTTGGCGAGGATCAGATCCAGTGATACTGTCCCAGCCATTACTGTAGGCAGCGTAAATCGCTTCCAATACCGCCTCTAGCCGCATGGGAAGATCGATTTCGTCTGGTAATTCAAACCCAATACCCGCATCGCGAATTTTGCTTTTAGCCCGCACGAGTCGCTGGCTCATCGTTGCGGGGGCAACCAGAAAGGCAGACGCGATCTGAGCTGCATTCAGACCGAGAACGGTTTGCAGCATCAGAGGTGTGCGAATGTCGGGGGCGATCGCCGGGTGAGCACAGATAAACAGCAGTTTGAGCCGTTCATCAGGAAATACAACTGCCATATCTGGATCGTCTCTCCCCTCCTCTGAGAACTGTTTGAGCGTGTTGATCACGGATGTTTTGACTTTGGACTGTCGAGTTTGATCGATTAAGCGACGACGAGCAGTGACCAGTAGCCATGCTTCTGGGTTGTCCGGCACGCCCCGTTCAGTCCAGGTTTTTAGAGCTGCCAAGAAAGCATCGCCGAGCGCATCTTCAGCAGCTGTGAGATCCTGCGATTGAATCGCCAGATAGGCAACTAGTCGTCCATAAGAGTTGCGGGCTGCCAATTCTGCCGCTCGGCGTGCATTCATTCTGTTAGCCTCTGGGTGCCGTTTTCTGCCAAGCGGGTAGTTGTTCGATGCGATCGTACCAGGTGCGAATGTGAGCGTAGTTGTCTAAAGGAAATCGTCCTGGTATGGCATAGGTCAACGCACTGGCAACTGAAAAGTCAGCCAACGTCAGAGTATTGTTCACCAGGAATTTGCACTCTGCCAAATAGGTATTCAACACGATCGCTTCTTTATGAAAGATCTCGGTTGCCCGTTGCACCACTTGCGGATCGGGTTCGCCCAATTGTAAGAGTGGTTTCACGAAATTCTCAAATTGCAGCGGTTGACATCCTGGAATCCAATGGGCGAGATCCCAGCTTTGCCAGCGCAGGATATCAGCACGGGTTCTGGCATTGTCAGGGAAAAGTGAGTTAGGACTCTGGCTTGCTAGATACTGCATGATAGCGGTTGATTCCCAGAGGATAAAGTCTCCGTCCTGCAACACGGGAGTTCGTCCTGTCGGATTTAGGCTGAGAAATTCTGGTGTGCGCTGTTCACCTTGCTGTAAATCGATCAGTTTGAGATCGAGCGGTAGGTCGAGGTGAAGGGCAACGGCATGAACTTTTCGCGTGTTGGGAGAAGCAGGAAAGTAATGAAGTTTCATGGAATTTCTCCTACTCATTCATCGGGAGCAACGGACGCACTTCTACACCACAACTGCTCGCGGCAGGACAACGGGCTGCCCAATCCAGAGCGGTATCTAAATCGGGGACATCGATAATAAAGAAGCCGCCCAACTGTTCTTTGGTATCTGCGAAGGGACCATCCTGAACCTTCCGTTGTCCGGCGTGCAGTTGTACGGCTGTTGCTGTATGAGGAGGATGCAGGGCTGCACCACCCGCCGCGACCCCGGCTTCCGCAAGTGCTTGAGAGTAGGCGCGATAGGCTCCCCAGTAGGTTTCTTGCTGGTCGTTGGTGCGATTGTCGAAACCCGTCTCTGTTTCGTAAACCAGAATGGCGTATTTCATCGATTATCCTTGATTGAGAATGGGTTGAACAAGCCTCGCTTGTTGCGGGCTTACTTTAATGACGAGCGATCGCACCCCATTTCGACAGCACCTGCAAAAATTCTTTCAACTCGGAAAACATCTACCAAATGCTTGCAGAAGTTTTGGCGAACCATTGATGCGAATCTTGCGTTGCAGCAATGCCCAGACCAGGTTTTGTTCCTTTGCCAGAAATCGTAGCCAGGTTTGGCCATCAGCTGTGATTCTGAGATTGGCTAAATCCATGTGTCCCTCTTGCACCTGAACGGTCTGGTCACGAATTGTCACCGTTGCGTTGCGGCTCTCATTGCCAGTGAAGGTGAAATGGTACACAGCATTTAACCCCTTGGACTGGGATCGTTGAAACAGCAGCGGTAAGCCAAACAAAAAGCCCTGAAGCGATCGCGGATGAATGCCACTACTGACTCGCCTCAGTGTTTTATGAGGAAAGTGTTTAGCCACATAGGTTTCTGCATCCGATCCCGGCACGACGTAAACGGGTTCCAGCTTCTCTCGCAAAGGCTTGACCACCTCTTGCACAAACTCCTTGCGATTTGCCAAAAAGGGACCAATTACATCTTCCCCCGCAGGACAAGCCGCCATGCAATAGGCAGCTTTGTAATTCGCTTTAAATGACAAGCTTTGCCACATGGAAGCAGACTCAGAATCATTCACCTTGCGACAGTAATCTAATGCGTTGGAGCTATCTGCGATCGCTTCTGCCCAATCAGTAAAGCCACTCATAAACTCGCGGTAGTTATGGGTATAGCAGGCAGAAAAATTGAAGTGACCATCGGCTCCAATGGCTCCAACCGGACAGGCAGACACGCATAATCGACACTCCAAACAGGGGTTGTAGTCGATCGGATGATTGTACTCAGTTACGGCTGCATCCACTAACACTGTTCCCAACAAGATAAAATTGCCAAACTTGGGATGAATCACATTGCGATGAATTCCCATATGTCCCAAACCCGCTGCAACTGCAATTGGTTTATGCGAAACAACCCACGCTTTACCAGGAAAGCGATCCATTTCCATGGGAAACCCAACAGATGGATTTAAGGCTCTGATGCCAATTTCATCTAGTCGTTTGACAATTTCTCGTGCCGTATCATTCGCCTGTTCATTGGTGGCATGAAATTCGAGATTGGCAATTGATCGTGCTGGAGCACGCACGTTTTCCCGGTTCATGCGGCACACAAAACTAACTAAGGTTTTCGTAGGTGGCAATGCTGCCAGAATGTCTGAGCGCTGATCAGCGATCGCAGGTCGCTCCAGTTCCACAAATCCTACATCATCCGCACCCGCCTCCAGGCAAAGCTGACGCAGTGACTCAGCGTTGAGCGGAATACCTTTTGTTGAATATTTTTCTGTAGACCTTTGCTTGTGCCACCATTTCACTGTGGGATGATTCTCAAACGTTGGCATGATAGTCTCCAAATGTTGTGCATGTCGATGGTTCTGCAAACTCAACTACCGAGATTGAAGCGGTGATTTCCATACCTGTGCTTCGTCATGCCGCGCATCACCATTCCCATAATCCGAACTCGCAGCGATCGCGGTAGCGGCACCAGCGAATAGACCAGGAGCTTAGACAATAGACCCGGCAATGCTGTGGTTCTGCGACCCAATGCATCCAGAGTTGGTTGAGCCACCTCTTCAGGGTTAAGTGCCATCCCCATCTGCATCCCAGCGCGAGCGGCAAAGCCGCTGTTGGTCGGACCTGGAGCGGAGGCAACCACATCCACTCCTAACGGCGCAAGTTCAACCGACAGCGCCTCTGCTAATGTTTGCACGTAGGCTTTGGTGGCTGCATAGTGAGCGGCAAAGGGCATTCCCTGGAACCCGACGATCGAACTCATCAGTACCATGCCGCCGCGACCTCGATTGGCAAAACGTCGCCCGAAGTGCCAGCTCAATTCCAGGAGCGATCGACAGTTAACATGGAGCATTTCTATCTCTTGTTCCAGTTGGGAGTTGAGAAACAGTCCGGAGGTGCCAAAACCCGCTGCCGCCACCAGCAACCCAATATCTAAATCGCGGGTAGCCGCCTCTAATGTTTCGACTCCTGTCGCCAGCGCCAAATCGAGTCTCACAACCTGCACCTTGATACCGTACCCATCAGTGAGATCGGTTGCCATCTGCTCCAGAGTTGTCTGACTCCGCGCACATAGAACCAAATTCAGCCCTGCCTCAGCCAGATTGAGTGCCATCTCCCGACCAATGCCAGAGGAAGCACCTGTGACGATCGCCCAGGGTCCATAACGGGTATACAACCGCCGTTGCCAACGCTTCCTAAATCGTCCTTTTGCGCCGAACAGGATGTTAATCATGCTTAACTCCATTTATTGTATTCAAGTTTTTGAATACAATAAAAAAGGTATGCTCAGACGATAGAATTCGTCAAGCAGTTTTCTTAGCGTTGGGTATTTTGCAGGGTATGGCTCTCAAGCACACGATTCTGGCTTTTCTGTCGCGCCGACCGCTCAGTGGCTATGAGGTGGCGAAGGAGTTTGCTGAAGGCTTTGGCAGTTGTTTTTGGAAAGCCAGCCAGCAACAAGTTTATGCGGAGTTGACCAAACTCGAACAGCAGGGGGGGGTCACTTATGAAGCCATTCCCCAACCAGGACGACTGGACAAAAAAATTTATTCGATTACAGATGCAGGACAGGCAGAATTACTGGACTGGTTAACCAAACCCTGTGAACCAACGGCTATTCGGGAAGACTTGGGTGTGATGGGATTGGCAGGGCATCTTGTTGCTCATCAGGTTGTGATTCGTGAACTGGAACGGCGACGACAAGTTCATGAAAGTATGGTGCAGCAGGTGAAAAAGATGGATGAACACTTTGCCCAACACATAGAATCGCTGGAGCTAAAAGACCTGTATATGCATTTGATTATTCGTCGCGCCATTCGCTATCAAGAAGAATGGGTTGCCTGGTGCGATGAAGCACTACAAGCGATTAAGCAAACAGTACAGCAGAATTGAGTGCTTCAATTTGCTTTTGGAAAGAGGGGTAGATTGCGGCGGATAATTTTGTCTAACCAGCGATGACGAATTGGATAAATTAAGTTTTATTTGAGTATGGGTATGGGTAAAATAGGGATAAGAATTTGACGTTGAGACTCTCCCTCATGGGTAAACGCTCTTGGCTCGAACATCTGATTGACAACTCCTATCTACCTGCCATCACTAAACTCCCAAATACCCCCGAAGGCAGAAAAGAAGCTCAACACTGGGCGGATTGGATGAAACACCAATGGGAAGAGCATGGGCTGAAGACGCTCAAGCAGCAGCAGTCCCTCATGGATAGGACGCGCAGGGTGATTAAAGACCAATTGGGAGAAGACCACTTTGCGCTCGAATCCATGCGCTTTACCACTGAAGAATATGTCCAAATCAATAACGAGAAGCAAGGGGTGGTGAGCCAGAGAAATGAACAGGTTCAATTCCTGGACAATCCGGATGCGATCGTTGCTCAGGCGGTCAGACTGCTGGACTCCCCAGAGTGGAGCGAGGTTGCGGCGGGTTTATCGGTGTTGACGGGTAGACGCAGTTCCGAAATCCTTTCAACCGCACAGTTTGTGCCCAAAACTCAGTGGAGTGTCACTTTCACGGGGGCATTGAAAAGACGGGGAGAGACACAGATTCTGAGTTTTGAAATCCCAACGTTGACCACCGCCAAGAAGGTTTGTAAGGCATTGGAAAAGGTCAGACACGAATTGCCGGAGGCTCAAGGGTTATCGCCACAGGCTGTTAATAGTAAATATGGACAGGCCGTTGCCAGAGCGTGCGATCTCCACTTTGCCCAGTTGGTGCCAGTTAGGGAGGGGAAAGATAATCTCTATACCCATCTTTTTAGAAGTGTATATGCGACGATCTCAACTTTTTGGTACTGTCCTCCCCGCGTCAATGAAACTGAGTTTAAAGCCCATATTCAGGGGCACTTTGCAGTACTGGATGAAACCAATCCGGAGTTAAGGCGATCGCTCGCAGCTTCCAGGCATTACTCGGATTACGACATCGCAGACCAGGTGATCGCAAACTATGGCGGCAAACGCAAGGGCATTAAGCTGGGGGTCGGAGGCATCGAGATGATTGAGGCATTTAAGGTCGATGAAGCGGTTGAGTTGCTGGAGGAGTTGCCTCCCAAGAAGAGCAGAAAGCAGGCATCATCCGTCCGTGTGTGGCAGGACGATAAATCCCTACTCCATGACCTCTTTGAACGGTTGGGGTTGGATGAGGAGTTACCCCAGCCGGAAAAAGTGGGACTTCTATTGAGGTGGGTGAAGGATCGGTTGCAAGCGGTGCAAGCAGAGTCAGAGACCACGATTGAAACGGAAGCAGAAATAGAGGAACAGGCGCAGGAGAGCACCCCTAGCGGTATCTGCGAAGCAGCACGTACCATTGAACAAGAGCCAGATGCCAAACCAGAGGAGAGATCGTTAGAACAGGCAACGATCGCCAGTGGGTTGGAGTCAAAAATTGACAGGCTGGTGGATGTGATGACTCAATTCATTCAGGTTCAAATGCAAGCTCACCCTCAACCTACCCAAGCTCAATCAATCGCACCCCGGTTTACAGCCTCTAAATCGCCTGATTTCAAGGAGATGAAACCTCAACAGGTAGATGAGCAAACATCAGAAGAGGAGCCACAGCCAAAGCGCAGGATGCGCTCAACGGAAACCGATGAAATTATCAATCGCGCCATTGATGAAATCATTCAGCACAACAACATCCCAGAACTACCCCATGACCAGAAGTGGGCAATCACCATCAATGTGCTGAAATCATTTGTTAAAAGTCAACGAAAAATCGAACAAATTCTGCAAGCCAGGAGGGATGAGATTGATCACCACCATCAACATCACCAAATTGAAGCAGAACGACACAATCTCAGGCACAGAGGAAAAAGGCAGATTACGGAGATTATTGCAATTTGATGAGATAACTTTCTCTAACTTCCTCACTTTGTATCGGTGACAAGCGGTTGTTTACAGTTTTAACGGTGGTTCTTTGGTAGCTGCTGCGGTGGTTTGGGGAATTCGTAATTCAGGAACCGATTAATCTCCTTCGTAATGAATGCCTTTTGGTTGAATTCTCCATTGGTCTACCACGCCAGATTGTCCCCAACTGCCTCCTGCGAAGTGGTTTTGCAATCAGTGGAATAGCTACCCCAATCATGAACGACTCTTCCCAAAATCTAACCTTTCAGAAGAGACTCTAAAATACTTAGAGCGATTGCTGGACTGAGGTTTAAAGGCAATTAAGCGGAGTGCGATCGCTCCTATAGCGGTCCGATGAAGCGCGCGAAATTACATACAAGAAATCAGTGTAAGAAATATTTCTTTGATCCCTTGCCTTAGCAACAGTGACTGTGCGATGATTTTAATTCAATTAACTACTAATACCCTATCGAGTTACCGTAGTTTTTTGCCGGGAATTACTCTTTATCCACAACATGGACAACTTTGAGCTGGAACCTCCGTCAAAAGCAAGATCTCAAAAATTTTCACCGTCTTGGGAGTTTCACACCCTCTTTCTTTCTAAAAGATTTATTGACGGAGTCGTGTTTTTGTGGAAAAAGTCAAGCGTTCAACAGCCGAAGGAAATGTGATGGCTACAGAGCCTACCAGGCTTGAAACCCACGCCTCAACCTCCACAGTAGTTCAACCAACCACTGAGGCGAATTCTCTGACTTCTGAAGGTTTGGCAACTTCCCCTGACCCAATTCTTTCCCGACCTAAGCCACCGGAGTCGTCCTGGTTGTCTAAATGGTATGGGTGGTTGACTGTGCTGGTGTCACTTGGCTTACATGCCGCCGTATTCCTGTTTCCACTGGGAGACAAGCCGCAGCCCAAACCTCCAGAAAAGGCAGAGCAGCAGATCCGAATTACCCAATTGCCAAGTCTAAACAAAAAGCTGCCACAGAAAAAAGTGCCTGAGCGTCCAAAAGTAACGCGCACGGTAACCCGTCCCCGTCCCGCTGCGGCTCCGCCACCCCCGCCCGTTAAACCATCCTCCCCTGCTCCGGACTCGGCGGCTCCTAGAGCAGCGGATCCTGTCACAGGAGATAACGAACCCAATCCCTGGGATGATTTTCCTCTTTACCCAGGTTCACAACCGGGATGTTTTGAACTGCCATCCTGCCTAGAAGTGGAGGGGACGTTGAGCCAGGTTTCTGACCATTTTGTGAAGGAACTTCCTGCGAAGAAGTATGAGATTAAGCCCACGGTTCAAGAGGCTGAACGCATTGTTTATCAGGTTTCCCGCAATGGGCAAACCCAGTTTTTAAGCATTTTGCAAAACGGCAAAAATACGGTGTATGTTCTGTCAAACGCAGCTCGCACCCTGGATGACCTGGAGAGTGCGGTGGAAGTGCCGCCAGAAGTCTATTCAATCCTGCTGGGGTTAGCGGTACAGCAAGCCGATCCGTCTCATTTTGCTCAACCGAATCAGTTTTATGCCAAGCCGGATGGCAAGGGATTAAAGGCAAGCGGATTAGCACCTCGTTCGGAGGTTCGCAATATCAGTCTGGTGTCTGGGCAACCCGCTGAGACCATGATGGATGAGTTTTTTCGTTCAAACCTGGTCAAGGATGATTTTGAAGTGACCGATCTTCCCACTCCCTATGGCGGCGGTAATGTTTACCAGATTCAGAAAGAGAATACATCCTTGTATTTAAATATGGTGCCGACTAAGGATGGAACGGGGACATTGATTGTCATTTGGAAAGAATTACCAAAGTAAACGAGGAACGAAGGATGGAGTGGTCATTAGTCATTAGTCATTGGTCATTGGTCATTAGTCATTGGTTACTGGTCAGTGGTCAGTGGCTCTCAGCACTCGATAAAGTTGGATTGGTGGAGTACTAGGTTGAAAACGTGATGAATAACGGGCTTGTCCATGCTTTTGTATCATTTACCTGGCGACCATATAAATAGATTGGTAGAAATCCATGGGTTGTCGTTTGAGGTTCTATGGTGAAGCAACCTCTGACTTCCCGCGGCATGGGTTGGGCACTTAACCGCTCTACCGCAACGAACAGGTCTGCGCCCCCTAATTCGCATCGGATAATTCCTTGTTGCAAAACTTCTGCGCCAGTAAATTCCCAGTCAAATTGAGGGTAATGGATGTAAGGGGTACGCTGCAATGGATTACCGATTTTGTTGTAACTATCTAATTCCACATGCAGCCGAAAGTGGGCGTGAGACAGGTCAGAGAGTTCCAGTTCGATCGCGTCTGAATCTCCGTAGGTATCAGAACGAAACTCGATGGTTAATGGTTCCGATCGCCGAGCAAATTCCTCTGGGTGCTCATTCCCAACCATACGATAGCTCTGTACTGAGGTATTGGAGCAGTCTAAAATTCCGCGCCATTCTGCCCAGCGGTAGCGGTCTTTGATGCGTGCCCCGCCCCAGCGCAGGCGAATCCGATTGTTTGCATAGCCAGCTTCAGCTTGCAAATTACGCTGCCACAGCAAACCCTGATCGCTAAAAGCTGCTATTTCATCCCAGCCAGCGGTTCCCAGAAATCGATAGGAAAGGGTGACGGCTTCGGATGCGACAAACTCGTCTCCCTGAATCTGGGTTCCTGACCAGAGTAGCGCCACACTGCGATCGCCCGTCGTTGCCCAGGTGTGGCGCGATCGCAAAGCCTGATTAATCACAGGTTTAGTCAGTGAGGGAGCAATCACGCCTGTGATCCCGCCATTGACTCCAAATACTGCCGTACCAGGAACCCCACCCCCACAACGCCCCCGATGCTCGTCTCCGTTAGCGCAGACACCTAATTTGTACCCGCGTCGAATCGCATCTTGATAAAACCAGTCAAAGTGCCCCCAGGCTGAGCCAATTTCAATCAAGCGTTCCAGTTGGGGATGGTGCCAGTCGAGAATGGCGCGTCGTCCACCGACATGGGGGATCAGGAGATGATGCTCCGGGTCGTGGTGGTATGCCTCATAGAGACGATCAACCGGATAGGCACCGGGAATGAGTTGCTTCCCTGGCATGTCCTCATTCCACTCAAACGATCGCACCGGCTGTCCCTGCCGATCGACAGGAAACAAGATCTCGTCTCCCAGAAACACCACATTGCGATCGCCACCAGCCGCCGAGTTACCACACCACTCGGTTCCCGGATAGCAAAGGAATTCACCTGCCTGAGTCACAGCTTGACACAAACGCACATCCTCCGCCCATCGTTCTTTGGTGATGTTAAAGTCATTGGCGGTATAGCCTAAGATATCCAGTCCAGCAACATCTCGACCGTAGGTGAAATTGTATTCTGTACTGTTCGTACCAATGGTGCTATTCGAGTGGACATGTAAATCGGCGAAGAACGGACGTGGGTAAGAAAGATGACTATCTGCGGTAATGGGAGTTAATTCACTTTGTAGTTTAGTACCGACTAAGTTTGCTTGTAGGAGGGTTTCCCCATCTCGATCCAGTGTCGATTCAGTTTTGACGACTGCCCATCCCTGTTCTGGTAGGCTTATCGTCGGATCAGGAATTGCCTGGTTTTGAAACGATTGCAACTGTATCCTGCCGCCCAAATTCCAGCAGGTGTTGCCCCAGCGGTCTTCTACCCGCACTCGCAGCGGAAACGCTTTCCCCGTTTTGACCAGACGTGGACTGATGATGCTCAGACTGTGGGGTGGACCCGGCACGATGTCCAGTACCACATCGCCTGGTATTTCGGCAAAGCGGGAAGTGCCCACCGGGTCGAGGTATGCCCGGAAACGAAAGCCCTGTTCCACAAAGGTTTGGGTGCGGGTTCCGGGTCCACCTGGGCGGCGATCGCCCAACCTTAGCAAGATGCGATCGCCCGGTTTGAGATAACCATCGACCACATCCACAATCACTGCCTTCTGGAAGGGACGCTCATGCCCTTTCTGGTCAAAACGGATCTTGAGTTCCTGCACCGTTGCTGGACTTTCCCCTGGCAGAGTTGGACGGGCCAGATACTCAGCCGATAAGTAGTTTGCCCCCTGGGGATCGGCAGTTTGAAACAGTGCCCAGTCCGAATAGAACTTAAACGCCACCTTAAACCAGGCACCATCTGCTAACCCCGAAGCTCCCACTTCATAGTCCAGCAAAATCTCCTGCCAGCTTCCTGCCTCGATCTGGGTAGTTGCACAGCGCAAACGCCCCAAAAAAGGCAGTGTCTTCACATAGTCCAGGTAGCCTTGCGGATGGAAGTATTCTCCTGGCAGCGGATCAAATGATGCATCAGACATAGGAATTCAATCAAATGGCAAAACCTTGGCAGATTGGATCATTTATCGGACAGGGAATGGTCATGGCGGCGCACAATTTCCTGAGCAATCAGGGTCAATAATGCGGTCAGTGTCAGGAGAGAGGCACAGGCAAACGCAGCAACCGTCTGATATTCCATATACACCCGCTCGACGTGGAGGGTCAGTGTGTTGGTGGACTGAATGACCTTACCGGACACCACTGCCACCGCACCAAATTCACCCACTGCCCTGGCAGTACACAGAACAACGCCATACAACACAGCCCAGCGAATGTTGGGTAGCGTTACCCGCCAAAAAATCTGCCAGGCGTTTGCGCCCAGGGTTTGGGCTGCTTCCTCCTGCTCCAACCCCATGTTCTGTAAGGCAGGTAACACTTCCCGCACGACGAATGGCAAGGTAATAAATAGCGTTACCAGAATCATTCCCGGCAATGCAAAAATAATTTTTAAGTTAAATGCCACTACCCACTGTTGGAATACACTATCAATCTGGCTGAAAAGCAGAATAAACATCAAGCCTACAATCACTGGAGAAACCGTCAGGGGCAGGTCCAGTAAACCGATGAGCAGCAGTTTGCCCGGAAATTTATGGTGAACCAGCAACCAGGCAAGCAGAATCCCAAATAGGGTGTTGACCGGGACAGATACCAGCGTGATGATCAGCGTCAAAGCGATCGCGTGCAGGGCATCTGGCTCATGGATTCCCGCCCAGTAGGTTTGAAAGCCCAGGGCAAATGCCTGGTAAAAAATATTCACCAGCGGCAATGCCACCACCAGTCCCAAAAAAACCAGACCTGACCCAATCAGCAGGTACTTTGCCCAGGGCAACCCCTGCCCTGAAATCTGCGATCGGGATTTCAGAACATCTTTTTGCAACAACGAACCCTGCTTTCGCTCAAGCTCAATCACCCTATCCCCCTACTCCCTACTCCCCATTTACCACCTCCCAACGCCGACTCCAGCGTTGAAATAAATTGGCAACCGTCAGCAACACTAGCGACAGCACCAACAGCACAATCGCAACCGCCGTAGCACCACTGTAATCATATTCTTCTAACCGCTGAAAGACATACACCGTCGATACCAACGTTTCGTAGGGAATATTGCCAGAGATCATAAAAATGATGCCAAACTCGCCAATGCCTCGCGCCAGTGCCAGCGTAAACCCAGTCAGAATTGCAGGTAATAGTTGGGGAAACACCACCCGCCAAAAAGACTGCCAGGAACTGGCTCCCAGCGTGTAAGCAACCTCTTCAACCTCTGGCTCCATTTCCACCAGCACAGGCTGTACCGTGCGTACCACAAAGGGTATCGTTGAAAAGATCTGTGCCATCAGGATGCCTGCAATGGATGTGGTGAGGGTAATCTCCTCAATCCCAAATTGCTGAAACCAATTTCCTAAAGGGGTGCCAGGGTCGAGAAATTGACCAATCACCCCACTGGGACCATAGAGCGTCATCAGAGAAATGGCTGCCACCACTCCAGGGATCGCAAACGGTAAATCGATCAATCCATCGGCAAACCGTCGTCCGGGAAAGGAATAGCGAACCAGAATCCAGGCAAGAATTAAGCCGAAAAAACTATTGATCACCGCTGCCAGCAGTGAGCTGGCAAATGTCAACCGATACGCTTCCACAGCGACAGGTGCCGTAATTAACCGCCAAAGGTCTGACACGGGACGACGGGAAGCCTGCCAGATCAATGCGGCAAAGGGCAGTAACAGAATAAAGCTGAGATAGGTCAGCACCAATCCCCAGGCAAGGGGCTGACCCAACCCAGCAGGCGAATGCAAGGATAACTTCCGCAATTCAATCGTCATGGGTTCAAGCGTTACCTGCCTGCGGCTGACTGTTGGGCAATGTCAAACAGCCCACCATCTGAAAATAGTTCCTTATTGACTAACTTCCAACCACCAAAGTCAGCAATGGTGTACTGCTTTTGCACGGGTTGATACTGTTTTTGAAACTGCTGAAGTACCTGCCGGTTACTAGGGCGATACCCCACCTGAGCAAAGAGTTCCTGTGCCTTTGGTGTAAACAAAAATTGGGTAAATGCTTCGGCAACTTTGCGCGTTCCGCGTTTATCGACGACTCGATCCACAACGGTAACTGGAAAATCTACCTGAATGTTCGGAGATGGAGCAATGTAGGGAAAATCGCGGGGAATGACTTCATTGGTGAAGATAATTTCATTCTCAAAATTGACCATCACATCACCCACCCGGTTTCGCACGAATGTCTCCGTGGCTTCCCGTCCGTTGTTCACAAAGGTTTTGCTGTTTCTCACCAAACTATTGAGATATGCCTCTGCTTGAGGTCTTCCCTGGTCTTTCAGGATCGAACCATAGCCAGCCAGAATCCCCCAGCGGGCGTTTCCAGACGTTTTCGGATTAATTGCCACAATTTGGACATCGTTGCGGGTCAAGTCTTTCCAGGTGCGGATCTGCTTGGGATTGCCGGGACGGGTGACCAGCACCATCACCGTACTTGCCGGGACGGCATTGTTGGGCAACCGCTTTTGCCAGTCGGACTTAACAAAACCGTTGTCAACCAGAAGATCGATCGCAAACTGGGTATTGATGGCAAACACATCGGCTTCCAGCCCCGCCAGAATTGAACGCGCCTGGGGAACCGTGGGTCCATAGGACTCTTTGAAGGTGACATCTTGTCCGGTTTTTTCCTTCCAGTATTTCTTAAACTCAGGCAGCAATCGGGTATAGAAGGGTTTTGCCACATTGTAGGTCACAAGCGTTAGCTCGACTGGTGGCGGCGCTTGAGCAAAGGAGGGCAGGGCAACTGCGAGTGAACTAACTAAACCAGCCAATACGTGGCGACGCTTGATCATACAAGTCTCCTTGGGTCAGCGATTGAATTGCGATCTGGGGTACGCCTTACTGTGCAGGGCGCCCGATTAAGAAGCCGAAATGCTTTTCTAGATGTTCAATAGCGCTTTGCTGATGATAGTTTTAGCCAGCGATCGCACCTGACGGCTCAAACAAGCGAAACGATCCCTTGCTCCATACAAAAGTACGGTAAATCTATCGATAAACCGATGTTAGAAGTTTAAAGAGGTGGGAGAACCCTGTCAAGCAAAATACCAGGTTATTGCAAACCACTCTGGAATGTGCGGTTGATTGCCGCTGCCAATTGTCGGAAGACTTCTGCTGCGGTTGACTCGGTTTCTGCAGACAGAATGGGGTGCCCGCTGTCGCTGGAGATCGCAATCTGGGGTTCAAGCGGAATTTGCCCCAGCAGGGGAGTGTCGAGTTCTGTTGCTAGCTGCTGCCCGCCGCCGGTGCCAAAAATGGGTGTCGGCTTGCCGCAGCAATTGCAGATCAAATAGCTCATATTCTCAATCATGCCCAGCACCGGAATGCCAACCCGACGAAACATATGGACGCTCCGCCGGACATCGGCGATCGCCACTTGTTGCGGAGTAGTGACCAGCAGCACCCCACAGATTGGACTTTCCTGGACAATCGTAATTTGGGCATCCCCCGTACCCGGAGGCAGGTCAATCAGGAGAAAATCCAGATCGCCCCAGTCCACCTGATGAATGAACTGGGTCACAATCTTATGCAGCACCGGACCCCGCCATGCCAGGGGATGATCGGGTTCAGCTAACAACCCGACTGACATGATCTTGATCCCGTGGGCTTGTAGGGGTTGAAACCGCTGTCCTTCTGGGGTTTCAATCACCTCTACGGAAGACTGACCCAAGCCCAGCATATGCGGCACATTGGGACCGTAGACATCGGCATCCAGTAGCCCCACCTTAGCGCCCTGTTGCTGTAATGCCACGGCTAAATTCACTGCCACCGTGGATTTGCCCACGCCTCCCTTACCGCTGGAAATTGCCAGTGTGATTTTAACCTGCGGAATCGTGCAGGTTTGGATATAGGTCTTTTTGCACCAGGTTATGGCTGATAATGCAGACTGGATGCGATCGCGTAATTCCTGTTGATGCACTCCAATATACAAACGCAGATAGAGATAATCATCCACAACTCGAAGATTTCGCACCATCCCCAGACTGACCACATCATTCTGGAGTATGGGTTCTTTGACCTGTTTCAGATAGGTGATCGCTTCATTTTGACGAACTGTTGTGATGGGGTCAGAAGCCTGTGGGAATGGCTGTTCTGTATGCGGAAAAGAACCTGGGAATACCATAAATGACAAATAAATGACGAATAAACCTCACTCCTTACAAAACCAGTTTGTGACTGGTATATTGGCGTTTGATGCCAAAATAGTTCTTCCATTTACGCCAGGCGCGTTGACCTGTGATTAATTCTTCGGCGTATGCATGGTGGGAAAATAGGGGTAATGGGGGAGCTTCCTGACCAATGCCTTGCCGGATTCGTTCTTGGCGCTGGCCTGCCAGCCAATCGTTGTAGCTCTCGTAAACGATATGACCATCGGGGGCATCCAGGGTGGCGGCACGGATGCGGGCATCCAGTTCTTCGTAGCGCTGTTGCTCATCAGGGGTGAGGTGCAACGGTTCAACCTCAACGTCATAGCCTGCTTGTGTCAGTTCTGCTCCAGCAATTCCGGCAAAAATGCGCTGATCTCGCAGACTCAATAACGCTTTGTAGATGCCAATGTAGCGATCGCTAATCGGATGTCCCAGGGGTTTATGATCCCGTACCTGTGCCCGTCGTTGGGCAATATCCGTTTGGTAAAACTCCAGCATCACGGGGTCGTAGGTTTCACCCAGAAAGCGACACACTTCCTGGATAATCTTCTCTGGTTGACGAACCAGGGTTTCATAGCGCACATCCAACCACTGATCACCCTGTAGCTTTTCACGCCAGGGTTTGACCGCGTCCTGGCACTGTTTCCAGATGGTTGCGGCAGCATAAACATTAGTGGGACCAAAGGCTGATTCCAAATATTCTGAACTGACATCTCTCCCATCTCGAATCAAATAGATAAATTGGGCGTTGGGAAAATCATTCAGTATGGCATCGATGAAAAACAGATTGAAGGGAGTCTTTTCGCCCCAGCGCGGCTTTCCGGTGTAGTCGGCATACCATTGCAGAATGGCGTTGTATAACCCACCAAAGCCTGGCTCCTGGACTCGGTCTAGAATCTCATCGACAATCGTTTTAGGATTGACCGGTACACCCCAGAAAGGAGTCTTGAGTCCGAAAATCATTTCTCCTGCCAGGGTTCGCAGGCGATCGCGATCGGTCAAATCGCCATAGGTAGACAAATAGGGATGAAAGCGCGGGTAAAACCAGGCAACTTCCGGTACGGCAATGCGGGGATGGCAGCCGAGAATTGTCATTAGCAGGGTCGTGCCCGATCGCTCAGCTCCAATTACAAAAATCGGCGGCTCGGATAGGTGAATTGCCATAGGGAAAGTGAGGGGTGAGGAGTGAGGGGGTGAGGGGGGTTAGGCATCCACCTGGGAGGACGGTTGCAGATTGGTTTGAATGGCATCAATTGCCCGCTGGGCATAGATGCATACATCCCGATCGGGGTCATCCAGGGCTTGCTGGAGGGCATTTAACGCCATTGGGTTGCCCAGTTTGCCGAGGGCGATCGCTGCATCCCGGCGCACATCCGAATACTCATCAGTTAGCGCCTGCACCAGGGCTGGTAGAAACTGCTCAGCGGGTGTGACCTGTAACACTTGCAGGGCAAATTTGCGTACCTGCCAGTGGTCATCCTTAAGGGCAGTGGCTAAGGCTGGGAAAGCTGCGATCGAGGCTTTGAGTGCCAGGGATTTGGCGGCATTCCGTCGCACCTGCCAGTCTGGATCATCCGTTAAGGCTCGACTTAAACGGGCAACGACTTCATCATCTGCCAGGTGCCCCAGGGTCAGGGCGGCTTCTCGACGCACCGTTTCATCCGGGTCGGCGATTAATTCCAGGGCGGGTTGACAGCGCTCTACCTGGTTGAGGTAGCGCAGGGTGGTAACGGCAGCTTCCCGCAGGGTGGTGTGTTCTGAATTAAAAAACGGAAGGACAGAGGGCAAAGACTGCACATCATGAATCTTCCGCAGCAGAATTAGAACACTTTCCTGCACAGCGATATCACCATTGTGTAAAGTATCCAGCAACTGAAGTAAATCAGCAGCAGCGATCAGTTCACCCAGGGCGGCAAGTGCTTCAGAGCGAATCTCTTCGTCGGGGGAAGCCAGGGATTTCAGCAGTGCTGGGACTGCGGCAGGATTGGCGAGTTCCCAAAGGACGGTGACTGCTAACTTTTGCACCGCCGTACTGTTATCGTTCAATGCCTGAATCAAGGGTTCTAATGCCGCTTCATCGCCCAGGTGTTGCAGCATTTTGATGGCAACCAGGCGATCGCCGACATCGGGCGATCGCAACAATTCCAGCCATTGGTTCAACTCAGAATCAACATCCAATGTCATTTCAAGTCCTCACCGCAACAAAAATGGAATTTGCACTGTAATGGCATTGGTCGGGCATTCTTTTTCACAGGGCAAACAGAACCAGCATTCGTCATATTTCATGTATGCCTTGCCCGTTTCGGGGTTCTTTGCCAGCACATCCAGGGGACAGACTTCAATACAAGCCGTGCATTTTTCTAAACATTTAGACTCATCCACAATCACCGGCACATCGACTCTTTGAGTGGTTAAAGCCATAATTTCTTCCTCTAACGAACGGCAACGTTATACACTTCCTGTTCCACATCAACGCTGACAATATACGGCTCCACCGGACGTTTAAACAACGCCATTTCGCCGGTGCTGTCTTTCTTCAGATTGACATGGCAAAACCATTCTTCATTGTTTTTTTCTGGATAGTCCAGGCGATAGTGATACAATCCCCAACGGCTTTCGCGGCGATAGAGGGAAGCCCGTGCTGCCATCTCGGCACAGTCGCGAATGAAATGGACTTCCATACAGCGCATCAATTCATGGGGATCGCGAGCACCCATCAAATCCAGGGTTTCGCGATAGTGGACAAAATGCTGCAAGCCAATCTCCATCTTGGGTTCTGACTTGGGCGGTTGGAGATAGTCATTCACCAAACGCCGCAATTTGTACTCGACTTGAGTGTGGGGAATTCCATTCGGGCGATTCAGGGGAGCGTAAACCCTGGCTTGTTCGGCTGCCAGTAAGGTTGGATCGGGTTCTACATGCTCCAGATCGCGGCTGTATTCCACTGCGTATTCGCCTGCCAGTCGTCCGAACACAAAAGCTCCAATCATGTAATTGTGCGGCACACTTGCCATGTCTCCAGCCGCATAGAGTCCGGGTACGGTGGTTTCTGCCTTCTCATTCACCCAGACACCGGATGCACTGTGTCCACTACACAGCCCAATTTCCGAAATATTCATTTCAACGCCGTGGGTGCGGTAGTTCTCGCCCCTGCCTGCATGAAACCGTCCCCGGCTCGGACGCTCATTTGCCCAGAGAATCGTTTCAATCTCAGAAATGGTGTCTTCATCGAGATGGGTCATTTTGAGTTGAACGGGTCCCTTGCCAGAGTTGAGTTCTTTCCAGACCTCCAGCATCATTTGACCACTCCAATAGTCACAGCTAATGAAGCGGTGTCCTTCAGCATTTGCCGTATACGCGCCAAAGGGCCCGGCGACATAGGCACAGGCGGGCCCGTTGTAATCCTTAATCAGGGGGTTGATTTGAAAGCATTCAATGTTTGTGAGTTCGGCTCCGGCATGGTAGGCAATGGAATAGCCATCCCCGGCATTAGTCGGGTTTTCATAGGTGCCGTAAAGGTAGCCAGAGGCGGGCAATCCCAACCGACCACAGGCACCCGTGCAGAGGATGACGGCTTTTGCCTGAATCACCACAAAATCACCACTCCGGACATCAAACCCAACGGCACCCACAGCCCGTCCCTGCTGCACCAGCACCCGAGTTGCCATCACCCGATTAGTGACTTTCACTTGATGGCGCTTCACCTGGCGGGTCAGAATGGTTTTCAGGTCTTTCCCTTCTGGCATGGGTAACACGTACTTACCGACACGATGCACCTGCTTCAGGTCATAGTTACCCTGGGTGTCCTTTTGAAACTTAACACCCCAGCTTTCCAGTTCCTGAATCACGTCAAACCCAAGTTTGCCCGTTTGGTAAACGGCTTTCTGGTTAAGAATGCCATCATTGGCGATCGTCACCTCGCGGGTGTACTGTTCTGGGGTCGAATGACCCGGAATCACAGCGGTATTGACCCCATCCATGCCCATCGCGATCGCCCCACTGCGGCGGATGTTTGCCTTTTCCAGAATCAGGACCGCTGCTTCGGGATTAGCTTGCTTTGCCTTAATTCCAGCCATCGTTCCAGCAGTGCCACCGCCAATGACCAGAATGTCTGTTTGGATCAATTGAGTAGTCACTTGAGTACTCACACAGAACTCCTGTTTGAATTGAGAAAATTTAATTGATAAAAACTTGACTGATTCACCTGGCAATGCTTATTGCTACAAGTTTAGGATTGTGCATTTTGTAGCCCCCTGCCGATCTATTTTTGCTCCGGAATACAACCCTAAGGTATCGGCAGTTACAATTCTCTAGCCAATCTGAACACCCATCCATTTTGCAATAGAAATAGCATCCTTTTTATCGCTATCTTTTATAAACTAATAAAATAAACCAATCCATTTCCTGGATCCATTTAGATAAACTGCATCACCACTGATTTTTCACAATGGAAATTTATCAGATCAAAGTTTTTTTAGAAGTTGCTCGTCATTTAAGCTTCACAGATGCCGCCGATGCTCTGAACCTGACACAGCCAGCGGTGAGCGCCAAAATTAAATCTCTGGAATCTGAACTGGGAACACCCTTGTTTTATCGAGTCGGTCGAAAGGTTGAGCTGACCGAAGTGGGTCAGTTTTTGTTAGAGCAAGGACCGGCACTGATTGAACTTGAAAATCAACTTTTACAAACGATTCAAGCGATCAAAAAGGGCAGTGTTGGCACCCTGAAGATTGGTTGCACCAGCGCGATCGCCGAGGGTTGGATTCCCGATATGCTGTTCAACTATCGGCAGCAATATCCTCAGATGCAAACTCGGTGTGTCGTGTTTGAGTCGGTTGAATTTCTGTATCGAGCCATCACCAGCAATCAGGTCGATTTGGGAATTTCAGATGTTGGTTTTGCCGGAATTTCAGAGATTTCCACCACACCCCTTCGGTCCGTCCGCTATTCGTTATTGGTGGCGGCATCGCATCGGTTAGCCGCCCAGAGTTGGCTCAGTCTCAAGGAGTTAACCAACTATCCCTGGGTGGTTTTGCCCACCGGAACACCGAGTCGGCTGGTGTTGGAGTCGCGCTTACAGGAATTGGGGCTATCGTTAAACGATTTTCCCCAACTCGAAACCGTGGACACGATCAGCTTGATGCGAACCTATGTAATGCAGGGCGGCTATCTGGGGTTTGCTTCCGAGTTTGAATTGAAGCCGGATTGTCAGGCAAAGACGGTGGTATCCGTGTCGTTGCAAGAGTTTGCCCTACCGGGAACAGTCTATTTGTTGATGCCAAAGCGGTTAGAAGCCTGCAATGGATCGGGCTTGGGCGTGGGAAAGACGCGATCGCCCAGCCTCAATCCAGTGCAACAATTGGCGACCTTTCTCCAATCCGCAACCGATGAGGTATCGGATTCCCTTTCTTCCCCACGGCTGAGATCGCCCGGTTTTTCGTTATACCGCTCCACTCCTCGCACACCGGAAACCCTGACTCTGACTATTGGTGTCCAAAATCTGACCATTCCGGCGATCTCCGCCGGGTTACTGATCGAACGCCTAGGCTTGCTGGAACACTTTCTCCCCACAGAGGGGCGTTACAGTGGCATCGAGTACCAGATCCACTGGCGCAACTTTACCACTGGCGCACCAATTGTAGAAGGATTGCGATCGGGCAATTTGAATATCGGGGTGCTGGGGGATTATCCACTGCTGTTGAGTGGGTTGCAGGCGGGGCAGCCCAGCGATCAACAAACCCGCTTAGTCAGCTTTGTGTCAACCAATCCAGATGGTTCTTGCAATGCAGTGGTGGTGCCCCATCACTCCAACCTGGAAAGCATTGAAGACCTGCGGGGACGGGTGGTTGCAGTTCCATTTCACTCGTCGGCGCACAGTATGATGCTGCGATCGCTGCAAGCCACCAACCTGCTGAGCGAAGTCGAGCTTGCTGCCCTGGACTATCCCAGTTCGGCTGAGGCGTTTAAGTTTCCTCGCCCGTTAGCCGATGGCTATGCCCATTTTGCCCCCTTTCACGAAGTTGCCTGTCGCCAGGGTAAATTTCGCTATTTGACGAGCGATCGGGTGGAAAACCTGCCCGTCTTTTATGGCGTTGTGGTGCAGGCAGACCTGGCAGATCACTATCCCGAAGTGGTAATTGCCTATTTGAAAGCGCTAACAGCGGCTCAATCCTGGTACAACCAGACACCCGCATCTCTGCCCCTGGTCAGCCGGTGGACTCAGGTAGAGACTGACATTGTGGCGCAAATTTTGCACACGACCTATCAGCACAATCAGACTGGACGCTTCTTCTTAGAAACCACAATTCGTCCAGACTGGTTAAATTTACACATCAACCAACTGAGCCAGATCCCAGGCAATGAACTGGTCAAGACACTGGATCTGAATCGCTGGGTTCAACCAGAGTTTTTGCAGCGGGTGACACCGTAGGGGAGGGGGTATTCAGTCCAACTCCATACTTTTCAGGGTTTCTTCGCGAATCAGGTCAAACACCTGACGATTGAGTTGAACAAACTCCGGGGAAATCATGATATCCACATGACGGGGACGTGTGAGATTCACATCTACAATTTCCTTAATGCGTCCTGGACGAACGCCCATGACAAAGATGCGATCGCTTAAAAAAACTGCTTCCTCAATATCGTGAGTCACAAAAATCACCGTTGATTTCAAATCACTCCAGATATCCAATAGCATTTCCTGCATCATGTGTCGGGTCTGGGCATCCAGTGCCGCAAACGGTTCATCCATCAACAACACCGATGGAGAATTCACCAGTGCCCGGATAATACTGGCTCGTTGCTGCATCCCGCCCGACAACTGGTAGGGGTAAGAATGCCGATGTTTATATAACCCAACCCGATGCAGGTAATCATTCACCCGTTCAACCCGCTCGGCTCTGGGAATGCCCCGAATTTTCAAGCCAAACTCGACATTCTGAAAAGTCGTTTTCCAAGGCAGCAGCGAGTACTGTTGAAACACAAATCCCCGGTCAGCCCCCGGTTTCTCCACAGGATGTCCATCCACCAGCACCAACCCTTTCGTGGGTTTCAGAAAACCGGCAATCAAATTCAAAATCGTAGACTTACCACAACCTGATGGACCCAACAGACAGGCAAACTCACCCGGATGAATCTTCAAGCTGGTGGATTCCAACACCTGCAATGGCCCGTGCTGATCCTTCCGTTTAAAGATGATCGATAAATCAACAATCTCTACCAGCCCTTGAACGGCAGGACTCACAGCCTTTTCCGTCAGTGTTGCCATGCTCTCTTCCTCCCTCAACCGGATTGCCACCTTCTCTCATCCATTCCCTCACTCCCCCACTCCCCCTCTACCCGCCCTGCTTCTTCATCACCCGCCAGGGCATCAGCCGTTTTGTGAGCCAGTCAACCACCAATGTGCTGAATAGACCCATCAAGCCAATCAGCAACATGCCCATCACAATCGGCGGGTAATTGGAGGTGACATAGGATTCCCAGGTGAGATAACCGACCCCAAAGCGTCCTGCCAGAATTTCAGCCGTGACCAGACAAAACCAGGAATTGCCCATGCCAATTACCAGTCCACTCGCAATACTGGGCATCGCTCCTGGCACCACAATGTCCTTAAAGATGTGCCACTGCCTGGCTCCCAAACATTGACCAACCCTGAGCAGAACAATGTCTGTATTTTCCACACCCCGAATGGTGCTGATCAAAATTGGGAAAAATGCCCCCAGAAACGTGATGTATATCATTCCTGCTTCTGAAGTGGGGAACATCAAAATCGCCAGTGGAATCCAGGCAACGGCTGGGATGGGGCGGAGCAGTTCTAGAGGGATAAAGACCAGGTCTTCGATGGGACGAAACCATCCAATTAGAATCCCCAGAGCAACGCCTAAACCAGCGGCAACACTAAACCCCAACAACACTCGATTGACACTAGCACCAATGTGTACCATTGGATTACCCGTAAAAAATTGAACGGTGGCACTCCAAACTTCAACTGGAGAAGGCAGAAACGTAAAGTTAATGAAGAAATTGAACTGAACATTACACAAAAACTGCCAGATCCCAAAGAAGAGAACAATGGAAGTGATCCGCTTTAAGGTACGACTTTTGAGCAACCCCAGACCTGCATCAGCCAGACGGGAACCGGGTGTCTGACTGGGAAATCCTCGATCTGGGACACGATATTGCACCTTCCCTTTTTGCGTTTGGGCTAATTTTGAAGACATATCGCCGTTCCAAACTGATAGTGAACAGGGAATGAAAACTCATCGTGCGATCGCGAACTCTTTGGCAGGTACTTTGTTGGCATAAAGTTGTTGCAACTCCTGAAAATTGGCAACTTTAGCGCCTTCTTTACTGGCAAATTTTTGAGCATCCTTTTCAAGCAAGAAAGCAGAAATTTGATCGCCACTTTGAACGTAGAAGGAATTTTGGGCAAACAGTTTCCAGCCATGGGTGCGATCGTGAACAAAAATCACACTGGGAGCTTTACCCTCTGCCCTAAGCTGTTGCAGCTTAGCAAACAGGTTTTTGACCGAGGCAAAACTGAGCACCTTATCCTCTCCTTCGACCCAAACTTGAGCAGCCAGGGTGGGATATTGAATCGGTTCCTGCGTCAGTGCATCCTGCCCCCGAATCACATTATCCTCCGCTAGTTTTGCCGCATCCTGTTCAGTCACCCCACTGTCCTGCAACGCTTGCTTCAGATAGCTGTCATCGATCCAACTCACTACATCATCAGGTTTGACCGTGGCTTCCAGCTTGCCAATTTGCTGTAAAGTAGTCACACTGTTTTTCAGTGCCGTGACCTGATACGGTTGAATTCGCGGGTCTAACTTCTGAATCCCAGACGGACCCAGGAACATATAGAAGATTTCTTTTTCAACCCCCGTCCACGTTTCCAGTTTGGCAGAAAGCACTTCCGGGTTATCTCTAAACCGTTGATTCGCTTCTAAAACGGCTTTTAAGTAAGCCACTACTAATTCAGGATGCTCCTTCGCAAAGTCCGATCGCACCGTTACGCCATGAAAGGTGGGTGCATTTGTGCTGGCACCATCGTAAATTTTGCGGGCAAACCCTCTGAACGGAAACAACTCACCGTAGGGTACAAAATCAGCATGGGCATCAATTTGGCGCGTCTTGAGGCTGGTTCCTCCCACTTCAGGAGACTGGCTGACCAGCGTAACATCCTTTTCGGCATCAATCCCCTCATTTTTGAGTGCCCGCAGTAACATTCCATGGGCAGAAGTCCCAAACGGAACAGAGATGGTTTTTCCTTTCAAATCAGCTAAGGTGCGGGCAGTAGAATCAATGGGTACAACAACTGCATTGCCTGCCCCATTGGGACTGTAGGCAAGATTCGTAATCAAAACGGTATTCATCCCACCGCCCTGCTTACGAAAGGTGGTCAGGTTGATGGTTGCAGGGAAGTCTGCCATGACACCAATGTCGATTTGATTTGCCAACATTTTGTTGGTAATGGGTGGTGCAGAGGTGTAGCTAGACCATTCAATGTTGTATTCAACATTTTGGTATTTCCCCGTTTTGGGTAAGTGCTTTTCTAACAGTTTTTCTTCTCGAATAATCGGACCCCCTGTTGCGGTGTTAATGGTTTGATCCTGAGTGCCGATCGCAATTCGGATCACCTTTTTATCCCCTGAACCTGCCGTTGGGTTGGCAGTGGTATTCGAGCAAGCACCGATAAACGCGACAGAAATAATCAGTAGAGAAAATCCCACAACTTTTGCAGGCATCCGTCGGATTTGCATAGCTACGTTTCTCCAATAAGGTTGTCCTAAATCTCCGGTTTGTCGGTCGGAATACAGACTATTTTTGAAAGAATGCCATAAGCCCCAACCAGAAACAAGACAGAAACCCCGGTTTATCGATAGGTGTTTTGTATTTATTGATAAATCTCTTCTATTAACCTGGTGCAGGCTAATCCCCAGATCTCCGGCATCTGTGAGATTTACTTTGGCTAATTACAAGCAGATCAACAAGATGCCGGGATCTTGCTAGCGAGTTTCATATCATGTCCGAAAGATTTGAACTCGGAATAGAAAAAGCTACCTGCGGATCGATTGGAAGGGCGATCTCAGATAGCTCGAACTCAGGGTGAGGAAAAATAAACCAGCAAACAGAAAAACGAACAGACTTGAAGCGATTACAAAGCTAACTCAACAGAAGCCGATCAAAAGTGATCCGATCAAATGAAACTTCTGAAGTCCACCGTTCTCAAAGCTATGCGCTCCCTAGAATAGACTCCCTAGAATAGAAAAGTTGTCCGAATGGTACCCACAAACTGTGTGTCATTGCGGCTATTGTTCTCAGGATTAAACAGCACAATTAGCCCAGGCGTGATGTAAATCGTGTCGGTGATGCGATAGCGGTATAACCCTTCGACATGGAATGTTGTACTTTCCCGATCCCTGCGAAGTGCAATATCGTTGTCAGTTACTTTGGGTGGCACACCTACAATGATGCCGCCCAAGTTGCCCTTCTTACCCAGGTCAGGGAAGGCTAGAAAGGCGGCTCCGTTCAAAATAGTGGCATTGTTGTTTGCCCCTACCTCTTGTTGGGCAAAGGTTGCGCCAAACCAACCCCCAATCAGAAAGGTCGGACTCACCCTAAACTGTAACTGAGCCGAAACCCCATTGGAGGAAGTAGCAACCCCTGTTCCGAAGGGGGCGATCGCATAGCCACTGCCCGTAGTACCTGTCAGGTTGACACTGCCACCAGGGAAGTAGGAGCGGGTATAGGATAGACCCACTCCAAAGGTAGGACCGTTGTAGACGAGTTGGGCGATCGCCCCATAGTTACCGTTAAATAGTCCATTTTTTTGGCTGGGATCGTTACTCTGGTTATCGGCGGTGTACCCTGCCTGGAATGAGAACTCTTTACTGAAATTGTAAGCCAGCGTAAAGCCCGCAGAACCAACTGAACCGGGATTTCCAGTCCTGAAAATGGGGTTAAACCGCCCAAACCGAGAGAGTGCACCATTTCCCCCACTTTCAAATGGGCTTAAGGTTGTAATTAGACCATCCCCTGTAAATTCGTTGTTAATTGCATCCACCTGGATTTGAAAATTAGGTCCAAGGGGAAAACGATAATTCACCTTGTCCACGAATACGGCATTCCCAGTCCCCGTGATGCCATCAAAGCCCAAACGAGTTTGCTGAGTTCCGGTAAAATTACCGCTAAATGGGGTGATGTTTCCAGCCGTGAGGCGAGTCCGCAGGCGATCCTTGCCACTAAAACTGGTGTTCAGGTTGAGCCGAACCCGGTCAGCCAGAATCGGTTCTGTTTGATCATCCCTTAACCGACCTTCATTGCCTGCATTAATTCCACCCAGGAATAAATTGCTGCCCGTGCGCGTGGCGCGATCGCCAAAGGTATCTGCCACAACGAAAATAACCTCACCACTCAGCTTGGTGGTGGTCGAAAATTGCTGCCTTTCCAGGGTTGCAGTCCGCACTTCCAACGCATCTACCCGACCGCGCAACACTGCCAGTTCAGCGGCAAACTCTTCCTGAAGTTTTTGCAACGCTGCCAGATCTTCCCGTCTGACCAGATCGGCGGTTGCCGCCGTAATCAACTCATTAATCCGATCCAGACAGGCATTTACACCAGCCGCAAATTCATAACGGCTGAGTGCCTGGTTGCCACGGTAGGTGAGATCGGGATAACCCACAATACAGCCATACCGCTCAACCAGGGACTGCAACGCCTGAAACGCCCAATCCGTGGGTCTAACATCGGTTAATTGGGAGACAGAAGTGACTTGCCCTACCAGAACATTATTCTCGGTGTTGTCAGCGCTATAGCTGGATACCTGATTAAGCACAGCTCCAGCATCAGTCGCCGACTTAGAGGAGTTGACCGTTGCTGGTGGCTCTGCTGCATTTCCGGCAGTGGCAACCAGCGCGCCCGTCCCAGCCAAAAGGGACAATACCCAAGTCGGACTCCATTTCGTTTTCACCATCTCAAACCCCTCACATCTGAATAACTGCCAACAAACCCTATCCAGCCATCCACTTTCTCTTGGCAACTGGACTATCTACGGCAATTTAATCTACGGTAATTCAGTAGATATACCGTACTTAAGGTGAATATTATCGTTACATAGACACTTTGAAAAAACAAGATCAGCCGATACTTTTTTTTGTGATTGGCTCAAAATTATGGGTTCAAAGGCGATGGAGGGGCGATCGCTTGTGATGCCCAAGTACAAAGTGATTAAAGATTCCCGTAAGGGAAATCGGCTAGAATCAAGGGTCTAAACTACGATAAATTGAGCGATTTACCGTAGTTTTTGCAAGATTAAGATTCAAGTCAGGCATAGTTGTTGGAATGGACCGCTATTTTTACCAGTCAGGTAACTCAGAATGAAAATGTTGCAGTCGGAGGAATAGAGTTGCACGATTCAAAAACGATTCAAGCGGGAGATCGAGTAGAGATTTTGCAGCCGCCCTACGTGACCGGGAAAAAGGGCATCGTGTGCGGCAGGGAAGAGTTGCCCAATGCTGCATCGGGCGATCGCTGGCTGGTACAGGTGGTTCCCGATCAGTTTGTCGTGTCTCTGACGCTTGATGAATTTTGCTCTCTGGAACGTTAATCTCCTGAACAGATTGTCAGAGTTAGACCTCCGAGGTTTTTGAAAACCTCGGAGGTCTGAGGTGGTCTGAAATTTGAATTGGCTAAAGTCGAGTTGGAAACCTCAAAGGTCTAGGGTTTTGCCAAACCTTTATCAAAGATCATGTACGCCAAAAAAAGTGAGTCAACAAGCAAATTTTGTATCCGTTGTTGCTTGCCTCACTGGAACAACCATGACATAGTCTTAGTATAAGTACGGCAAGTCGATTGGTCTACCGTAGTTTAAGGCAATAGAAGTAGTGATGTTTTTCCGCTGTGGCAACCAGTTACCTCTCAGGGAGGGGTGTGAGCATGGACAATCCGACGGATGAACAAGAGTTAATGATAGATCTGATCCTCACCCGTGACTTGGTTGAGGCAGTGGCAAAGCCCGGTTGCGATGGATTGGATTCATGTAATGTTAGTCTGTTGAAGCTTTCATCTAGAAATGCATTACTCATCACTTGCTATAGTGACGACTTCATTCCAGCGAAACTGTATACGCAAGTGATGGAAATTGCCAGATTTGTCCATCAGCATCACGGTAGAACTCACATTTGTTTGCGTCACCACCAGAAGGGGATGATCCTGCGTTGGGATAGTGAAAGTTTACTGCGATCCAATAAACCAGGTAGTATCCACCCCTCTGAGTGGTTGCTTTAGAATTGTTGCGGTCAGTCGGTCACTCCTCTAGCACAGCAGTAGTAGATGGGGTTTACTCTCTCCCCATCTGCTGCTTTTTTCTAAAAAAGGTCTTTTATTCATCAATGTCCTGATTCATCAGGAGCGCTGACGCTAATGACGACACAAAATTTGCAACGAGATGCGATCGCGAATATTCCCCGCAGCCTGGTCAGGCGGGCTTCCATTGCCTTTGCCGCTGGTACGTTCGGGGGACTGGTCAATAGTCTAACGGTCTGGTTATTCGGGTTGATCGGCATTACGGCTTTGTTTGGCGTTAAAATTGCCCCAGCCCTTTCTCCATCATGGCTCTACCCCCGACTGGTTTGGGGTGGGTTGTGGGGACTTCTATTTCTGTTGCCGGTCTACCACCTGATTCGCAAACCCCTCTGGTTCTATGGCTTGCTGTTCAGCCTTTTGCCATCCCTGGCACAGCTATTTTTAGTGTTCCCGTTTAAAGATGGTAAAGGGCTTTTAGGACTTGCCCTGGGAGGTTTAACCCCTGTGTTTGTGCTGCTGTTTAACGCGGTTTGGGGTCTGGGAACTGCATTCTGGCTTCACCTCAGCGATCGCCAGGGGGTGGATTAACTGGCATTTTTTTAATTCTAGTTAAGTCCTTAAACTCTACCGGTTTACCGTAGTATATTGGATGTAAGTCCACTGAGCTTCAGTTCTACTGGGCTATTGACTGGACATCATTCATCCTTGCCCTGTACGGAGTAGCGCTATGCAAATTGCAAACAACATTACGGAACTCATTGGTAGAACCCCACTGGTGCGGCTAAACCGAATTCCCCAGGCAGAAGGGTGCGTGGCGGAAGTAGTCGCTAAACTGGAAGGATTTAACCCCACAGCATCAGTCAAAGACCGGATCGGCATCAGTATGGTTGAGGCTGCCGAGGAAGCTGGCTTGATTCAGCCCGGAAAAACCGTTCTGGTGGAACCCACGTCTGGCAATACAGGCATTGCTCTGGCACTGGTTGCAGCCGCCAAAGGTTACCGATTGATTTTGACTATGCCCGATACGATGAGCCTGGAGCGACGGGCAATGCTGAAAGGATATGGTGCTCAGCTAGAACTAACTCCAGGAGCGCAGGGGATGAAAGGAGCGGTGGCACGGGCGGAGGAGATTGTCGGGCAAGTTCCCCATGCTTTTATGCTGCAACAGTTTGCCAATCCAGCAAATCCCAAAATTCACCGGGAAACCACCGCAGAAGAACTGTGGGCAGATACCGATGGCAAAATTGATATTTTGATTTCCGGTGTGGGTACGGGCGGCACTATTACGGGCGTGGCAGAGGCACTCAAACCACGCAAACCAGCATTTCAGGCGATCGCAGTTGAGCCAGAAGAAAGTCCTATCCTCTCTGGTGGGCAACCGGGACCGCATAAGATTCAGGGAATTGGAGCCGGGTTTGTGCCCCAGGTATTGAAACTGGAATTAATTGACGAGGTGATTCAAATCAGTAGTGAGGAAGCCTTAACCTTTGGTCGTCGTCTGGCGCGGGAAGAAGGGCTGTTGTCGGGGATTTCTTCGGGTGCGGCATTGGCAGCGGCGATTCAAGTTGCCAAACGCCCTGAGAATGCCGGAAAGTTGGTGGTCTTTATTCAGCCCAGCTACGGGGAGCGTTACCTCAGCACGGCTCTATTTCAGGATTTACCTGATGTGGAGGTGCCCGGTTTCAATGGTGCCAATCGGGCATTGTCCGCAATTAATTGAGCGGCGATGGGTTATTGGTAAGCATCACTCTCAGAGACAGACAGGGGCGATCTGGCTCCTGTCTTTTTTCTTGGATAGGCTGGGAGCCAGGGAGTAAAATTTAACCTGACTCTGTTGCCGCATGATTCCTTTCCTCGATTTCTGTGATCGGTAACAACAACTCTTCCTCAATCTTTTCCTTAAATTCTTGACTAACCTTGGAACAATCATTTAGGCAACATACAAAAAGATTGTTTGCATTATAATATTGTCTCAAAATTGTTCTATCTGTTTCATTAAATGCTTGCTCCTGTAAAGCATTCTTAAATGCAAGCATAAATTCCTTAAAATTCACATCAACAGTATATTCATTCGTTTCCCACCAAGATATTTGTGCTTCTATCTCAGTTGCAAGCCAAGTTGGAATCAATGATATACCTTTACTTCTTGCGCTATGTAGTATCTTTGAATCAAAATGGCAAGATGGATTTTTTATAGGCTCTAGAACTTCATTCAGTCTACTTGCAAAAGGAAAGCTCACAAATGCATCTAATCTGCCCGTAGGAGTATTACCAAGAGATGGCTCCAAATTAATAGCCAACTCATATCCGTGAATACTGAACTGAGAAACTTGGCAAAACTCCAAGGCAGCACGATGACTAATGTAATTACAGCATTGTTCAATATGAAGAGCTAGGTGAATATTGTGAACAAACCTTACCATGTAGCAAAAGTAGAGAGTACGAATGACCGGTATCCAACTAATAACTTCAGAAACCTCATAATCTTGAAACTCAGATGTTCCAAGTAAAGCATCTATTGAACTAAATCTTTTGTGGGCTGAAGCTAGAAGATCTTGTACTTTCTTGTTCTGACAAACTAAATCGTCTACTTTTTTCTTAAGTAGCCAAAACCCTTCTTCTAGACTATCCAGTTTTTTTTGAAAAAACTCTCGGATCAGGGGATGCATTTGATATTGATCGGTGCCCTGAACTAAATGTAGATTCTCTAATTCGACTCTCGCATCTTCTAGAGCTTCAATTTCCGATTCAGGAGTCACATTACTGAGAAGTAACCAGACTGTTTGAGCCGACGAGCAAATGCTCAATGATTTACCTAACTCCTGGGCAGATTCGCTCAGCACTTCCCAACTCAACTCAAAGGCTGCCGCGACCCCTCGCTCAATGGTTTGGGTACGGGTGCGATCGCTCTCATGCACCTCCAATGATGAATGATTCAATCCCTTTGATTCCAGTCGCTTCAGCATTTCTGCCAAAGATATTCGACGCTTCTTAAGATAGTGCCCAACCAGGGTTAAAGCTAATGGTAAACGCCCTAATCTTTCACATAGTTCCGATGCGCCATCGCTTTCAGCAGATAGGGTTTCTACACCGACCCATTGTTTTAGTAACTCCAGTGCTGCATCCAGCGTCAGTAATTCTAAAGTTAATGCACAGGGTAAATCGTCGAATTTGAACCGTGTAGTGATTAAAACTCGAAAGCGGCTCTTTTGAGGTGGTAAATACGGCTTAATCTCAGGATAATTATCTACATTATCCAACACCACCAGCACATCCCCTGGTCGCCATTTCGTCCAGCAGAAGCCTACTTGAGCGACTGGCGATGAATTCAACCCATCTGGGATTTCAAGTTGAAGGCGCGATCGCGCAAATTCAACAATTTGCTGCCCCACATCTTTTTCATTTGCTTTCAGCCAACAAATTCCACCTGGGTAATTCTGCTTGTGGGTTAGAGCATATTGCAGTGCCAGTTCTGTTTTCCCCACACCACCCATCCCCATCACCGCACAAACCGTCACTTGCCCATGTGCTTGAATCTGCTGGTGCAATTCTTTTATTTTCTGCTCTCGACCCACAAATTTTTCTGGTGCGATACCGCAGTAAGGCAAGTTATCTGGAGTCTCTGTAACTCCTTCAGATGTTCGATCCAGATTTGGAGGAATGCCTAAAATCTCAATTCTCTGTTGAGGAGAAAGTTCTCGGACAATATCCCAAAGCCCATCATTGCTCAAATGGTCAATCTCAATATTGGGATACTGTTGCCGCTTCCGTTCTAAAATTTGAGGAATATCTGGAGGAAGTCCCCGCTTAACGTTGTAAACAAACATCCACTTCTTGAGGCTACCTCCCCAGTGTTGGATTGCCCCATCCAGATCTTCATTAATCTTTTTCTGAAGTTCTGACTGCTTCAGTTCATCAGGTGAATAAACCTGGAAAAAAGTGGAATCAGTCTGAAAAATACCATCACATTTGAGATCGCCTATATTGCCGTAGGGGCGAACTCGAACAAACTTTTCACCCAACTTACGCACCATAATGTCTTCAAAGAGTTGCTGGAAATCATCTCCAGATCCTTTGAGGCGGCGGTTCTCAAACTCCAGCCAATGGTAGCGAGTGGTTGGATCGTACTCTTGTGGTGTGTTATCTGAAGTCCTATCAAGACTCACAGCAGGGACAATTCCTCATTGACAAAGGCACTTCTATTATGCACCCTTGATCAAATCACGCCATGCCTTGAGGGTAGTATGTTCTGCTTCGGGGCGAATATAGGTAGCCAAAACAGCAGGATCTAAATCTGGGAAAAATTGGCTGCGGGAAACTTCCTGATAGGCTGAACTGTCCGGGTTTAGAGCCTGTAGGGTAAAGTGCCCATCCTGCCAGAACCAGACTTCTGCAATGGGCAAACCCCGGTAAACCTCCAGCTTATCTAACCCCCCACTGCTAATAACCACATCGATCGCCACATCAGGAAACTCCTTACGACTCCCGATACAGTGACTTTCATCCGGCTCCAAGCCTCTGACTCTGGCTTCCCGCCGAAAGGTGGCTGATCCATAGCTATAGAGTGGAATATCCTGTTCCAACGCATAAATTTCCAGGAGCCGAGCGATCATCTTTTTGATCATTTCGTGCTCTGGAGAATTGGTCATGATTTCGAGTGTTCTTTCCAGATAAGTCAGACGTAGACCTGGTTTTTCATTGAAAATCTCCAGGAGTTGTTCATACTGAAGCCAACTTACATTATCAACATAGATACGAGGTTCTGAGATCGCAGGAAACACCAGCTTTTCCAGTTCCTTCTGAGGAATCTCTACCGTCACGCGCATCGCTTTTACTCCTGTCATCCCAGTGTGGGACTGATCTCAAAATTGCCTATTACAAGTTTGCATCGCCAATTTGACATTAACACAGTCCACCAAAGTGAGATTACGCTGCACGATCTTCAGGACAGAGACCCGCGTTGATTTCTACAACTCACACCTCACACCTCACACCTGACTACCCATAAGTCTCCTGAATGAACTGCTTCAGGTGCGGTTGGTCTAAATTTAGTCCAATTTCGGTTGCCTTTTCAGTCAGTTGTTCCAAAGTCCAGTTCTCACGTTTTGCCGTCGCAATCAGGGCGATCGCGCCCGCTCGCAAGCCTGCGCCACAGTGAACCAGCACAGGTTTGGGTAAGCCTTCCAAGGCTCCGATTGCTTGGCTGACCAACACTGCATCCACCACTGAGGAATTGAGCGGAACATGGGCATATTCCAGCCCAGCCGCTTCAGCCTGTTGTTGCTCATCGGGTAGGGAGTTGGCTTCACCAGGCGATCGCAAATTGAGCACCGACTTAAACCCGGACTCAGAAGCTTGCTGCAAATCTTCAGGGGAGGGCTGCCCCGCCACACTCAGTTCATCACTAACCTTCTTCGCTGGTTCCATAGAGCCTTCCAATTCTTTTCAAGAATGTGTTCTCGCCAACATTAGGTTGACAAGCGACTGAGGGTATACTTTTGGTCATTATATACGGTATCTCAATTGACTTGACTTAATTGATGCGGCGATTGTCAGGAATCTATTTCAGAATCTAATACTGGTTGATTGTAAGGAGTGTGAATGCTGATTGCGATTGGGCAATTTATCCTGGGTCAATTTGTAGTTGCGTGGTCGTTGTTATTCCTGGGTGATTTTATATCTACGTTTTGTTATCACATCCCAGAGCATGTGTTTGGTAAATTACATTTGCAAACTCACCATGCAACTAAAAAAACATTCCACCACTATGCCGTGCTTTTACCCAACATCAAGGTTCTGCTGGATGGGTTGTTAGGTGCCTTGCCTTATTTACTTGTTGCCCTGATTTTATGGAGATACTCTCCCGTGGGTGTGGTGATTGGGTTACTTTTGGGACAAATTCATGTCTGGTGGCGGCATACCAGTGCGCTGGGGTGGCGAACACCCTGGCTGATCCAGGGTTTCTGCCGATTGTTTGGAGTCACCACTCCCGAACAACACTGGCTACATCATCAGAAAGTGGCCCAGGGATTTGGTGATATTTTTACCTGTTTTGATCTGCCTGCAAAAGTTTGGTTTCGCTGGTTGAGATGGTTAAGATGGAATGGGCGAAGTCTGTTAATCAAACCCAATCAAGTTTGTTGAGTAAAGAAATTTGTTTCATGCCACCATCACTGCCTATTCAAGGTTCAACCATCCCAGTGATTGATATTCAACCATTGATTACAGGTATTGGAGACCTGGAGAGCGTTGCGGCACAAATCAATCATGCCTGTTGCAAGGTTGGTTTCTTTTATATCGCCGGACATGGAGTTGATGAAAGGTTGCAGTAGCGATTGGAATACCTCAGCCGCCAATTTTTTGCCCAGGATTTAGAAACAAAACTACAAATTCGGATGGAGTTAGCGGGGAGAGCATGGCGTGGATATTTTCCGGTCGGGGGTGAACTGACATCCGGTAAACCTGACTTGAAAGAGGGCATTTACTTTGGGGAAGAACTGCTCCTTGATCATCCCCTGGTCAGGGCTAAAACAGCGATGCACGGTGCCAACTGGTTTCCGTCCACAATTCCTGATTTCCGTCCAGTAGTGCTTGATTACATGGCAGCGATGACCCAACTGGGGCACCAGTTAATGGCTGGAATCGCTCTTAGTCTGGGGTTGGAGGCTTCCTACTTTCGCGATCGCTACACGACCAATCCCTTTACCTTGTTTCGGATCTTTCACTATCCCTCTTTTGCGGTATCTGAACTGCCTGAAGGTGACACCCCATGGGGCGTGGGAGAACACACCGACTATGGTATTCTGACCATTTTGAAGCAGGACGATCGCGGTGGGTTACAAATCAAATCAAAATCTCGCTGGTTGGATGCCCCCCCGATTCCTGGAACGTTTGTGTGCAATATTGGGGATATGCTAGATCGGATGACAGGCGGTTTATATCGTTCAACACCCCATCGCGTCAAAAACGAGTCAGGGCGCGATCGGCTTTCCTTTCCCTTCTTTTTTGACCCTAATTTTGATGTGGAAATTCAGCCCATTGAGTTCCATCAAGCCGTAACTGATGACAAAGAAGAGCGCTGGGACAAAGCCAATGTTCATAGTTTCGAGGGAACCTACGGTGATTATGTTATAGGCAAGGTATCAAAAGTATTTCCGCAACTTTGCGGAGACGAGTTTTAGGTCTCCCTAGTCTTTGCGATTTTGAAGGACTGGGGAGAGTTGTATGATTGGAAAATGAATGGTCAACCAGTACTGCAAGCAGTTTCCTATTTGGCTCCCAACTGGTTTGGGTTTTACCAGACTGTGACGGATGCCCTGGAGCGATCGCTATCAATCAAAATCCAGCTTCAGCAGGGTAAGTGTGATCCCTTAGAGGATCCATTGCTGTTACACGATCAACTGGATTTAGCTTTTATTTGTGGATTACCGTTTATTCGTCATCACCAAGCAAATCCAAATCAGTTGCAGGTATTGGCATCACCTGTGATGAACGCATCCCGTTATCACAATCGTTCCATCTATTTTTCTGATGTGGTTGTAAATGCAACGAGTGAGACGTATAACTTTAGCGATTTAGCAGGTCAAACCTTTTGCTATAACGATCCCGGTTCTAACAGTGGCTATAATCTGGTGCTGTGGCATTTGTTAAAAAGTGGTTATGGGACTAATTTTTTGGGTGATTGGGTTGAATCCGGTTCCCATCAGCGATCGCTTGAGTGGGTGATTGAAGGGCGGGTTGACTGGGCAGCGATTGACAGCACTGTGCTGGAACAGACTTTTGCAGATCATCCAGAGTTAGCCAGCCAGGTGCGAGTGATTGCAGCGATCGGTCCCTCACCAATGCCGCCAATGGTTGCCGCCACCCATCTAGGAACGGCAGTGATTCAGCAATTGCGATCGGCTTTATTGAATCCTGACTCAATCTTGCACAATGCGATGGCAACGGCTGGAGTCCAGCGTTATCATCCTCAGCAATGGCAGGACTACGAAATTTTGGCGGCAATGTATGCGGCTGTTTTGAGAGAATGGATGGAATGATCGGGTGGGGATGTCATGAAGGGGCGCGATCGCAGTTTGCGGTTCACCAAAATTGCCGATGGGCTTGAGAAATCATAAATCACACAGCGATTCTGTTCTTTTTGCCATGCATCCTGATAGAGTTGCTGGAACAGATCTCGCTGGGTGTGACTGCCACCAATTTCGTGCAAACGGGGTAATACAGGTTTTAAGCGGGCGATCGCCTCTGCCCAGTAACCCATGCCATAGGCAACGATTCCTTTTGCCACCGGAATGGCAACCTCACTCCAGGCTGAACGCCAGCAGGGGTTGACGGCTTGAACATAAAGATACATGCTGTCCAGCATTTCACTGACCTGATCGGTTTGTCCACTGCGTGCCAGAGCGTAAATATAGTGCAAATCCTGGAACGGCAGGGAATGTTCATGCAGGCGAGGAGCCAAATAACCACTCAAATCCTGCCAGCGAGAACCCACATTGATACCCTGCAATTCCAACCGTAGTAGTGTGGCGATCGCACCTACCTGATCTTTCGGTGATTCTTTCCGAGCACGTCCCCACAGATGAACATCGTAAAGGTTCAACACGGTTTGAAATGATCCTTTTGCCAGGTAATACAGAGCAATATGCCACCAGTTATGGGTATACAGCATGGAGTTGCAATGCTCCCAGGTATCTGCATGGCGTTCCATCCAGGCTATGCCCTCATCAATTCGACCCTGCACATCGAGAACATGAGCGATAGCGTGATGTGCCCAGGGGTCATAGCGGTTGATTGCCACCGCCCGATACGCCATGTCTTCTGCTTCCGACAAACGATGGCACTGTTCTAGCCCAAATGCCACCATCCCGTGCAGATAGTGATTACCAGGGTTAGCAGGCAGCACCCGTTCTGCAATTTTTAGCAGCAGGCTGGTTTCCCCTCGATAAAAATAGTGGTACTGCGCCTGCTGGACGGCAAGTAAATCCTGGGGATACTTCTCGACAATGGCTTTGTGCAGAAAGATTGCCCGGTTGATGTCGCCTTCTGCCCAGGCGGCGATCGCCTGCACCGTCCAGCGCTCTCGTTCGCTAATATCGCCCAACCGCCGTTGAGCCGCTTTCAGGTGCGGAATCGCCCGTTTGCGAGACACGGCTTCTTCTTGGGAGAGATAGTAAGCAGCCGTGTAAGCATGGATCAGTGCACACTCGCGATCGGCGGTATTCCCCTGGAAAAGGGTCGTTTCCGCATCCTTGCCGTAACCGAGCGCTTGATGGGTGAAGCGATTTATAGCGGCGATCGCAGCAGGCGAATCGGTCGTAACCGCCAGTCCTTGAGCATCTTTTAGCATGATGGTTAAGTGGGATGAGGATTGGTCGTTGACGGCAAACTTGGATGCCTTGTGAGGAAACAACGGTAAATTGATAGGAATACCGTATTTACTTTCTCCAAGTATGGCATAAGTCATCCTGAATTTCACCCGCTAATTCTTAGAAAAGTTAGGCGCGTAGAGAGTATTTCTAAGCATAAAAAAAGTGCCCCGCTCTGGCGTGACACTTGTGCCTCTCGAACCATTTGAGTTGCTATGCAACCGGCTGTATGCTCACGATTTTGCCGCCGAGCCGGTTAATACGTTGAATTTCTTCGTTCATGCGATCGAAGGGGACGGTAATGAACACACGGGCACTGGAACGGATCGGATGCTCCTGTTGACCAGTCACTTCATTGTGATGCAAACCTGTGATCTCATACCGAAAGTAACGGCTGCCGTTCGCGGTGTTGCTATTTCTGCCACCAACAACATAACCAAACATAGGGACTCCTTGTCTTAAAGAGGGGCGCTGCTGAATAGCAGTATGAATTGAAGACTTTCAATTCATACACGCTCTAATTCATACCCAGATTCAGCAATACCTAAAGAGGCGTAATGCTGGCAACTTTGCCACCTTGTTTCTGTACCCGCTGCAAATGGTTAGACAATTCCTCGTAGGGAACAATCACTGCCTGATTCACCCGTCGCACACGGGGATACCCCGGTCCAGAGATACCTGCGGTTTCAACCCGGAAAAGTTGCCTGTCACCGAAGGCTTTTGAACCACCAAAAGTACTGCTGGGGGTGACACCTCGCAGGGGTGGACGATAGGCAAAGCCATTGCCAGAACCGGCAGGAGGAATGATGGTAGAGGCGCTGTTTCGACCCAATTCGCCAGCAAGCCGGGAAGACGAGCCTGCCAGTTGGGAGCGATCGCTGGTGGCATACCCCCGATAGAGTTGAAAAATGCGGGTAAATCCGGCGGCGGTGTGCCCTGGTTGGGTCACAAAACTGCGGTAGTAGGGAACGATATTGTCACCAAAGTTTTGCTGATACTCCAGTGAATCAATGTAGGAGTCAATATCGGCATCATAGCCTTCGTTTTGATACCGATCCAGGTGTTCAGTCACTTCAGATTCATCATAGGGAGCACGTCCCAGCAAATGCTTGTAGTTCAACTCGATCGCACGAGTCTGAAAATTGTTGTAGAAAAACTTGGTTTTATACAACTCTGACTTTGCGACCTGTCGGACAAACTCTTGAACCGTGATTGTACCATTTGCCAGCAAAGATTCGGCTCCTTTCAACCGTTCTGCTTGCAGCAAATAGTCGTTGCCCAATACCTGACGGTAAACGGCTGCAATCACCCGTGCAATTTCTGCTGAACTTGCATTGCTGCGTAACTCAATTGGTGCTGCGTTACTAAAAGCAGACGTGCCAAGACGGGATGCTGCGCTAGTGATAGCCATTCAAAGATCTCCGCGATGTTTTTACTAATTTCTAAGTTTGTTGCTGGCAAACAACTGAATCACCCATTAAGAGAGGGTAACACCAATGACCCTGCGCCCCTGGCGATTGAGTTGTTGCAATCGAGTAGAGAGTTGCTCAAAGGGAACGACCACTTCAGCAATACTCTGACGAACCGTGGTGGAATTTTGGGCAGCGGATTGGGTGAAACGAATCCGGTAGGTATTACCGTTGCGGCGTCCGGTTGAAGCTCCGGTCAATGACCCCGTTGCAGGAGGGGAGATGGGAGATGCCAAATTTCTGGCTAAATTCCAGGTTAACTGTCCTTTGGGCTGGTTTTGGGCGCGATCGCTGTTGGCATACCCACGATAAAGCTGAAATAAATGGGTAAACCCTACGGTTCGCTGTCCTATGGTTGTTTGAAAGTCCCGGTAATAGGGGACGATGTTGTCACCAAAGTGTTGTTGATATTCCAACGAATCAATGTAGGAATCAATATCAGCTTCGTAGCCTTTTGAGTGATAAAGATCAACGTGATAGGCAATTTCTAGCTCATCATAGGGGGCACGCCCTAATAGATGCTTGTAATTCAACTCAATGAAGCGGATCTGGGAATTGGAATTAAAAAACTTTTTCTGGTACAACTCTGATTGGGCGATCGCCCGCACAAAGTCACGCACACTAATTTGCCCCTGGCGCAACAGTGACTCTGCACTGCTCAAGCGCTCACTTTGCATCACATAGTCGTTACCTAAGACCTGACGATAAGCTGCCCAGATGACCGCTTGCACATCCTCTTCCGATCGCACAGAGCGCAATTCAACCCTTGCCGCATCTGCAAACGGACGAATCCCTAACCGACTTGCCTCTCCCAATGCTGTCATGGTGACCTCTCCTTGCCAACGTTTTACCGAGTTCAGGAAGACCAATTGCGTAGTCAGCAGAGGAGAGTCAACTCTTTTAGCAAAAGGCATTTCTGCCATTTTGAAAGGGATTGAACTCCCCCCAGGCTAACTACGCAATAGGCTAGACGCGTTTACAAACTTTCAGTCGTGAAAACCCAGTGTTAGCTCAGGGCATTGATCACATAGTCAATGTAGGAATTTGCTTCCACGGCTGGGTCACCAGACAAACCATGATTTGCCTTGATGTACTTGAGAGCCTCAATGTACCAGCTAGGAGACAGCTCAAAAGAGCTGTTAATTTCAGCCAGTCCAGCAACCAGATAGTCATCAATGGGACCTGTACCACCAACGACCAGCGCATAGGTGACAATCCGCAGGTAGTAGCCAATGTCACGCACGCACTTTGCCTTACCACGAGCATCATGGGCATAGTTAGGACCCTGCAACTGAGTGGTGTAGGGGAATTTCTGGTACACCGCATTAGCAGCCCCTTCTGCTAGGCTTTGAGCCTTGCCAGATAGGGTTTTGACTGCCTCCAGCGAACTGGCGGCTTGCCGAAACCGACCGAAGGCAACCTGGTACTCGGTACTGCCCAAAAAGCGCCCCTGGGAATCGGCGGTTGCAACAGCTTCAGTTAAGGGAGTCTTACTCATTGATTGGATATCTCCGAATTTAAGGTTTACAACGTTTTGATGAGAAATTGCTGGAAGAGAGATGGGTTAGCCAACCGCAGCAGCAGCCCGATCAAAATAGCTTGCAGCTTCCGCCAGCAGAGCACTGCAATCGCCTTTGGTGACACCATTAGAGTCGCCTGCGATCGCGAGGGAAGCTTCCTTCAGTTTTTGAATTCCCACTGCAACCGAGGGTCCTGGAGTGCCCAGTGCCAGATAGGTTTCACGCAGACCATTGAGTGCCCGGTCATCCAATACGCTGGCATCACCCGTAAAGATGGCATAGGTGACGTAGCGCAGAATAATTTCCAGATCTCTCAAGCAGGCTGCTGCACGCCGATTGGTATAGGCATTACCGCCGGGAGCAATCAGTTGGGGTTGCTCGGCAAACAGGTCGCGGGCTGCACTGGTCACGATAGCAGAAGAATTGCTGCTAATCCGGTTGACGATATCGACTCGCTTGTTACCGTCTTTAACGAGAGCAATCAGCGCGTCTACCTGAGAATTGCTAAGGTATTCTCCCCGAGTGTCGGCTTGAGAGACAACCTTAGCAAAAGCATCTAACACCATAGTTTCAATCTCCTGAATGTTGATCTGGTTGAGAATATGTTGTGGTTTGAAACCAAATAGGGAAGGGTTAAGCTTCCATCTCCAGTCGGACAAGTCAATTACAGAAAAAGTGAAAAAACAGATTTAGAAAAATTCTAAATTTGATTTTTCAATCAATACTTTCCTTGAAAAAATGCCCTGCTCTTTCAAAATTCTGATAAATGCTTGCCAGACTTTTTTTGAGAGAGATGAGAGTCAATTTAATAGAGTTTGTTTTCTCTGCCCTATCTCAATCCCTACAAGTATTTTTTACAATGACTATGGCACCATTTTTATTACAAATTGTTTAGAATCCATTTTTTTCTCATTTTCAGTTTTTCTGATTCTGCTTTTAATTTTGGGGGTTAAAAACTTCCAATGAAAAATTCATTTATAAGCCGCAAGTCTTTATGGATAAGGATTTTGAACCTCGCTTCTCGTCTGACATACGAGGAAAAGATATTTTTAAACCATCTATCAATTGTGGTTAAAGTTACAATATTCTTGTATACGACATTCCATAATCCTGTTGATTTTTCCCCGTATTAGCATTGCCAATTGTTTATTTGATGGCGACTATTTTTCAGAATATAAACGCTTATTTTAAGTTAGATTTCGATTGTATTTTCAGTTACAAAAATACTGCGTTTAAGATTACATTTAACAAAAAGCTGAGCGATCGCGCCCCGTGCGATCGCTCAGCATGACAAATCCTGCTAATACAATTTTCCTTAACGCAGCAATTTATTTAAACTCAAACCTTCTCAGACCTCCGAGGTCTTCAAAATCTCGGAGGTCTAAGGCTGACTATCCCCTAACACCTAACGGAGCTAAACCGAAATGGTTTCAGAACGAGACAGATCTGCCTGCAAACCAAACGCTTGAGCACCTCCAACCTGTTGTAAGGCTGATTTAACAAACGAGTCATCCACCAGATCTTTGGCAACCTCTTCCGGTTTCAGAGCTTGTAGAAAAGCAGTTTCTCCTTCGACCTGGGTTTCCTTGAGCAGGCGTACCAGTTGTTCCGTGTAGGACGGAAAGGGATAGGGCTGAAAATCAATCCGATTAATGCCCCAGTCGGGATGGGCGATCGCCCCCTGTTTGCTGTAGAACTCGGTGTCATAGTAGGTAAGTGCCCGCTCCAGGACAGGCAATGGATGGGGCGTGTACTTGCCGCCATCTTTAGACAGGATTTGAGCCACTTCGGGGCGGTTATCGCGTGACCAGGCTTGCGCCTTGACCAGGGCATTGACCACTCGCTGTGTCCACTCCTGGCGCTGGGTAACATCCTCCTCATGGACAAACACCACACAGCAGGCGTGGTCTTTCCAGACATCTCCGGTAAAGCGTAGAATTCGACCCGTTTTCAAGTTTTCAGCCGCTGCATTGAAGGGTTCTGCGACGATGTAGCCGCCAATGCTCTTATTCGCCAGGGCAGACACCATATCCGGCGGGGGTAATACGACTAAATTCACTTCGTTTGCAGCAACCACAGCATCCTGAGGTTTGCGGACGACATTCAGCCCTTCCTGCTTAAGCAATTGTTGCAACACAACATTATGGATGGAGTACCAGAAGGGCACGGCAATCGTCCGTCCACCCAAATCCTTCGGCGTTTCCACCTCTGGAATCACGGTCAACGCCGAACCATTCGTATGATTCCAGGCAATCACTTTTGCCGGAAACTTACGCCCATATCGAATCCAGACGGTGACAGGCATCAATACATGAATCACATTCACCTGACGTGCTAAAAATGCCTCTACAATCTGTGCCCAGGAGCGGAACAGTCGCGGTTGTTCGGCGGTTAACCCTTCTGCCTCGTAGAGTTTGCGCGAGTGGGCAACCAGCAGTGGGGCAGCGTCGGTAATGGGTAAGTAACCAATTTTGACGGGCTGATCGTCTGCAACCGAGGGCTGCGTCGTGGCGACGGGTTGGGAAGTGTTCGTTGCTTGCGGGGAAGTTTGCTGGCACCCCCCGATCGCCATTGTGGCAGTCAATGAGGTTGTAAACAGGCTGGAGAGTTTGAGAAAATCTCGCCGGTTCATGCCACAGCACAGGCAAGTGTAAGGATGCATAAATGGTTTGTTCATAAGTATTGTTTCAGGACTTATTTGCTTTAAATTCCCGGCTTTTGAATCAAATTTAGTGAGAGTCAATACTGAATTAGAGAAGCCGGGGATCTGGAGGGGTTGGGGCGCTGGTGCCAAAACCTCGGAGGTTTGAGCGCCTGTACGGGTCATCATTCAATATCTGGTTAAAACCTCCGAGGTTTACGCAGGTTCTACTTAAGTAACTTGATCCATCACGGTTGAGAGTTCTTCAAGAATGGTGAGCCGCAGTTTAGTTAATGCCTGTGCCTGCTGAAAGCGAGGCTTGGGTTGGTTAACCTGCCATGCTCGATGAATCCGTCCGGGGTGGCGACTCATCAGTAAGACGCGATCGCCCAACAGCAGTGCCTCATCAATATCGTGAGTCACCAGCAAAACCGTACTTTGATGGCGTTCAATCACCTCCAATAGCAGCTTTTGCATTTCCAATCGGGTGATGGCATCCAGGGCACTGAAGGGTTCATCCAACAGCAACAATTTGGGCTGACGGGCAAGGGCACGCGCCAATGCCACCCGCTGCGCCATGCCACCCGACAGTTGATGGGGATACGCCCGCTCAAATCCCTGCAAATGCACACTGGCAATGGACTCACTGACGCGCGATCGCACCTCCCCACGGGACAGGCGAGCCATCTGCTTGAGTTGCAAACCAAAGGCAATGTTTTGCCAGACGGTCAGCCAGGGCAGCAGTGCCGCCTGTTGAAACACCAGCCCAATTTGAGGGTGGGGTGCAGTCAGACGGCTTCCTTGCAAGTAGATTTCACCCTGACTGGCGGGCTGTAATCCGGCGATGGTTAGCAGCAATGAAGACTTGCCGCAACCGCTGGCACCCACCAGGCAGACGACCTCTCCGGCATGGATGTGCAAATCGATTTCGGCAAATGCCGTGAACGTTCCCTGACGGGTGTTGTAGTCTTTTTGCAACTGCCGCACCATCAACACAGCGTCTCCCGATGCAGGAGGCGTTTTTGAGTGGGCGATCGCAGTCTGGAAATGGGTCATACCCGATCCTCTGCCAGGGCGTGACGGTGTAATTCGGTTTCCAGTTGCACCAGGCTGGGGGTCAACACTGGCAAAAAGGCGACTTCTCGCAAGCGGCGGGCAGTCCCGCTAGGTTTGAGATAGGCGGCTCCCCCTTTTGCCTCCAGTTCCAATTGCACCAGTTCTACGGCTATGCGGGTTAACCCAATCCGCAATTCAAATAGCTGACGGGTCTGTGCCAGGGTAAAAGCGGTTAAGCTACTCAAACACCAGATTTGAGTTTCCAGGCTTGCCAGCGTCACTGCGCTGGACCTCAACCGGGCGGTCAATGCCTGTTCATTGTTGCCATCGATGCTTTGCAGGATTTCTTGCAGCGATCGCCGCGCCATACCGAGCGCCAATCCGCATTGCATCAGCAGAAATGCCGGACGAATGTTGGGTAGAAAATCCGGCGCATTGTCGCTAATAATCCAGGTGTGGGGAAGTTGCACATTATTCAGTTGTATGGTGCTGGTCCAGGAAGATTGCAAGCCAAAAAGTTGTAGATCCTCACCCCGTTTCAGTCCGGCGGCACTGGCTGGAACGGCAACGACGAGCGATCGCCCATTTTCGGTTTGAGCGGCTACCGCTACGGCAAACTCTCTCGGACGCAGATTTGATGCCCAGGGTAGAAATCCGTTGAGCGTCACAGTGTCAGCATCTAATTTTGCCCCAACTCGCAGTTGCTCAATCCCTGCCAGGTGTTTCATCGCGTTGGATAGCCCGGTTGCACCCGATAGCTGGGCATTCAACACCTGGGGCAGAATTTCCGCCTGTAACCAACGATTATCACTGGCAGCTAGATATTCAATAAATGCCCGCTGGCACCAGAAAACAAAACCACTGGTGAGACACTGCTCAGAAACGGTGGCGATCGCTTCCACGACATCCAGCAAACTTCCCCCAACCCCACCCAGCGACTCCGGCACCCCCAAACCTAAACAGCCAGCCTGTGCCAGTTGAGCCAATGACTCACCGACACTGCTGCCGTTCGAGCCATCATTTAAGCGTCCGGCGCGTTCAGCTAATTGCAATTGCAACTTTGAATCCTGACTGATCATCTGAAGGTTCCTCAATGCAGATTGCGAATGGGGGTGAGGCGATCGATGGGTGCCCCGACCGCTTCCCGTGCTTGTTTGACGGTGGGTTCATCGGGACTGTCGTAGAAACAGAGGCATTTACTCAAGTCTTCGCAGACGTAGGTACGCTCAAATTGCACATCCGGCACCTGGGCATAGAGGGGAGACTTTTCGGCTTTCCGTTTCAGGTAAGCCTCCATGGTCAAACCTGCCGGTAAATTCCACTCCACCAGGTAGTTTGCTTTCCCCTTGCGAGCTTTGACCGTTGCCAGGTCTTGCCCAATCAGACGCACCTGTTTCAGCAGCGTGACGGTCAATCCACCTGCTTCAAAGCTTTGCTGGGCGATCGCAGATTCCAGTGCATCAATCACCACAAACAAGCGCTGCAAATCTTCTCCAATCTGGGCTTCAATCAGTTCTCCCTGGTTGGCTTCTGCTTTAGTGGCTATCTGCTCCAGGGATTGCTGGATCTGCTCCGGTTGCAGACCTTTTAGCGCTCCTTCAATCAAATACAGCGACATTTCATCCTCGCCTACAATCTACGGTTACTCAGTAGACTTACCGTATTTATCTATGAGGCGATGATACAGGCAGAAGGTGGAAAACGCAACTCTGTGAATGGCTCATTGCTAGACTGAAAAGTAGCAAGCAGGTATCAGCCAATGGTTAGTGGTATTGGGATTACGGAATCAATTAAAAGCTTGGGCGATCTAGAAAGACGCTGTAATTTGCATCAGACAACCGACGATCGCTTTTTTAGTGAATGGCTGGATGCTCTGCCTGTCTTGGACGATCGCGATCGCACGGGGGTGGGTCGGATTAAACACCGTTATGACTACCATCGAGTAGATGGGCTGCTGTTAGAAGGCACGATTAACCTCGTGGTGGTTGCCCCGCTGCTGGAACTGGCAGGGTTTTTAGATCCCCCTTTTCGACTGCGATCGCCCTATGGCGTGGGGTTAGAACTGGAAGATCCCCAGGAAGTTATTCGCGGATTTATTGATACGCTGGTGATCCAGGAACGCCTGTGGATTTTGGTGATTGAATCCAAACGAACCAGTATTCCCGTTCCTGCTGCTTTACCTCAATTATTGGCTTATATGCTGGCAAATCCCCAGAATGGTTCACCCACCTTTGGGATGGCAACCAACGGGGATGAATTTGTGTTTCTTAAGCTCGTCCAAACAGAATCACCAGAGTACGATACATCGCGTACCTTTTCGCTATTTCCTCGACGGCATGAGTTAGGTGAAGTTCTCCAGATTTTGAAGCATCTGGGACAGATTATTTTGCCTGCTTCTGCCCAATAAGCGTCCCTTGTCATGTGGAGTATGAGAAGATCACTTGGCTATCAGATGAAAGCATCACTGTTGGTATAGATTAGCTGAATATGGATGATTGCAAAATTTTGTTATTAATCTACGTATACACTTTAGGTTTGATTAAAATAATAGTTATAAATAGGTTAGTTTTTAATCATTTTTTTACAACTCCTGTCTTTTCTAAAAGCCTCAGTATGATTTCCAAATAGTTCTTGTTAGAGGTAGATTGAGAAATGTAGTGTGGTGATCTACTATGACTCAATTGCAATTACCAGAACCCAGTGAAGGACAATCAATACAGCCTGCTCCTGACGGGCAAATTTTACAAGACCAGCAGGAAAATAATCAGCCACCTAACCAAGAACTAAAAGCTGCTGTTACTCCTCACTTTTGCAACGTTCAGAAGCAGATCGCAAGGGCATGGAAGTGGACTAATGACAACAACGGCGCATTGCAGATTGTTGGGGCAATTGTGGGAAGCATCGCTATCCCTCTTTTCCTCTTCTTTATAGCTGAGGCATTTAAACAAGCAGAAAACGATCGTGCAGAGGCACTAAGAGTTCAACAGGCGCAACAGGCAAAAGAAACGAGATCTCAGTTAGCTATAACCAACTATTTCAATCAGCTCTCGGAAATTCTTGTTCAAAGTGATTTACAGAACAATCCAGATCTACAAACCTTCTTGGCAGCAAGCACCGTCATGTTGCTACAAAATCCAGATTTGGAGCCTGAAGCAAAAGTCCAAAATTTTGGAGAACAAAAATCTCAACAAGCTTCTATTACAGAGGCAGCAGGAGTTGTATGCATGCGTCAACGTATTGATCAAAAGGGTCCAATTATCAGACATTTAATCAGAGCTGGTTTAGTTCAATCCAAAGATTCAGGCTTAAAAAATTTTCAACTGAAATGGCAGGGTAACAATTTACTCTCGTCCTCGCGCACCTATACCCCAAGCAAGCCTATCATTTCGTTAAATGGTGCCAGCCTTAATGATACTTGTCTTGTTAAAGTAGAACTCCCTGGGGCAAGTCTTTTTGAAGCAACGCTCAGTGGAGCCAATCTCAGGGAAGCTAATCTCATATTTGCTGATCTCCGCGCTGTCGATCTTAAAGGGGCTATTCTTGAAGATGCATGGCTAATTCGAGCAAACTTTGGGGATACAGGAGAAGAGCCGGATTGTTCTAAATATGATGGATGTGGACCTGCACGATTCAAGTCCTACCTCAGTGGAGCAAATTTGACAGGTGCTAACCTTTATATGGCAATTCTCAATAATGCGGTTCTTCAAAAGACCATTTTGAGTAGGGCAAATCTAACACATGCAGAGCTAAAGAGTGTGGACCTGAGCGGTGCGAATCTTAAGGATGCCAAATTTAGAGAAGCGGATCTTAGAGGTGCAAATCTTAGCGGTGCAAATCTTGAGGGGGCTACATTTGAAGAAGCAAACTTAAGTGATGTGAATTTGAGTGGCGCGGACTTTGGTAAACCCGATGATAGCTTACCTCCTAACGTAAACAAAGGAGCAAGTGAAATCAATAGACCGAGTAACTTAATCCCATCCGTTGCAGATTTTCGACAAGCTAAGGGGTTAACTAAAGAACAGGTTATGCAAGCTAAGAACTGGCAACATGCTCTCTATGACAAGGAATTACGTCAGCAATTGGGGTTGCCTTCGAACTAGAATATGCAGCGAAGACAAGTAACACGTTGTCCATAACGTACCCTTCAGGACTTAGCCAACATTTTGCATTTTGCACTATCTCATACATCCTCTTGCATTTCTGGCACAACCCGCTTGGAAAAGCCCCAGGTAAATAGGATTGCCATCATCATCAGCATTGTCCAATCGGGGGGAAGCAGGACGGGCTGGAACGCCTTGACTAGCAACCGCAGCCCTACCGCAAAAACAGTTAAATACGCCGCATCTTGCAGGTAAGTGAAGGTTGTTAATAACCGGATAAATACCCCTGCCATCACACGCAGGGTGACAATTCCAATCAAACATCCGGTTAAGACCAACCAAATCTGATCGGAGAGGGCAACGGCAGTGGTGACACTGTCAATCGAAAATGCCAGATCGGTCAGGGCAATCAATGGAATAAGTTGCCACAGCGTCGTGGGCGATCGCGTTGCCTGATCATCCTCCGCTTCGCTGCCCGATAACCGTCCCCAAAAATGCTTTCCGACTAACCACAGCAAATAGAGTGCCCCAGCTAATTCAAATTGCCAGAACTGAATCACCCAGGAAGCAGTTAACAACAGCCCCATTCGCAGTAGAAACGCAATGATGAGTCCCCAATTTAAGGCACGACGCTGTTGCTTGAGGTCGGGCATATCCTGGGCGATCGCGGCCAGGGCAACCGCATTGTCGGCGGATAGCACCGTTTCCAGAGTCACCAGCGCCAGCAAAATTCCCACAAGATCTAACGACCAGCCGTTAGGAGTGAAACTTGTCAAGGACTCAATCATCGCTATTTCCTGATTTTGAAATTAAGGAGTGAGAGAACAAAAAATCTAAGCGCAAATCATGGTTAAACCTCATCCAAGTTGAGAATTGAAAATTTTTCCAGGAAAAAACTACGGGTTTCTAAATTGGTAAGGTTTATCAGATATAAGACTTTATTCAATCAGCAGTTGAGAAGAAAACTCAAACGGGATAGCGAACACATAATAAATAACTCCAGCACCAAGCAACCCAATCACTAAGCTAAATAAAATGACTAACTGATCGGCTGGCTGATAGGTGTTTCCCTCAATCGTGTCGCGAACTAAAAAGTAATGTTGCACAGACAGAAACAACGTGAACATCCCCACAAGGGCAAACAGGATTCCTAATCTGAATCCATTACCTGGCAGAAACGTCATAGGCAACCGACTGATCCGAAACCGCACAATGATCACCCCAAAGCCAATCAAGGCGATCCCACTTCGCATCCAGGCTTGATACGTTCGTTCATTTGCTAGATGATCCCGCACTCGTTCAGAACTGAGTGGAATGGAGTTCTTTGTGCGTGGTTTTGAAGTTTGCATTGTTGTTGAGTTCCCTTTAGATCCCCGACTTTTTCAAGAAGTTGGGGATCGGATGATTCACGATTAATCGTTAATTGGTGCGTTGGGAAACTGGCGATCAATCATTGCCTGAGTGAAGTTAGGAACACTCCACGGGTCACCGGGCTTATAGACCTGTGCCGGAGTCAGGCTAAGCGACCACTCAGAGCTTCCCGGATAGGACATCACCATCATTTGACTGCCATCCACCGTAGTCGCAGCAACGGGGCCCCGCGCCTGACCATCGGCGGGTTCCAGCCCTACAACCTTCACCTCTGATGGAATATACACCCCATCACAGTCCCATTCATCATCGGTTGCCTGACCACTTGCCAGGTAGTAAATCGAACTGGGTGCCTGACCAAAGGGAAAGTGCTTTTTGACGTTTTTACCCTTACCGTAGATTGCCAGGGTATGTCCAGTCATGTTGAAACACTGTCCCCAGTTTTCTCCGGTTTCCAGGGCATATTTTTGCATTTGCAAATTCATGATCTGGTTCTGAACCGCTTGTGTTTCTTCAGGCGTGGCATTTTGGGTATCGGTTGACATTAAGTTATTCAGTTGTTGGGTCACCTGAGTATATTCAGGGTTTCGCATCAGCTTAAAGTAACTGGGTTCTGCCAGAGAGGGACGGGCGACCGCCAGATTAATGCAGAATACGAGCGCAACCAGTAAGACTTTGAACAATTTCATGCAAATTCTCCTTCTTTAAGGTTTATCTTTGATTCGTCAGGGTTTCCGGTTGAGGCAGGATGGTTACAGACCGTTGCCCGATTTGCCTGACCAGGGAGATCAGCCAGCAACCACTGATAATCAGAGTCAGAACTACCAGACCTCGATCTTCTAAGGTGTGGCTATCAATCAGAATCAAAATTCCGAGACCAACTAACACAAAGGGAACAAGCTGACTGCCGTAGCGGGTTAGGGTTTCAGCGATCGCAGGCACTTGTGTTAAACGATAGGCAGCAAAACACCAGACTCCTACAAGGGAGAAAAACACCCCTACCGTTAAAGCCAGCGATTGCCAGGTGCAGCTTGCAAACAGCGGCATATAAATCCCAATATTGTCTCCACCATTGGCAAACGTCACCGCTGCCACACTATAAGCCTGGGGGGAAATCAAGCTACTGAACCAGGTTTGCTGAGCTTGCGGTTCCTCTGAAGTAGAACTGTCATCTTCCTCCAAATGAACCAGGCGGCTGATGCCAATGGAGATCGGGACTAAACCAAGCAAGCCAATGCAGGGGCGGGGCAGCAGCAGGCTACCAAAGAAACCGGGCAGGCTGGCAATCACTAAGGCAGCAAATCCCAGATATTGACCTGTAACAATGTGCTTTCTCTGAAAAACTGCGGTGACCTGGGAGAAAAACAACATCAGGATCAAAATATCATCCAGGTTGGTAGCTGTGAAGGCGGTAAAGCCGGTTGAAATTACTGTGATAAGTCCGTTCATGATGGAATAAGTTCTCTAAGTTTTATGTGCATTCAGTCCGGACTGTTTGGCGCGCCTGATCTGTCGTCACAAAAAGGAATGTCAGGAGTTGCGGCAGGGGTTGCTATCTGAAGAGGAAGCCTTTACCGTGGCGCTATCTAAATCCAGGGCAGATTGAAATGATTGCCCTTCAACGTTGACAAAAAACATGCCATTGGGCTTTGTATTGAGCACAGGCAGCATTTCCGTTATTTTTTCACCCTTCATTTCTGGGTCACGCACCAAAACAACTCTAACTTCACTAGCTGTTTGTTGCTGTTTGATCAGGTTGCTCAATTCTTCCAACTTTTGCGTATACATCGCATCCATTTTCTCATGGAGCAATTCAATATTTTGAGCCGCCTGCAATGTAACCTGATAATTGTGGTTGGCACTTTCCCGGTCTTCTTCTGATTGACGGTTCTGGCTCATCAGCACCACGGGAGCCGTGTAAGCAGAGGCGAATGAAAACACCAGATTGAGCATGATGAAGGGGGACTCATCCCAGTGGGGCACCCCAGGCATCAGGTTCGCGCCAACCCATCCGGCTAGCACCACCGATTGCCCAATCAAAAATGCCCAGGAACCTACTTTAGTTGCCATTTTGTCAGCCAGCCGTTGCCCAAAGGTGGGAGGAATTTTTTCAGGTGGCTGAAGTTTGGCTCTTGCCGATTGCTTTAAAACCACAGCCGATGGCTGTTCAGCGTCCGTTTGCTTTTGCATCGTTTGATTTGGGTTCATGCTTCACCGCTTCGAGGTAACACGTTGATCGAAATCTTTCACGAATGCAGTTGATTAGCAGATAGCGTTCACACCATTCGGAAAAGCTGCATTCGGTATGTTCTTACTCTACGCAGGGCGATTAATAGAAGCAAATGTTCTTTTTTGTCAAAACGATAAATTGAATTGATGACTCAGGGTTGCTCAGAGGTCAGCTTGAGTCGTGATCCGTCCTGAAATGCTATCAGCTCACCGGGTTGCATCACTGTCCAGGTTTCGTTATCGGTCAAAGGAGTGGTGGCAATAATGGCAACCCGATCGCTCAATGTTGTCAATTCCTGAAAATCCACCGTGATGTCTTCATCAATCAGGTGAGCGGCTGCAAATGGAGCCTGACGCATAATGTAGCAAAGCTTGGTCGAACAATGGGCGAAAAAATGCTCTCCATCGGAAAGCAAATAGTTGAATATGCCATGACTGGCGATCGCCTGAGTGACCTGTTGCAAAACTGGATATAACGTTTCTAAGGGTGGCTTCTGATCGGGAAACGCCTGCCGCAGTTGATTCAGGATCAGGCAAAAAGCTCGCTCACTGTCGGTTTGTCCTACAGAACGGTAGAACCCGGTATTGTTAGGCTGCAATGTGGGCACATCTCCATTATGGGCGAACACCCAATAGCGTCCCCACAATTCCCGCACGAAGGGGTGACAGTTTTCCAGCCCCACCGGACCCACCGTTGCTTTCCGAATATGGGCAATCACATTCATCGACTTAATCGGGTATTGCCGAACTAACGCTGCGATCGGGGATGCAATCGAAGGCTTATCATCTAAAAATACACGGCAGCCTAACCCTTCAAAAAAGGCAATGCCCCACCCGTCCTTATGGTCATCTGTTTTGCCGCCTCTGGCACAAAACCCCTCAAATGAAAAGCAAATGTCCGTCGGCACGTTACAGTTCATTCCCAGTAGCTGACACATAGATGCTTGTCCTGCGCCCCTCCATGACTGAAGTAATCCTATTCCGTAATGGGAAAAGGGTTACTATGTCTACCTTTTCTTCCTTTTCTCCCTTTTGCCGAACGAGGCATTCAAAAAACTTGTTTCCTCCCACCATCTGTGTTAAGCCGCGATCTTACCCATATTTTTTGAGAACAACGATACAGTGTTGTCCTAATAACTGCCAAGTCAGCAGACTAAAAACCGCTCTGGTTCTGTTTGAGTGCCCATGTTCAGCACACCATCTGTTTTTCTAACGTAGGCTTGCTTGCTCTGACGATCTATGCCATACTCCATAGTTATTCCATAAACTACGGTAAATCTAGCGAAGAACCGTAGTTTAACAGAGAAAGCCGAATCTACAGAAATTAGTTTTAGCTGTCACCATCACAATGCAAGTCCTCTGGTTTATTCCCACCCACGGAGATGGTCGGTATTTGGCAACCGCAATCAGTGGACGCTCCACTGATTTTGCTTACCTGCGTCAGATTGCTCAGGCAGTAGATCACCTGGGCTATACGGGTGCGTTACTGCCAACCGGACGTTCCTGTGAAGATGCCTGGGTTGTGGCCTCGACGCTAGTTACCCATACCCAACGGATGCAGTTCCTGGTGGCAATCCGTCCGGGGTTGATGTCGCCGGGGGTTGCCGCACGGATGGCAGCCACGTTCGATCGCCTTTGCGGTGGTCGGTTGCTGATTAATGTGGTGACGGGCGGTGATCCAGTTGAGTTGGCGGGGGATGGCGTTCATCTCAGCCATGACGATCGCTATCGGCTGACAGATGAGTTTTTGACCGTTTGGCGGACAATTTCTCAGGGCGAAGTGTCTAATTTTCAGGGCGATTATTTGAATGTGCAGGAGGGCAAAGTCCTGTTTCCAGCCGTTCAGAAACCCTATCCGCCCCTGTGGTTTGGGGGATCGTCACCGATTGCTCAGCAGGTTGCCGCCAAGCATGTGGATGTCTACCTCACCTGGGGTGAACCTCCGGCACAGGTGGCAGAGAAAGTTGCATCTGTGCGTCGATTAGCGGCAGCGGCGGGGCGATCGCTCAAGTTTGGGATTCGCCTGCATGTGATTGTGCGCGAGACGGAAAGCAAGGCGTGGGAAGCAGCGGAAGAGTTAATTCAATATGTCGATGAGTCAGCGATCTCAGCGGCTCAAAAAGCCTATTCCCGGATGGATTCGGAAGGGCAGCGGCGGATGACAACCCTGCATAGCGGTAGCCGGGAGGTGCTGGAAATTAGCCCCAATCTGTGGGCAGGGATTGGTTTGGTTCGAGGTGGGGCGGGCACCGCCCTGGTCGGCGACCCTGACACGGTTGCAGCACGGCTGCTGGAATATGCCGATTTAGGCATCGACACGTTCATCCTGTCTGGCTATCCCCACCTGGAAGAAGCCTATCGCACCGCAGAATTACTCTTCCCCCGGTTGCCGTTAGAGAACCAAACTCAAACCCAACAGCATGTCATGTTTAGTCCCTTTGGCGAGATTGTGGCAAACGAGGTTTATCCGAAGCAATTAGACACTGAAAAAATATCCACCACAGTGGATTAACGCAACGAGGTTTTACAACGATGGCTTACGTTCTGGCGATTGCAGGCAGTCCTTCCCACCCCTCCCGCACCTACAGTTTGCTGGAGTACGCGACTCAACACCTTCAACAGCAGGGGATCGAAACCGACATTCTCTCCGTGCGCGACATTCCCGCTGAAGATCTTGCTTACGGACGATACGACAGTCCTGCCCTGGAGCAACCCAAAGCACTGATTGAAAAAGCGGATGGCTTAATCATTGCAACTCCCATTTACAAAGCCTCCTACACCGGCGTTCTGAAAGCATTTTTGGATCTCCTGCCCCAAAAAGCATTAGCTGGCAAAGTTGTGCTGCCCTTCGCCACCGGAGGCACGATCGCCCATTACCTTGCCATTGATTATGCCCTGAAGCCGGTGTTGTCTGAGTTGGGCGCACGCAGTTTCATCAGCACGGTCTATGCGATCGACAAACAGATTCAACGCCAGGAGGACGGCAGTATTCAACTGGATGACGAAGTCGCACAACGATTGAACCTTTCCTTGCAAGCGTTAGCCAATGCAATCACACTTGCCCAAACTGCCTCCAAACAACTGACTCCAGCCTAAATCACACCTCCTTCTCCCACTGCCCATTTCAGCCTTACTCTACACCTTCCTAAGGGGTGGGCAGATAGTTCGCTCGGTCTATCTGCCCTCTTTTCTCACTTTCCTTTCCCTCAGTCCTTGCTGCCATGACAACAGCCACCAAAACCTACAATTTAACTGGACAGATTTTGGAAGCCTGCTCCTGCAAAACTCCCTGCCCCTGCTGGATTGGTGAAGATCCAGACAATGGAGCGTGCGATAGTTTTGTGGCTTACCATGTTGAACGCGGCGAAATCACAGGGGTGGATGTTGCTGGATTAACCCTGGTCAAGATTGTCTACATTCCCGGCAACGTTTTAGCCGGGAACTGGCGGGCAGTCATCTATGCGGATGCGAATGGCACAACCGAGCAGTTGGATTTACTCATTAAGGTCTTCAAAGGCGAATTAGGGGGAGCACTGGCTGACCTGGCACACCTGGTCAGTGAAGAACTGGATGTTCGGATTGCCCCGATTGACTATCACATTCAGGAAGGGCAGGGCACAATTCAGATTGGGGAAGTATTAAGTGCAGAGATGGCTCCCTACCGGAGTGCTGACGGTAAGCCCACCAAACTGGTAGACAGCATTTTTAGCACCATCCCCGGTTCCCCCGCCTACGTTGCCAAAGCTTCCCATCATCGAGTGCATCTACCGGAATTTAACCTGGTCTGGGAATACACCGGACGCAACGCTATCCAGGGCGAATTTCACTTCGAGGCGTAGGATATGAGAAATTCTGCTCCACTCCCTCTTCCCTCTTCCCCCCTCCCTTTGCTCCAGCCCGACCTGCTCCTGGTGGGCGGATTAATTCTGGTTGCCTGGGCGATCGCGCTGGTTGCAACGATCACTGGGCAAGGGCACTGGTTGCACTATGATGCGCTGTTTCAACCGAATTCCCATCCCCTTTTGCTGAAACTGCTTGGCTTTTTAGCCAGTTGGCAGGTGATGGTGGTTGCCATGATGTTGCCAACCAGCCTGCCGCTGATTCGGCTATTTGTAAAACTGAGTCAGCAGCAGCCCGGTTCATTCGCATTGCTGATCTTTTTAGCTGCCTATCTCACCCTCTGGAGTGGGTTTGCGCTGCTGGCATTCTTTGGCGGATGGGGATTATCTCAACTGATCAATGCCCTGCCCTGGTTACAGCAAAACCCCTGGCTGCTTTCAGGGATGACCCTGGTATTTGCCGGTTTATTTCAGATCAGCGATTTGAAAGAACGCTGTTTAACCGTCTGCCGCCATCCCTTTAGTTTTCTGACTCACCACTATCAACGAGGCTTAAAAGGGGCATGGAATCTGGGAATCCATCACGGAGTTTATTGCCTGGGTTGCTGTTGGGCATTAATGCTGGTCATGTTTGTGATGGGAGCACAGCATCTGATCTGGATGCTGGGGCTAACAGGGGTTATGTTGCTGGAGCGCACCGTCAGTTGGGGACGGCAATTAATTCCGATTGTGAGTATTGTTCTAATTGATTTGGGAGTAGCCATGTTGCTACATCCAGTTTCATTTTCAGGTTCGTTGCATTAGATGTATCTGCTACCACCTGCGTAAATGTATCGACTATCTCTGACACCTGATATCCATCATCTTCTAAAAAAAATGAAACTCTATTACGTCACCCTGAACACCGCTGAAGAGGCTCGGAAAATAGGTCGAGTACTACTAGAAAAGCAACTAGCGGTGTGTGTCAATTGGTTTTCAATAACCTGTGCTTACCGCTGGGAAGGCGAATTCACCGAAGAACCCGAAGTGGTTCTGATCGTGAAAACCCAGGATGGGTATCACACATTAATCGAGCAAACGATTCAGCAACACATTTCATATACCAATTTCATTGCCGAAATTACTCCTAGCAATGTGAACCCAGCGTTTCTGGAATGGCTAAACAAAGAAGTTCCTGCGCGATCGCTCCAACCCGTGAATTAATGCCGCTCAATTATCCTTTCAACTCAATGATGTCCTATGTTGAACAGAATTATGAACCGCTATTATCTATGGCATCAACGCTTACCCCTCTGGTTAGTCAGCATGGCGTTGATTTTCAGTTTTTCCTTTTTAAGCAGTTGTGGCAGTAATCAGCCAGTCGCAAACCATCCCGATACGATTCGGTTGGACTACGCCTACTACAACCCGGTCAGTCTGGTATTGAAGGAAAAAGGCTGGCTTGAGGACGAACTAAAATCTGATGAGATCAAGGTGGAGTGGGTTCTGAGTCAGGGCAGCAACAAAGCGCTGGAGTTTCTCAATGCCCGCAGTCTTGATTTTGGCTCCACTGCCGGTGCTGCTGCCCTGATTGGGAAAGCCAATGGCAATCCGATTAAGTCCATCTATGTCTATTCCAAACCGGAATGGACAGCATTGGTGACCCGCTCCAATTCACCAATTAAGTCGGTCACTGACCTCAAGGGCAAGAAAGTGGCTGCAACCAAAGGGACTGATCCCTATATCTTTTTGCTCAGAGCCTTGAATCAGGTAGGGTTGGGTGAGAAAGATATTGAACTGGTGCAACTGCAACATGCCGATGGACGGGCTGCCCTGGAAAAAGGGGATGTGGATGCCTGGGCAGGGCTTGACCCCCACATGGCACGGACTGAGGTGGAGAATGGCTCTAAACTGTTTTTCCGCAACCCCGACTTCAACAGTTATGGTGTGCTGAACGTGCGCGAAGAGTTTGCCCAGCAGTATCCCAGGGATGTGGAACGGGTGTTAGCCGCTTACGAGAAAGGGCGGCAGTGGGCACTGCAAAACCCAGCAGAGTTGAAGCAAGTACTGGTACGAGAATCCAAACTGACCGACGCGGTAGCTGAGAAGCAGTTGGAGCGTACCGATCTGTCTAACTCACGCATTGGCGATGCCCAAAAGCAAGTAATTTTAGCCGCAGGTGATGTGCTCAAAAAGAGTGGGGTGATTAAGGAATCGGTTGATGTTGAGCAAACGGTTGCTTCGTTGATTGATCCCCAGTTCACGGCTAAGGTCGGTAGCCGATAGGTGTGAGTTGGGTTTCCTGCCTTAACTCAACCTACAAAGTGTTATTCATCAAGCATGATTTATGGGCAGTTCTTCATCGGTATCTCAGCGATCGCCGTCCTTTGAGTTTAGTGGGCGATCGCGTCAGGTGTTCTCCTCACGCTGGCTCTGGGCTAGGGGATTAGCCCTGCCAGTGGTCCTCCTGATTGGGTGGGAGGGATTATCCCGCATTGGGTTCTTCCCGCCCAATCTGCTTCCTGCTCCGTCTACGGTACTGGAGACGATTTGGGATCTAGCCCGCAGTGGAGAATTGTTCAAGCATATTGCCATTACCCTGTATCGGGTGGCGCTAGGGTTTTTGATTGGCGGTGTGGTTGCAACGGTTCTGGGTGCGCTAACCGGGTATTCTCGATTGGCGCACCAATTTCTTGACCCGTTGCTGCAATCCCTGCGAAATATTCCATCGCTTGCCTGGGTGCCGCTATTTATCCTGTGGCTGGGCATTCAGGAGCCGTCAAAAATTGTCCTGATTGCAGTGGGGATCTTTTTCCCAATTTATTTGAATTTGATGAGTGGGGTTCAGGATGTCGATCGCAAGTTAGTAGAAGTGGGCAAAGTGTATCGGCTCAACAGCCTGCAACTGATTCAGCGGGTCTTTTTACCCGCCACTCTGCCTGCTTACATGGTTGGCTTACGCAGCGGTTTAGGCATGGGCTGGATGTTTGTTGTCGCTGCCGAAATTATGGGAGCCAGCCAGGGCTTGGGTTATTTGCTCGTCGATGGGCAAACCACTGGTCGCCCCGACATTATTCTGGCAAGCATTCTGCTGTTTGCGGTGTTTGGCAAACTGACGGATGCGATTTTAGCCTCGGCTGGCAAACGGTTGCTCTACTGGCAAGATTCTTACGGTTCGCAGAGATAGTGGAGGGGTGGAAACCACACAATGTTGCATCTGGAAACCCTTTCAAAGCGGTTCCCCAACGGGTTTATTGCCCTGGATAATGTGAACCTTTCGGTTCAAGCGGGTGAAATTGTCAGCCTGGTGGGAACAAGTGGCTGCGGTAAAAGTACGCTGCTGCGAATCATTGCTGGATTAACCACTCCCAGCCTGGGACAGGTTTTAATTGACCGTGAGTTGATTACGGCACCCCATCCCGAAGTTGGCATCATCTTTCAGGAACCACGCCTGATGCCCTGGCTACCAGTGCGCGAGAATGTGCAATTTGGGCTGGAAGGGATGGCTAAATCCGAAAAGGAGCGGCTAACCGATATGATTCTGGAGCGTGTCGGGTTGATGGAATTCTCCCAGGCGCTACCCCGTCAGTTGTCTGGCGGCATGGCACAGCGGGTGGCGATCGCCCGTGCCCTGATCACCAAACCCTCGATTCTGCTGTTAGATGAACCGTTTAGCGCTCTGGATGCCTTCATTCGGATGAAACTCCAGGATCATCTGCTGGAAATCTGGAACTACGATCGCCCAACCCTGGTGCTGGTCACCCATGACATTGAAGAGGCACTGGTGTTGAGCGATCGGGTGATTGTTCTGCGGGGCAATCCGGGTCGCATCCACCAGGAATTTATACTGGATCTACCCCGTCCCCGCAAACGAACGGATTTACGTTTTCAGCAATGGCAAGAGCAAATCTTGAACGCACTGGATTTGACAACCGAGGAAGCATCCTATCAAACGGCTGAAGAACCCTTGGCTGTCGAGGCTTGATAGCTTAGGAGTGGGTTTACCAACCCAGTTTGCCATTGCTGAAGATACGGATAAACCCTGGAGAAGACTTGAATAGCTGACATCTTGTACCATTCTCAATCAGCCTTGAGAAACCGGGTTTCTGAACCAAAAACTAGCGCTTTTTAAGTTGAGCCAATAGCAAGAAACCCGGTTTCTGAGACTGCTGCAAGATTTGATCAAGATTTGATATAGATAAAGATCTTGTTGATTGGCTTCCATCATGCAACTACTGAAACCGAAAACCTCAGAGGATTACCTTGCGATCGCCCAAGCCTTAGCCATAGAGTTTGCTGAGAACGCAATTGAGCGAGACCGGGCGGGTGGAACGCCCAAGCAAGAACGCGATCGAATTCGTCAAAGTGGTTTGCTTCATCTCATAATTCCCCAAGCGTATGGAGGTAGCGGCGAGAGTTGGATTACCGCCTTCAAAATCAGCCGTGAATTTGCCAGAGTCGATCCATCCATCGCTCACGTTTACTCCTACCATCATTTGGGCATCATAATCCCTCACATCTTTGGTTCAACTGCCCAAAAAGAGCGCTACTACGCTGAAACAGTCCAGCACAACTGGTTCTGGTGTAATGCCCTCAATCCCCTTGATCGCCGCACTATCCTCACCCCGGATGGGGAAAATTTTCGACTTAATGGTACGAAAAGCTTCTGTTCCGGCTCCAAAGATTCGGATATTTTACCCATTACTGCAACCAACCAGGAAACGGGCGATTTTTTAATCCTGGCAATCCCAACCCAACGAGATGGCATCACTATTCACGACGATTGGGACAATATGGGTCAACGTCAAACCGACAGCGGCAGCATCACCTTTGAAAATGTCACCGTCTACGTCAGGGAAATTTTTGGTAATCGTACAGGCAATAGCCAACCCTTCAGCACGATTCGAGCACTTCTTGCTCAGTTGAATCTTGCTAATATTTACCTGGGTATCGCTCAGGGAGCATTTGCCGCTGCAAAAGACTATACCCGCGCCACAACCCGCCCCTGGCTCACATCCCAGGTCGAAAGCGCGACCCAAAATCCCTATATCCTACAACACTTTGGTAATTTGTATGTGGATCTACAAGCCGCCGCGTGTTTAGTCGATCGAGCAGGAGAATTCGTCCAAGCCGCCTGGGAGCAACAGTGGGAGTTGACCGCAGAACAACGGGGAGAGTGCGCGATCTCGATCGCCGCCGCTAAAGTTGCGACTACCCGAGTTGGCTTGGAAGTAACCAACCGCATTTTTGAAGTGATGGGTGCCCGTGCAACTGGCAGCAAATATGGGTTCGATCGCTACTGGCGCAACCTCCGAACTTTCACTCTGCATGATCCCGTCGATTACAAGGTTCAAGATCTAGGCAACTGGGCACTGAATAATGAGTTGCCCAAACCTAGCTTCTATTCCTGAGCTAGTTGACTGACGAAAGTCTTGAAAGACTGATTGCTTCATCGCTAGACCGCTCGGAAATCAATTTCCAAGCTAACAGTCAAGATCCATTGAAATGGACTGAAACCCTTTTACAGTCCTCTTGGTCATCACCAAACCCCAGCTTGGTAGCGCCAGAGAAGCTCCAGCTTCCGATGGAATTAGGAGAAATGCAATCTCTATCATTAAACCGTAGTTTTGAATTTGAATAAGAAGTACACCACGGTTAAGTAGGTGGGTGAAATTAAACTGAAGACCCTCATCCCCTACCCCCTTCTCCCATGCAAGGAGAAGGGGAACCAACCCCCAACCCCTCGCCCGTTCTGGGAGAGGGGTTGGGGGTGAGGGCGGCTTGGAGGCATCTTACATTTAATTAGGTCTGTCTACTTAGTTAGCAAGAGCAACCCCTGGATAGGCGAAAGTTAAAGTCAGTAGATAAAGCTCAGAAGCACTATCGTAGATACTTCAATCAATAAAATCTATCGTTTCAACAAAAAGGAATATTTGATCTTATAAACAAGGGTTAACTAAGATACATCTATGTTTCTGCAATGGAGTTTAGAGATTCAGCCGATGGGGTGCTGATTGCCTGAGTTTTTCAAACGAATTTATGCCGCCATCTCTATAGATCTGTGAACAGATCTGTCTATGGTTTCGAACATACAAGTGACTACTACTCCCTTCACTTTATTCTTTTTTTATGGCTCGCAGCCGTATTCAAATTGCTCCTCATCTGAGTGATGCAGAACTGATCCAAAATTATAAAGAGTGTCAGGACGGCAAACTAAAAAGCTATTGGCAAGTGATTCAACTGCTGAACCAACAAGATACTATTTTGAGCGTTGAGGAGATTGCAGAAATAGTCGGTTTTTCAAGCGATTGGGTGCGGAAACTGGCTCATCGTTACAATCGTCTCGGTCCCGCAGGGCTATCACCAGGGCATCGAGCTTCTCAGAAGAATCAGCGGAGATTGGCTAAAGATCCTCATCTTGTGCAGCCTAATCCTGTCCCCTGATAGCCTCAGAATGTAACCTAATTGGCTCAAGAAAGGCTATAAACAGAAGTACTGGTTATTCGATAGTTGAACCTATGGATTCTTTGACTGAACTGGTAAATCCGCAAAGTGTGTTGGTGGTTGGCGCGATCGCAATCTCCTTCTTACTGATCATGCTGTTTTTCAGAATCTTAAAAGCCGGTTTTAGGTTGATTCTGGTAATTTTAGCGATCGTGCTGGGCTTGCAATATCTATTTGGTATCAGCCCTGGTCAACTATGGGGGGAGATCAGCCATTTACCCCAGGATGCAATCAGGTTAGTGCAGGGCATTGACTTAAATGCTTTCACATCGATGTTGGCTGACTGAGATCTGGCACCTTTCCCAATCACCCGCCCTCGAATTTGAGTCCTAGGCGGGTGTTGCCACTCGTGCCAGAAACCGTGGTATCAGAAATCGTAGGGTGGGCAAACCATCGTGTGCCCACCAAAATCATGAGCAGACAGTGTTTTCCCACCCCAAAAAGTTTTACCCACCCCAAAAGACTTCACGAACCAGCCATGGCTCGTTTGCGCTTTAAGGCAAGACCGAATCCTCCAGCGAACAGCATGCCTAGCATGGTGGTTGGTTCGGGGACAGCCGCAACGACCTTAAAGTCAGGTCCATTATCCCCAAGCGTTGCACCCAGGTTGTTACCAGTGCTGGTTAATCGCAGAGTTTGAGTAGTTGCACCATTCAAACCCAGCCCAATTGACCCGATATTGAAAGGTCCATTGTTCAAAATTGGAAGCACCTGAGTACTGATGTTGTAATCCGCCTTTGTGTAGTTCTCTCGCAGAATTTTGTAAGCTGCCAGAACAGTGCCATCATTACCCAGTGCTTCAACCAATAAATCACTGTCTCCAGCAATCGTTCCCGCAGGATTTCCACCCCGTTCCCAGAAGAAGAATTTATCTACAGGATTGTCGAAAGAAACCTCAATACTCGCAGTGTTTGCATTTTCCCGCGTGACCAGAATGCTGTTCAAGTTCAGGTTTCCCAGGCTACCCACAATATCCTGGTCAGTTGGGTTGGGCTTTGAGGGTCCTTCTCCCAGTAGAGAATCACTGGTTGTATTGGGACCCCGTCCTGAATGCAGTACGCCGTAAACACTGCCGTCGGGAGCCACATAAGTATCGTTTTGCAGAACTTTTGCCGCCGTCACAAGCTCAAACAGGCTAATGGTGTCACCACCAAACCCCACGGAGTCCAGTCGAATATCTCTGGTGGGGTCATTCAACAAACCACTGGCGGGGTCAACTGGAGGGCTTGCGGTGACATTCGTTTGAAACGAAAACGGGATAAATGATATCGCCTGGGCGGGCAGACTGGTGGAGATCGCAACCACTGCCGCAGAAACCGTAGCCGCGATCGCCGTTGCTTTGTCAAAACTATTCTTCATTGCTGGTTAACCTGTTTGAAATGGGTGGATCGGGGATCTGGAACCTGGAGAAAAAGCCTGATCAGAAAAAGTACTGTTGACCTACCGATAAACCGTAGTTTGAGAGGATTATTTCACGCTCCCTCTAAGAGAACAAGTACAGATTTGACAATTTCCGTCGGGAATAGGGATGTCCAACCAGACCTTACCCCTTCCTTCAATCCCCATAACCGTAGCTAAACTTCTCTCTCCAAGTAGATAACCATTACTTAATCTACGGTAAATCTATCGACAAACTGATGTTTGTTGTGCCAATCTGTAGGAATCAGTTTTAAAAAAGTAAATTTAGCCGAAATTGGGCGTTACTTCTAGCTCTGGCAGGGAATACTCGACTCTCCTTGCTCTTATGCTTCTGGAGTGCAGTTTTGGTTGCTTTTGCTTAGTTAACGGTAGTGGACTGGAAAAAGGAGTCCGTGTGAATAAGGCATTACGCATTACAAATGACCTGACCGTGATTGGACAGGTGCAATTAGAGCAGCTTCAACAGGCAGTTGACGAGGGTTTTCGGTCAGTTTTGAATCTGCGATCTCCCGATGAGCTGGGATTTCTGAAAAATGAACATCAATTAGCAGATGCATTGGGATTGCACTACACCAACCTTCCACTCAAGCTTGAACATCTGGATGAAACAACCGTCACAGAGATTTTGCAAACGCTTGAACAACTGCCAAAACCAGTAATTGTGCATTGTGCTGCCGGAATGCGCTCAACGGCGATCGCGCTCTTGAGTGCTGCCATTAAAGAAGGACTGACACCCGAACAAACCCTGGCAAGGGCGCGGAGTCTGGGCTTTCACTATGTTGATTGCACCCTCGTCAGTCCTGAATTGAAACAGCGATTTGTGAACTACATTGCCAAACATGCCAGAGTTAGCACGGCGGCGGCATGATAACGAATTTTGAGAGGCTAATTTATGCAAGTACTTTGGTTTATTCCGACGGGTGGGGATGGGCGCTATCTCGCAACCGGCATCGGCGGACGCACCACTGACTTTCCTTACCTGGAGCAGATTGCTAAGGCAGTGGATCATCTGGGATTTGCAGGCGCGTTACTGCCTGTCGGACGTTACTGTGAAGACCCCTGGGTTGTGGCATCAACTCTGATTCCAATTACCCGTCAGATGAAGTTTCTGGTTGCTCTGCGTCCAGGGTTAATGTCGCCCGGTGTAGCGGCACGGATGGCAGCTACGTTCGATCGCCTGTCCGGTGGTCGGTTGATGTTAAATGTGGTAACGGGTGGCGATCCACTTGAGTTAGCGGGGGATGGACTGCACCTCAGCCATGACGATCGCTACCAGTTAACCAATGAGTTTTTAACTGTTTGGCGACAGGTGACAGCAGGTGATACGACGACTTTTAAGGGTGAGTATCTCGACATTCAGGGCGGCAAACTCATGTTTCCACCCCTCCAGTCTCCCTACCCACCCCTCTGGTTTGGGGGTTCATCCGCAGTTGCTCAACGGATTGCAGCAAAGCATGTCGATACCTATCTCACCTGGGGCGAACCCCCCGCTCAGGTGGCGGAAAAAATTGCAAATGTACGGGCACTGGCAGCGGCAGAGGGGCGATCGCTCAAGTTTGGCATTCGCCTGCATGTGATTGTACGGGAAACAGAACGGGAAGCCTGGGATGCCGCAGAACAATTGATTCGGTATGTCGATCAGGAGGCGATCGCTACTGCCCAGGCGGCGCTTGCCAAAAACGATTCAGTTGGACAGCAGCGGATGGTGAGTTTGCATGGGGGCGATCGGCAAGCACTAGAAATTAGTCCCAACCTATGGGCAGGTGTAGGATTGGTGCGAAGTGGGGCAGGCACCGCGCTGGTCGGCGATCCTGACACGGTTGCAGCACGGCTGCTGGAATATCAGCAATTGGGCATTGATACGTTCATTCTGTCTGGCTATCCCCACCTGGAAGAAGCCTTTCGCGTAGCAGAACTGCTGTTTCCACGGCTACCGCTGGTGCATGGCTCAGCGACTCAGGGGCATCAGTCAACCAACCCCCGTGGGGAAATTATCGGCAATTTTGCCTTTCCAAAACAGCCCAATTCATCTAAAGTTCAACTCAGCGTGGACTGAAATGGTTTGATGATTAAGCTTGATGGGTCCAGCGGTAATAGGCAAATCGGAGTCCCGTGTCCAGGCAGTAGCCGATCGCCCCAATGATCAAAATCACTGCCATTAACTCGGAATAGGCAAGCCGATCGCGGGTATCCAAAATGTAATAGCCCAAGCCGGCACTGACTCCCAACATTTCCGCAGGCACCAGCACAATCCAGATAATCCCAATCGCAAGCCGAACTCCAGTCAGCAGGTGGGGAATGATCGCCGGAATAATCACCCGACGGATGGTTTCCCATTGGGTCGCGCATAGGCTTTTAGACAGCAATAGCCAGCGGCGATCGACGCCAGCCACGCCAGCGGAAGTATTCAAGATCAGCGACCAGACAGCGGCAATGGTGAGCAGGAAGTAGACCGGCAGATCGCCAATGCCCAGAACCATCACTGCCAGAGGCATCCACGAGAGGGGCGAGATCATCCGAATGAACTGAAACAGGGCAGAGGTTGCCTGATCCAAAGGGCGAGACAGTCCCAGCAAGATACCGACGGGCACACCCAGGGCGATCGCTGCCAGCAGCCCCACCAACACCCGCCGCAGACTGGCAATGAGGTGCGGCACAATCGCACCAGTCCTCACCAATTGAACCAGAGCAACCACTGTACGTTCTGGCGAAAAGTCACTCACAATCGGATTCTGGTGCCAGAGGGGAGTCGTAAACACCCACCAGATCAACAATCCCGCTGTTAAACCCCAGAGGGGGAGGGGGATTTTGAGGGAGAGGGGAGGGGTGATGGGGTAGGTAGGAGTCATACGAAGAGAGAGGTTGGGGAGGGGGATTATTTGCTGTGATGGAAGACTTTGAGGGCGGAACCGATCAAAATAATGCCCAGCATGATCTTCAGGAAGGAGCCGGAAACGAAACCGACGAGTAAACCGCCAATAATGGCTCCAATAACTGAACCAATGCCCATTGGGATGACGGTTTCAGCGAGGGGACGGCGATCGCGAAAAGCCCCCAAACGAGCATATTTAATTAATCCCGTCACCACAGTCGGTAGACTGACGATCAATGAAGCCGTTCCAGCGGTTTTGATGTCTGCTCCAAAGGCAAAAATCAGGGTAGGAATAATCACTTCACCCCCCGCCACTCCCAGCAAACTGCTGACCAACCCAATGCCTAACCCAAACAAGATCCCTGCCGGAATCCGCCAGCCCAAGCCTGCTGGCAGAAAGCCCGGTAACTCCTGGGGCAAAAAAGCTTCGATGATCAAGGCAACACCGATCGCCACCAGCAGCACCAGAATTATTTGTGCCAACTGACGATTCGACAATCTTCCTGCCAATGTTGCGCCATAAAACGCTGTGATCACTGCTCCAGCAATCAAAGACAGAATCACGGGCAGTAGGGGCACAACAGAAGTTAAGGAAAGGGCTGCGGCTCGAATGGGTAGAGAAACCGCGATGGTGATCAGGCTGACCGCCAGGTTGAGGGGCACCGCCTGACGGGGAAAATACCCCAATACCGCCACCAACACAGGTAAACGGTATTCTGCCCCACCCAGTCCCATCAAGCCACCTAAAATGCCGATGGGAACAGAATATAAAAAGGCAATTAGAGAATTTTGCTGGATTTTGTTTGGCAAAGCACTAGTCCAGGAATCGAATTTTCAAATCATTTTACTTGTCCGATCGCAGAGGCTTCGGGAATTTCGATTAACTTTCCAGCCTTAACATCGTAGAGATAGCCGTAGATGGGGATGTCTCTGGGAACGAGGGGATGCGATCGCACGCGCTTGACATCGTCATGAACGCTTTTTGCCTGGTCACGAATCGTCAACCAATCAATGAAATCAGCTTCCGAGGAACCGGGTCCAGCACCCACATCTTGCCAGCCCCTTTCGTTGAGTTGGGCGGTTTCCAGACTGTTTGCCAGCAAGCCGCGAATGATTTCATCGGTAAAGGTTTCCATGCCGCAATCGGTGTGGTGAATAATGAACCACTCACGGGTGCCCAACAGTTTGTAGGAAATCACCAGCGATCGAATGGCATCATCACTGGCGCGTCCACCTGCATTGCGAATTACATGGGCATCGCCTTCTGTTAATCCGGCAAATTTGGCTGGGTCGAGGCGCGCATCCATACAGGTCAAAATGGCAAAGCGACGGGCAGGCGGCAGGGGCAAACTGCCTTTATCCCCAAATGTTTTGGTGTAGTTCTGGTTAGCAGTAAGAACTTCCTGAAGGATTTGACTCATAGTGATGACTTGATTGTTAATTAGTTAGTTTCCTAAGTCTGAGACTAATCCGTTTTAGATGCTACTAAATACATCCTGTGAAAGCTAATCTGATAATTTTTTAGTGGCATAAATCCAAATCTGCCCAGACCTCCGAGGTTTTGAAAACCTCGGAGGTCTAAGTCGTTCAGGTCTGGCAAATGTCAAATTATGAAACCATGAACCTGTTGAAGAAAATTTTCTCCTCAACATTTCACAACTGCCTACCACCACCTGCCACCTACCGTCCTGCCGCAGACTGTTGAGCTACATCAAACAGTGCTCCGTCCGCAAACAGTTGCTTGTTCACCTGCTCCCAACCGCCAAAATCAACAATGGTATAGAGTTTATCAACCTTCTGGTACTGCTTGGCATATTTGGTTGCTATCTGCTGATTGTAAGGACGATAGCCCAGTTGAGCGTAGATTTCCTGCGCTTTTGGAGTGAAGAGAAATTGGGTAAATGCTTCCGCCACTTTGCGGGTACCACGCTTATCCACAATGCTATCAACCACAGTAACAGGAAAATCAACCTGAATATTGGGAGAAGGGGCATTGTACGGGAAGTTGCGAGGAATCACATCATTGGTGAAAATAATCTCGCTCTCAAAGGTCAGCAATACATCTCCGACCCGATTTTTGATAAACGTATCCGTTGCTTCTCGACCAGAATTCACCAGGGTTCTGATATTTTTGACAAATCGATTCAGGTAGTTCTGTGCCGGTTTTTCTCCCTCATTTTTGAGAATGGGACCATAACCTGCCAGAACACCCCACCGAGCATTTCCCGATGTTTTGGGGTTAATCGCAATGATACTGACATCATCACGGCTCAAATCCTTCCAACTGCTAATCTTTTTAGGATTACCAGGGCGCAACACCTGAACCATAACCGTATAGGCAGGAATCGCCTTGTTAGGTAAACGCTTATCCCACTCTGGGCTGACCAATCCCTTTTCCACCAGGGGTGTCACATTAGTCTGAAGATTTTGCGCCAGAACATCCGCTTCTAAACCTGCCAGAACTGCCCGCGTTTGAGCGCCTGAGGCTCCGTAGGATTCTTTAAACGTCACCTCTTGCCCTGTTTTGGCTTTCCATTCTTTTTGAAATTCTGGAATTAGGCGAGCAAAGACGGGTTTAGCAACCGCATAGCTAACCAGGGTCAACTCCACAGAGGATTGGGCGAATGCCACAGCAGGTAGCATGGTGGCTGTAAAAGTGGCAAGGCCCAGCAGAATGTCACGTCGCTTAAGCACAGGTTTCTCCTGAAGGTCACTTAATCTACGGTAAATCTACCGATTAACCGTAAAAATAGCTTACAGAGGTGTTATGGCACTGTCAAGCTGGCTGGTGGAACAATCTCAAGGTTTTGTAATGGGGTTTGGGTTGAGTTACGGATTATACTCATTTCGATTTCTGGTAGCGATGGGAACGCCATCCGCAGTTCGATAGAATCGCTGCTCAAGGAGCGATAAACCTTTGCTGATCTGATTGTGAACGTATAACACGATCAAACTAACCAGGGTCAGCAGCATCACGCCTAAAATGCTGACATAGGCGCGGCTATGCCACCAGAATCGATAAAAGGGTGCAACTAACCCATAACTAAACTTGCTAAGACTATAAAATTTGGATGGCTTAACCGATTGAGTTTGAATTGCGATCGTCATGCTCTTTTTCCAGAAAAGTGTAAAATATGGGCGCTAGAACAAAAATAACTAGAACAAAAAATAAAACAGTAGCTAAAATCAATTCACTAAATGAAGAAATACAAAAAATTTACTCGCTGCAACTAATGCATTAAATTCAGCCTAGAATTAATCATTTTTAGTAGAGACTAAGAAATTGGTTGACATAGTTTAGGCAGATAGACGGAGCTATGCAAGTTAACACGCTACAACAGCTTGGTGTAATTCAATACAATCTCTCGAGGAGTAGATTTTATCGACCTTTGGAGGATGAGCACCAGAACTATTTCGGGGGTTGTGCTGGGAAATACGCTTGGTTGGATCGGAGCGATCGTTGTGCAAACTAGTTCTGTTTGACTGGTTAGCCGTGTTATTGCGCTGGCGGGGCAAGGGAGTCAGGAACCAGGAGCCAAAAATTCCGAAATTCAAACCTAACCCGGACATTATTTTGGGTGCCCTTCTAGCAGGCGCTTTGGCGAGGCGATTGATGCCCAAAGGTTAGTTCTCTGCAACGCTGGCTATTAGTGCTTTGCTGGGTGGGTTAATCATGGGCGATGGCGCATTTCCAGCCTACGGTTGCAATGTCAGTGCATTTTAGGATTCTTATACTATTTTTCCATAAAATACGGTTCACCGATAGAAATACCGTATTAAAATATAGCAGTTGAATTAAACGTAGGATAGGTTAGCGTAGCGTAACCCATGCTGCTCAAGGGTTTGCTGTTTTATGAAGAGGTTGACACCCCAGTAATTTGAACCCCTTATCCCCCCCCTTATCCCCTTAGACGAGGAATTCCTATGACTGAGCCATATCGGTTTGAAACCCTTCAAGTTCATGCTGGACAGGAACCAGCTCCCGGAACCAATGCCCGTGCGGTGCCGATCTATCAAACCACCTCCTATGTCTTTAACGATGCCGATCATGGAGCACGCCTTTTTGCCCTCCAAGAGTTTGGCAATATCTACACGCGGATCATGAATCCGACGACGGATGTGTTTGAAAAGCGCGTTGCCGCTCTGGAGGGTGGAGTTGCGGCTCTGGCAACCGCAAGCGGGCAGGCAGCTCAACTTTTGGCAATCAGCAATATTGCCCAGGCAGGCGATAACATTGTTTCCACCAGCTATCTATACGGTGGCACTTACAACCAGTTCAAAGTCACCTTTCCCCGTCTGGGCATCCACGTCAAATTTGTGGATGGGGATGAGGCAGAGGATTTTCGGCAGGCGATCGACGATCGCACCAAAGCCCTATTTGTTGAAACCATTGGTAATCCCCAGTTCAACGTGCCAGATTTTGCTGCCCTGGCGCATATTGCCCACGAAAACGGGATTCCGTTAATTGTTGATAATACATTTGGAGCCGCAGGCTACCTGGCTCGTCCCATAGAACATGGAGCCGACATTGTTGTGCAATCGGCAACCAAGTGGATTGGTGGGCATGGCACGTCAATTGGTGGCGTTATTGTCGATTCTGGCAAGTTTGACTGGGGCAATGGCAAGTTTCCTGTTTTCACAGAACCAGCTCCTGGCTATCACGGACTCAATTTTTACGAAGTGTTTGGACCCCAGGGACCTTTTGGTAACATTGCCTTCATTATCCGCGCCAGGGTCGAAGGGCTGCGAGATTTAGGTCCGGCGCTCAGTCCGTTCAATTCATTTCTGTTTCTGCAAGGATTGGAAACCCTCTCCCTGCGGGTTCAACGCCATGCGAACAACGCCCTGGAACTGGCTCAATGGCTAAAGCAACATCCCAAAGTGGCGTGGGTCAACTATCTGGGTTTGCCAGAACACCCTTACCACGGACGGGCGAAGAAGTATTTGAGAAATGGGTTTGGTGGAGTCTTGAACTTTGGTATTAAAGGGGGGCTGGAAGCCGGTCGTTCCTTGATCAACCACGTTAAGCTGGCGAGTCACCTGGCAAATGTGGGAGATGCCAAAACGTTGATCATTCACCCGGCATCGACCACGCACCAGCAACTGAGCGATCAGGAACAACGTTCTGCCGGTGTTACCCCTGACCTGGTGCGGGTCTCCGTGGGAATTGAGCATATTGATGACATCAAAGCTGACTTTGAGCAAGCATTTGAGCAAGTGGTGTCGGGCTAGATGGGGCACACGCTGGCACGATACGTGCTTCCGCAAACGCTGGTGCGATCGCAACTTCCCAAGAGGTAAAGATGATGATGAATTATCCGCATGTCATCTCTCCAAATACCCGGTTTTATCGACTCCCGGATCTGTTTCTGCTGGAGTCGGGTGAGACTTTGTTGGAGGTGCAGGTGGCTTACCGCACCTGGGGGACATTAAACTCCAACCGGAATAATGCCGTTTTGGTTTGCCACGCTTTTACGGGTTGGGCAGACCTGGAAACCTGGTGGAATCCGCTGCTCGGCTCCGGTAAGGCACTGGATCCAACCCAGGATTTCATCATTTGCAGCAATATTCTGGGCAGTTGCTACGGTACAACGGGACCGACATCCCTCAATCCGGCAACCGGCAAACCCTACGGGCCCACCTTTCCCGCCTTTACGGTAAGAGATATGGTGCATTTGCAGGCTCGATTAATCGAAGCGCTGGGAGTGGAGTCCTTGGAACTGGTGATTGGCGGTTCTTTGGGTGGAATGCAGGTTCTGGAGTGGGCATTGCTATATCCAGAACGAGTCCAGGCGATCGCGCCGATTGCAGCACCTGGGCGACATTCTGCCTGGTGCATTGGGTTAAGCGAGGCACAGCGGCAGGCAATTTACGCCGATCCCAACTGGCAGGCGGGATACTACTCACCCGACCGCCCACCGGCTCAGGGATTGGCAGCCGCTCGCATCATGGCAATGAGTACCTATCGTTCCTGGGAAAGTTTTAGCAGCCGCTTTGGGCGGCAAACTCAAACAGAGCGCAAGCAGTTCACTATCTCGACCTATCTACATCACCAGGGGCAAAAGCTGGTTGAGCGGTTTGATGCCAACACCTACGTTGCCCTATCCCAGGCGATGGACTGTCACGATGTCACCCGACCAGGACAATCCTATGAGGCGGTTCTACAAAGCATCTGTCAACCTGCGCTCATTATTGCCATCCCATCCGACATCCTTTATCCACCAGTCGAACAGCAAGAGCTTGCCCGTTTGCTGCCCAACGCTGACCTGCGTTGGCTTGACTCTCCCCACGGTCACGATGCCTTTTTGATGGATATGGAAGCGCTTAACAGACTGGTACTTCAGTTTCGTCAAACAGATCGTTCAGTCCCACAGGAGGCTAAAAGCCATCCATGCTACTGCCCAGGCTAATCGGATCTGCCAACCCTTCCTTCAAAGACATTAAACCCTGCACTTAGTAAAACCTCTTGGAGCATACCTATGTTTTCCCCGCGATCGCCCGACGATCACTCCCGTGCCAGACTAACACTGGCTCATCACAGATTCGATCCGATCGGTGTTACCCAGGTGCGGGTGCATCTCCAAATCCCGTCCCACTATCACCAGGAGCCGGTTCTATCCCGATTAATCTCAGACTATGGCTTGGTGGTAAATATCACGGGGGCAATGTTGGGAGAAACCACCGCTCGTCACGGTTGGTTTGACCTGGAATTGCGCGGAACTGCACAGCAGCTTAAACAAGGACTTGCTTATCTAGAATCGCTGGGCTTGAAAATTGTTGGTAAACCCGGCACTGCCGGTGATAGCTGGTATTATTGAAAAATTTTCCCGTTCACTGTGTACGAGATTTACAGCCATTTTCATTCGTGTATGCCACACCGATCCATTGTTTCGCATATCTAAAAGCATCGCTGTGTGCCATCGTAAACTCAACCCAACCGACCAAAAGCCAATGTTATTTAATTCTCATTCCTAACTACGTTCAATACTTGCCACTTTAGTAGAACCTGGCGTAAAGCTATCTACCACTCCTGAAACCTAGCACCTGAAACCTATAGAATACTTGCCCCACCGACACCCAGATTACTCGTTATTCTAAATCTCATAATGCCAAAGTTCATATTCCTTGAGTAAAATGCGGTGCAGGGAGAGCCTTTCAATCAACCCTTGATCCTCAAGTTGTCCCAGAATGCGCGTGACAGTGACGCGGGTCGTACCCATCAGTTCGGCAAGGTCTTGATGGGTCAGGCGCAGGTCAATTAAGTTGCCTGTTTCCACGGCACGCCCAAATCGCTTTGCTAACCAGCCCAATAATTTAACCAGCATCGTATCAACGCGCCGATAGCTGCGAATGATAATTAATGCTTCAGTCTGTTGGAGATGAGTCATTAACCATTCACTGGGAATCGGGTCGTTGTCCAATGAAAGAAGAGTCGCTTCAACGGGAGTCAGGCACTCGATTTGATAGGGGTCAACCGTGGATAACGCTTTACCGACCATATCCCCCGGTCCCCATAACCCGGTGGTGACAGTGGTTCCATCTTCTAGCCAGGTAAGCGTCCGGACGGCTCCCGTTTCAATTTTCCAGAGGGAATGCTGCTTTACGGGCAACGGCGATCGCAAAGAAAATTTCTGCCTGGGTGGCGGAGTTCCTCGAAATTGGGAGGGTAAAACGAGAGACATTTGTTTAAATTACACTATTTGTCGATAGAGTAACCGTAGTATACTACTGTATCGCTAGAAATAGAAAGTCAATTATGGGCATTGCGGTTCAAAACGTTTCCAAGCAATTTGGCTCTTTTCATGCCATTGATAATGTCAACCTGGATATTAAAACTGGCTCGTTAGTAGCACTCCTGGGTCCCTCTGGTTCAGGCAAGTCAACCCTGCTGCGAATGATTGCCGGTTTGGAACTGCCGGATGAAGGGCAAATTTATTTGATTGGGGAAGACGCAACCTATCGAAAAGTGCAGGAGCGTCACATTGGGTTTGTGTTTCAGCACTATGCTTTGTTTAAACATTTGACGGTGCGCCAGAACGTAGCCTTTGCCCTGGAAATTCGTAAAGTGCCCAAAAACCGGGTTCGCAATCGGGTGGAGGAACTGATTAATCTGGTGCAGCTAACCGGCATGGGCGATCGCTACCCGTCTCAACTATCTGGTGGTCAACGGCAGCGCGTAGCACTGGCACGGGCACTCGCTGTCCAACCCAGAGTACTACTGCTAGATGAACCGTTTGGTGCGCTGGATGCCAAAGTGCGCAAAGAACTGCGGAGCTGGCTACGCAACTTGCACCATGAGGTGAACGTCACGACCGTATTTGTCACCCATGACCAAGAAGAGGCAATGGAGGTTGCAGACGAAATTGTGATTATGAATCATGGAAAGATAGAGCAGGTGGGTTCGGCAGCAGACATTTATGACAATCCGGCTTCGGCTTTTGTCATGAGTTTTATTGGTCCTGTGAATGTGTTGCCTGCGGTGTCGGGCATTGTGCTGAGTAATCGCAAAATTCTGGGAAGAGATGCATCGGTGCATCATAGTTCCGACCATCACGCCTCAGTGGGTGAATCCCTTCAGGTCTTCTGGCGACCTCAGGATGTGTTGATTCTTCTGCAACCCGAAGAGGAGACTGTTCCTGCCCAAGTAGAACGGGTGATTCACCTGGGATGGGAAATTCAGGCTGAACTGGCGTTGGAGACGGGGCAAACGATTACTGCCCATCTGAGCAGAGACGAGTTTGATCGGTTGAAGCTCAATCGTCATCAGCCCGTCTATGTTAAGCCAAAGCAGGTCAAAGTTTTTGCCAATGCCCTCAGTGCTAGGTAACAATGACCCAAATGAACGAGCATCAGCGGGGATCAATCCATTCAAGGTTGATCCTTTTTTATGGGTTTCTGAGCAAGAAAATACCAAGGCAGGATAGGTCAGTTCTTTTTGAGAAATTGCCTCAATCAACAAAAGAACGGTAAATTTATCGAGATTTAGTATTTTTATTACTCGATACTGGCGATTGTGATCCCTGGCTGATAAAATACGGTAAGTCCATTGATAAACCGTAGTTTATGAATCCCTTTAAAGCCATTCGACTCAGAGCCTTTGAACCTGACCAGGGTGAACCATTGCCGCCGGAGCTTGCTACCCGGTCGAATGCTGATCAGCCGCCCCTCAGAAGATTAAGAGGCGGTTTTTTAATGGTTCTGGGGTATTTGCTGTCGCCGTTGTGCTGGTGGAATGACCTGGTGTTTAACCTGCCCATCGCCTATGGGTTTGGCTATCTCTGTAGCTTGATTTCGCCAAACTTCCTGATGCCAGGGGCGATCGCGGGTTACTGGCTTTCTAATGTGGTTGGAATTTTGCTGATGCAAGCGGGCTTCCTGGATGTAGTGCAGGGGCAAACTACTGAACGCAACCTCAATCAAGAACTGTTGACAGGTGTGGTTTCATCTACCCTCTACACCGGAGTGATTGTGCTGCTATTGCACTTCAAAGTTTTAGAAACCCCTTTATTCGCGCTACATTTCTGATTCTGTAAGTATCTATGAATGAATTCCTGCTTCCGGTGCTCAGCTTTGGCGTGGGCATTATTGTTGGGCTGACTGGGATTGGGGGCGCTTCCCTGATTACCCCCATGCTGATTGTGGTTTTCCAGGTGCCGCCCTCGGTTGCCGTTAGTTCTGATGTGGTCGCGGCAACGTTGATGAAAATGGTGGGAGGTGTCAAACACTGGCGACAACAGACGGTCGATCGCCGGGTGGTTCAGTGGCTGGCTTTGGGTAGTGTTCCTGGTGCACTGGCTGGGGTAGGCATTTTGCATCAGATTAAACAGTCCGCCAGTCTGGATCTGGATGGAATTTTACTTCGCTGCATTGGCGTTACAATTTTACTGGTCACACTGCTGGCATTGCTGCAACTGTTGCTACTAATGGCTGTGCCTGATTTCCAATTGCCCCAACTGCCTGTGTTGGATCTGGATACGCTGGCAGGAAGAATGGGGGCGATCGCGATCGGGGCGGCATTGGGTTGCATTGTTGGGATGACCAGCGTTTCTTCTGGTTCCCTATTTGCCCTGGTGTTAATCGCGTTTTTCCGACTGGATGCTCAGCGGCTAGTAGGAACCGATCTGGCACAGGCAGCGATTTTACTCGGATTTACCTCTCTGGGTCATCTGAGTCTGGGCACGGTAGATTGGAGTCTGGTTCTGCCAATCTGGTTAGGTTCGGTGCCAGGTGTTTTGCTGGGGGCAAAGCTTTGCCAGGTTGCACCCCAACGGCTCTTGCGGTTTGCTGTTTACATGCTGCTGGTGGTCGTCAGTTGGAAACTGGCACACATTGAATTTCCCTTCCTCACCTGATATCTGACACCTTAGACACGCGCCACTTTCTGTAGCCGCTCACCCGATGGAATTGTCTAAAACCCAATTTTTTGCATCCCGCCTGGTCACCAGTTTCTTGCTGGGAGTTTTCCTACCCTTGCTCATCTTTCTATTTCTGGCAAGCCATGTGTGGCAGCAGGGAAAGGGGTTTGTTTGGGATGTTCCATTTCTGCAATGGGTTCACCTGACATCCCGCCCCACTCTGGATACCCTTGCCCATACGTTGACCCCTCTGGGGGTGTCCTGGGGAGTGGTGCCAGTGCTGACTGTGATTGGGGGAGTGTTAATTTACCGGCGTAACTGGCGATCGCTCCTTTACCTGGTGATCACTCCCGCCAGTAGCGCTCTGCTCAACCACTCCGTCAAGCTATTTTTTCACCGGGAGCGCCCCCATGTCTGGGAAGTGTTGCCGCCCAATTTGACCTATGCCTTTCCCAGTGGACACGCGATGTCGAGTGCGTCGCTTGTTGCAGTGTTGATTGTCCTGGCGTGGAATACTCGCTGGCGCTGGTTCGCGGCGGTTGGCGGCAGTCTGTTTGTGTTAATCATTGGCTGGACTCGGCTCTACCTGGGGGTACACTATCCCAGTGATATTCTGGCAGGATGGACGCTGGCGATCGCCTGGTCAATTGGGCTGATGCTGCTCATTCAACCCCAGAATGTTTCGATCAAGAAGTCAGATCAACTACCAGAATCCATAACAGCAAACGTGAAACACTTCTAAGTAGGGAAAACGAAGGAGAGTATAAGTTGGTGAGATCCATTACCAAACACAATTCGGCATCCTAACCAGATCAAGATGAGGGGAAAGACCTTGCGAGCATACCGTGCAATGACAAAGGCGATCGTGGGTTGACGGGTCAGGTGATAAGACAAGAAACACCAAAGCCCAATCATGGCATAACAAATACTGACAATAACGCCCAAACTGGGAAGCGTACTGGCAGCAAACAATGGAACATAAATACCAATATTATTGCCGCCATTAGCAATGGTTACAGCCGAAACCCGATAGGTTTGGGGATCGCCCAGAGTTGCCCAGAGAGATTTCTGTGAGTTGCGCGATCGTTCAACCGGAATTTTTAGACTACTGGATACCGTATGGATGGTATCGCCATCCTCATCTCGACTCATTAATTGACTGATCCCAATCATGATTGGAAGCAATCCCAGCAAACCGATCCAGACTTCTGGAATCATTAACCGTCCCAGAAACCCAACCAGGCTAAGACTGACCAGCACCGTAAACCCCACATATTCGCCAACTACCACATGCTGGGGACGGAAGGTTCGATTCACCTTACCAAAGAAAACCGTGAGATATAAGTTGTCGTCAAACGTGGTTGCCAAAGCCACTGCCGCTCCGGTCATCAAAGTGCCTTCTAACCAATCCATAGTTTCTTTCCTTAGGTCATTCCTGATCAAGATGGTTGGCTTCTTTCCATTTCCGGTAACGCCTTATAAGAAAGATTCAAGAGAAACAATGCGGATTCCCAGATGGGCTGCTTAATTATTCTCTAGATCGCCATAGTCACAGACTACGGTCTCTTTTCGATAAGAGCAAATAGTCTTTTTTGTTGTTTTAATCAATAAAAGTGATTGATTTGCAATTACAGATTTTGATGCAAAACGTATTGCTGAATCATGTCTATATCAGACAACATCAGGCTGTTCGTTCTCTATAATTTACGGAACACCTACCGATTTGCCGCATTTTATGCTGAGTGAGTTCCTGAAATGGTGATATCTGATGTTCCAATCACGATCGCGATCGTGGGGGCTGGCTTTAGTGGTTCACAGTGCTTTTCCGGTGGTGCTGAATAGCAGTATGAATTAAAACTTCATTTCAATTCATACAACTCTCAATTCATAAGTAGGTGATTCAAATTAATTGTAAAAAGGGGGAATGGGGGCTGCGCCCCCAGGCAGGGGGTTCCACCTTCTCCACCCCCAAAACTATCTTTAATTTAATTGCACCCAGCTACTTACCCAAAATCAGCAACGCCCTTTTCCTGATGATCCCGGTCATTTGTTGCACAGGTTACACTATAACCACAGTGAATTAGGCGCATCTGGCTGCGCCAATATTACTGATTGGTACGAGGCTGACAATGGTAGATAGGGTGGTTTCCCTCCGCGATCGCAACCACCCTATGCATTGCCCCAGCGGGGTTTGGCTCCCCTGCCGCACCAATCAACCAAGCCCTATCCTGTTTTTCTGCATCCAGAGACAGATGTGGATGCAGAAACTCGGCAGGACGGGGAGGATGGAGACAGAATAAGGGGGAACTTCACTCAATCAAAACCATATTCATCTCTAGCGGAACGGTGAAGACGTAGTAAATCACCCCTGCTCCCAACATTAAGATCGCAAGGCTGGACAGAATGACCCAACGATCGGGGGGTTCATAGGTGTCTTCCTCAATGTCGTCTCGCACCGCGAAATAATGCTGGGTAGACAGTAATACGGCAAGCAAGCCCACAATCGCAAATGCCAGCCCCAGTTTCCAACCGCCTCCGGGTGGTTGGGGAGCCAAGGGTGGACGCAAAATTCGCATTCGTACAATCAGGACTCCAAACCCCATCAGCGCGATCGCACTCCGCATCCAGGAAAGGTAAGTCCGCTCGTTTGCCAGGTGATCCCGAATCCGGTTAGGGTTACGCTTACGTTTTTCTTCTAACACCTCTGCTGTATCTTCTCGGCTCTTAAATAAGGACAGCATGAATAAAATCTTCTCCTGGATGCGTAGCTTGATTACAATCAAACCGGATCGACTGAAATAATCACTGAGTCATTGGTTAGAAAATAGTCACCAATGACCAGTGTCCAATGCTATTTAATCCACCGGAGCATTGGGAGTTTGTGCTGCCACTTCTTCCTGAGTCAGTGCAGGAATTGCCCAATCAATTTCTCCTGCTTTAAACGAACCGGAAGCGGGGGCATTAAATTCAATCAATCCAGTACCAGGATTAGCAGTCACCACAACTTGAGTCCCAGGAACAAATTTGGTAGCAACTGGATCGGTCAATTCTTGTTCACCTGCTCCTGATGCCAGATTAGTGCCCGTAGGTAAATAAACACCGACGCACTCAATATCATCATCAGTTATCTCACCTGCCCCTAAGTAAGACAGTGTGGGAAGAGTGGCTTTTTTAGATCGGGTATAAATTGCCAGGATTTCTCCCGTTTCATTGCGACAGACCGATCGCGCTTCAGCCGTTTCCAAAATATATTTCTGAAATCGCAGATCTGCCAGTTTTTGCTGGATGGTTTCTGGTGATATGTCAGCGGTTTTTTCGGGGTTCGTCAGGTCTGCGATCGCCTGAGTCACTTCGGTATATTCAGAGGTTTTCATAAATTTCCCAGCATCAGCCCAGGCAGGCAAAGCAATGACTGTGTTGAGTAACAGTACACATACAATCAATAATGTCTGAAAGCACTTCATCATTATCATCTCCTTACTTCATCGCAAATTATGTTCACTCAGATCTAAAAGTCCCTAAAGGCTGGTTATTTCCCTAGAAGTTGATAAGTTCCACTGTCAATGAAAATAAAAATCCCTAAACCAATCAACACAAAGGGAACCAGCCGATGACCATAGCTAGACAGGATTCGAGCAAATAAGGGGTGACGAGCCAGTTGAGCCGCAGCAACGCACCAAAGCCCAGTCATGATTACAAAAACGCCCAGAATCACACTCAGACTTGCCAGGGTACTATTGGCAAATAAGGGGACATAGATACCGATGTTGTCTCCCCCATTGGCAAAGGTGACAGCAGCTACCTGATAGGTATAGGGACTGATGATACTAGCCAGATGCGATCGCCACGTGGGTTTTGTGACAGGGCTTCTCTGAGCCAAGGGGGTAGATTTCAACGTCGTTCCATGGGTGTCTGGTTGCAGCAGATGGTGGATTCCAATCGCCACTGGCAGTATCCCTAACCAACCCAGCCACGCCTGGGGAATCACCATACCACCCAGAAACCCTGGTAGGCTGGCGATAACTAGCCCCAAAAGGCTCAAGTATCTCCCTACAATAATGTGCCGCCGTCGCAGTACCCCATCCGCCCGCCCGAAAAAAAGGGTCAGGATTAAAAGGTCATCCACATTTGTAGCTGTGAAAGCAATCACTCCAGCAATCATCGCTTCGATAACCCAATTCATCCGTAAGTCGTCATTCCGTTATGCTCTTTTTCAGGTCAGCTTTTATTGTCACAGGTTTCTCCGCATTTCTAAATAGCATGAGTAGCACCAGCCCTCCTACAACCAGTGTCAGAGTCGCCAACCCCCGGTTTTCCAACGTGTGACTGTCGATCAGAATTAATCCACCCAACCCGATCAGCACAAAGGGAACCAGTTGGTTGCCATAGCGGGTCAATGCCTCCGCGATCATGGGCAGGCGTGTCAGTTGAAAAGCTGTATAGCACCAGACCCCAATCAGGGAGAAGAATACGCCCAGGATTACCAGTAGTTCCTCCCAGGCACTATTGGCAAACAAGGGCACATAAATGCCAATATTATCGCCGCCATTGGCAAACGTCACCGCTGCAACCCCATAGGCTTGAGGAGACAGGAAACTTGCATACCAGGGTCGCTCCGCTGCACAGGTTGCTTGAGATTCGACTGGAGTATCTGCCTCTTGACACAGAAGGCGGTTGACCCCGATTGCGATCGGCACCAGCCCCAACAGCCCAATCCACGGGCGAGGGAACAACATACTCCCAAAAAATCCAGGCAGACAGACAAACACCAATGCAGCAAATCCCAGATATTGCCCGCTGACAATATGTTGCCGCCGAAACAGCAGATTCACCTGAGAAAAGAAGAGCAATAGAATGACAATATCATCCAGATTGGTGGCAACAAAGGCAGTGATGCCAGTAGACAGTGCAGTAGCCAGGTTATTCATGTTGGTTGTCAGCCAGGGAATTATTGAATGCGGTGTTAAATACAAAACATCATGCCGGAAGCATCTCCAAGAATCTTTATCAAGCAATACAATTAATCTATTGATCTCTTTCAATAGAAGCAAATAGTCTTTTTTGTCAAAACGATAAATTGAATTTATCGATAAGATTTGCCCTGTTTTTTAACAATCTTGCAATTGAATACACTACGAAAGCGGCAATGCGTTAGGGAGCAGGAACAGGAGTTATGATTTATTAATGCTAAACATTTCTTTAGTCTATGGAAACGCTTCCGAAACCACCTGATTTGCGCCCGCTACAGGAAAGCAGAAAATCCAACAGAGATTTATACGCTACGGGCAGAGTATTCCTGGCGCTGTTCCTGCTTGCCCTGTTTGCCAGCTTTTTCGTGATTGTCAATGCGGGTGAACGGGGGGTGTTGCTCAAGTTTGGTGAGGTTCAAAATACGGTTTTAGCAGAAGGACTCCACCCGATCATTCCAGTAGTCCACACAGTTAAGAAACTTAGTGTGCGGGTGCAAAGCCAGGAAATTACAGCGGAAGCATCTTCCAAAGATCTACAAGATGTGTATACCGATGTGGCATTGAACTGGCATATTGTGCCTGAGGAGACTCACCTGATTTTTCAGCAAATTGGTGAACAGGATGCCATTATCCAACACATCATTAATCCAGCCGTTGAAGAAGTGTTGAAAGCGGTGATGGCGACCTACACTGCTGAGGAGATTATTACTAAACGGGGACAGGTCAAAACTGGAGTAGACCAGGCATTAATTGAGCGGTTGCGTCCCTATCACATTGCAGTGGATGATATTTCCCTGGTGCATGTGCATTTCTCAAATCGCTTCAGTGATGCGGTAGAAGCCAAGCAGGTCGCCGAGCAAGAAGCAAAACGAGCAGAATTTGTTGCCCTCAAAGCTGTCAGAGAAGCGGAGGCAAGGGTAAACCTGGCAACAGGAGAAGCAGAAGTGCAACGGTTATTGCGGGAAAATTTGACACCGGAGATATTGCAGCGGCAGGCGATCGAAAAATGGAATGGTAATTTGCCTTTAATTGTAGGAGGTGAAGGCACCAAACTGCTCGACTTGCGGCAGTTGGTTGAAGCCAACCAGAAGGTGCAAATAGGGCAACCTGTTGAATCAATGACCAATCAATGACCCCGATCAAGCTTCCGCTTCAAAACAGGTTGAAAGGGAAGCTGCGATCGCCCATTGCCGCTGCAAAATTTTCTCAAACGCTAACATCGTCTGCGTTTGAAACCGCTGCGTATGTTTGAGTTGCAAAATTGGCTGCACAATTTCTAAATTTGTGATCGAGTTCATCCCTTCAGCAACAACTTGAAGGGCATTCAGAGTCTTGAGCCGTAGTTCTTTATGCACCATCAGTTCAGGGATAGCAGCGGCTCCGCTGCCTCGCTCTACCACCGCTTTTACCATCTCACTACTGCTCAGTACCAGCATCACACTTAGCTGAGACAAATCAATTCCCCAACTTCGGAGTGCCTGCTCAAACACCTGTTGGGCACCTGACCCCGGTTCCCGTAGCACCCAGGGGGTGGTCAGTAGCTCCTCAATCTGCACCGTAGTCCGCTGAAACCAGGGATGGGACTGCCCGACAACAATTTGCAGGCGATCTCGTCCAACCACTTCCTGTAATAGAGACTCCTTTAAACTTGACTTCACCTCACCCGAGACCAATCCCAGGTCAAATCGCCCGGAAGCCGTTCCTTCTGCAATTTCTTCCGCATTTGCCAGGGTACAGTTCACCTGGATGCCGGGATATTCCTGCTGAAACTGGCTAATTTTGTCTGGTAACCAGTAGTTGCCAATGGTTAGACTGGCTCCTAAGCGTAACTCACCCTGTTGCAGGTTATTTAACTCCCGCAAGTTACGTTCTGCAACCATCACCTGTTCCAGAATCTTTTGGGCTTCAGCGTATAGAAGCCTCCCGGCTTCTGTGATTTCTACCCGTCGTCCTACCCGGTGAAATAGTTTGACACTATATTCTGTCTCCAAACTTTGTATGGCAGCACTCACCGCAGGTTGGGTAATGTAAAGGGACTCTGCTGCCCGAGTGAAGTGCATATGTTCAGCCACCGCTAAAAAGATCCGTAGTTGCTCCAGGGTCATCGGTCTGCTACAGCCTTATGCCATTCAAAAACTCTTTAAGCTGGTGTCACTGCTGATCCTCTGTCCCAGGGGTGCTTCACCTGAAATTGGGTAGATCAACAGAACCATCTTTTCCACACCAAAGTAGGGATTCAAGATAAACCTCGACATTTTAACCCCAGTAGCTCTATAGGGTTATCGGGGTTATTTTTAGAATATACGGTAAATCAATCGATTTACAGTGTATTATCTGTAGCAGAATGTGAAAGAGGATGATTCCACCTTTACCCGCTCTATCAATAAAGCCCATCTATCGAAAATTCTGGATTTTGGAAATGTCCCTGAATAACGGCAACAACCACGCTCATACCTTGCTAGAACTTTCTGCGAAAGCAGAGTATGCGCTTCTGGCTTTGATCGAGCTGGCAAGTCACCATGATTCCGGGAATCCCCTCACTATCAACGAGATCTCAGCCCATCAACCTATCCCAGAGCGTTACCTGGAGCAGATTTTCACCCTGCTACGGCGTGGAGGCATCGTTCAGAGTCAACGAGGCGCGAAAGGAGGCTATATTCTGTTGAAGGAGCCGTGGCAGATTACGGTACTAGACGTGATTACATTGGTAGAGGGCGATCGCAAAAACAGAACATCTAATGGAAGTTCATCGGTCGAACGTCAATTGATTCAGGAAATCTGGCAACAAGCGAATGTGTCTTTTCAAACAACGTTGAGGCAACAAACTCTTCAGGACTTATGCCAGCGTCGAGATATCCGGAGACAAACCAATCCCATGTACTACATCTAACCCGATGTTTCTGGCTCTAATCCAGTTTGGACTCAAGTGCAAAATATGACAATGGCTATGAACTCGATGAGTTTATAGCCATTGTGATACCAATTTGAATTAAAACCACGGCAGATCCCAGTACGGGCTTGGCAGTGCCAAGCCCCTCCTAAACTTTGTCTGAATCTTCAAGGCAGACGAGCCTTACTCTGAGTTTTAGCCATAAAAAGATTCTGCATGGTTCAATTTTTTTCATGCAGAAATGCTTGAGCCACGGTTTCCAAAGCTCAAAAGAATGCTTTATATGTCCAATGGTGAATAGCAGCGACCATACAAAGACCGCAGAGTGCCACGTTTGTTCATAAACCATATCCTTCAACAGGTCGCTGGTCCTGAGAAATCAGTCGAGAAAGCACATATTCATTGCCAAAAACTTGACCCATGCAAAATTCTGCGTGGTTAAAAATTAAACCGTGCAGAAACCAGTTATAATAAAAATATAAGATTTGCAGAATTTTTATGGTCAGCGCATCCCTCGAAACGGAGCGAGAACGCTTGCTCACTCTTGTTCATCAGATCCGAAATACGGGTGAAGTTGCCCCTGCTTATTGCTGGCTCACAGAAACCAGTTCAACCAAGGGGACAAAAACCTATACCTATGCTGTGCTGGTTACCCAAAAGCCCGATCACAAGCCAAAAAGTCACTCATTGGGTAGACCCGGTAGCCAACAACATCGGCACTGGAAATATGCGATCGCTCGTAGGGAAGCCATTGTGGAGTTGGAGCAACAATTAGCGATGCTCCAGGCATTAATGGAACGGCAAACGAGAACCTGGCAGGATTTAAGAATTCCTGATTAGGTAAACTCCAATTAATACTGCAAAAACACTAAATTTCCAGAAGTGCTTGAATTTGCTTTTGGTGTTTTGGCTGAATCACTCGCTCACCCTTAACCCAACGTGTAACTAGCGATCGATCAACGCCTAATGTCTTAGCCAGTTGTGCCTTCGACCAACCTTTGGTTTCGAGAGCGGTCAGCAGTTCTGCACTGGTGATAACTCTCGATCTCTCTGGCGAATCGTCCACTAAGGCTAATGGCTCAGGTTTCTGCCTGGAGGAGGATCGCGTAGCTCCTAATTTCTCCTGAATGAGTACGGTTGGCTTGATCGTGACGATCGCCTTTAGCCAGGTTGATAACCAATTGCGAGGGCGTGTTCTCACTTGTTCAGGTTCATCAGTCAAACTCCACTCTGGTCTAATGCATTCTGGATACGTCGCTGCATCAAATTCAATTTGCCATCCTAATTCATGTAATGTTAATAGTGCATTATCCCACTGAGTAATTAATGTATTTCGTCGCTGCTTGCTGTTTTGAACCGTTTCCATTAGCTCTTTCGGTTCCAGGCGCTCCAATAAGGTGCCGACCTCATAACGACCATCTCGTCGAATGCGACTCATAATTGTGAGAAAGATAGCGAGTTTAGACGCTAATCTCTGCCGATAAGGGTTGATTTGCAGTGTACTCTTCGCTAGATAGCCATACTGACAAAGTGCTTCTTTACCACCATTCAGATCTTTGGCATTGAGGAACTTTTCCGTCCAGCTTCCAGGGCGCACTTTAATATACAGTTCGTCTGGATCACCTGCCTCATAATGAATCGAACCTGGCTGCTCCGCATCTACTGTTAATGCAAGTTGCCCTGCATATTCCAGTTCCTCCAACAACCACATCGCTCCTCTTGCCACGTTGTAGCGGTTAGCTCCAACATTGATGTTGCTGATCAAGACCGATAAGCTGCACACCAGCTCAACTAAATGACCAATTTTCTTCAGTTTTTGCCCCAGGTTTATGTCAGTACGCTTATCCCAGCCAAACAACCTGATTAAGTCCGTCCCTTTTAGCCGAATTTGCTGCTCCCAGGGTTCGTCTGAATCAGTCGCATAGGATGAAAAAATTAGAAGCACATAGGCTGCTTCTGGTCCGAATTGCTGAATGATTTCCCACGCCGCTTTTCCTGGAACCAATTCAAATTGCTGGTTCGTTGAACTCTGGCGAACAATGTTGTGCTGAATGAAGCCGTCTCCAACCAATTTTTTCCAATAAGGGTATTCTCCATCCTCCCATTGGCTGTTAATGAGTGCCTGTGCTCCAGTCAAAATGGGATAACCTGTTGCCACCCGTTCCAGTTCCCGCCCTTCAAATAAGACAGGATCAGTAATGAAAGAATCCGTTGAGCGAATTCCTAAAAGTTTTTCAATGTCTTCAACCGAAAAACCTGATAGGTCAAGACTCCTCAGCCATTCACCTGCTGTGTAAAAAGCACAGGCGCTAATGATGATCGATTCCCGCCAAGCCTCTTCTTCTGGCATAGTCGGATCAGTTTCAACCGCCAACACACCCGAAATCGAGCAGTCCGTTGGCATTCGCTCCTGCAATTTCCATTGCTCTAGGCGTGTTAGAACCCAGTTTGCTGTTTGTTCCCAAAAGGCTTCTTTTTTAAGTACCGCTTTGAACAGTTTCTCTAGCCGCGCGATCGCCTGCTTCTGTAATGCTCCAATCTTCTCGGTTTCGCTATATAGATTGATGACATCCGCATTCCCCTCTCCCTGCAATCGCATTTGTCGCAGGCGATGTTGATTGATCCCAGTCGCTACATTGATTAGCACCAGATTGAGAAATGACCTGCCATAACGCAATTTTTCTACATAGGTTTGTAGCCGAACCGCATCAACTGCAATCTCTGGAAGAGAAGTCGAAGCCTGCTCCACCGATACAACAACTGCGGAGTCAGAATTCATACTTTTCTTGCGCTTTACTACACTTGTGGGCATGACTCAACCATAAGGCAGAACTCAATTAGTATACTCGTAGCTCAAGCTATCGATGAGCACGATCAGAACTCACCCTGGGTTCTGTCAACATAATTAGCAGTGTCAACAAAGCAATTTGTTCCAAAAACTCATAGAAGATTGGCAGAGCAGATATTTCAGCCATGCCCAGAATTGAGTGATTTTGATGTATCTTCTAGAATCCAGTGACTAATTACCTAGAATCTAACGACTAATCTTCTAGAAACTAACCTGTATTAGATACTCTCTATCCATGCCGAGCCTTAATCCATAGCCTGAAGCCCCATAACTTTGCGGTGAAGCAGAGTTATGGGGCAAAACACTAACAGGAAAAATATTTATATAAGTTCATATTCCTGCTGATGTTGACAGTGTTGACAAAAACTCTAGAATTGCCTGACTAATACGGAAAATCTATCACAACCCCTTGCCTGTAGCGAGTTTATATTCTTACTGATGTTGACAGTGTTGACAAAAACTCTAGAATTGCCTGACTTTCGCTTGTATCACGACCAAAACCTGAAATACTGATGTTTTTGAGATTTGCTCAACACTAGACCTTTCCCAAAAAAACGTTGACAATTCCTGAGTTTGTTGCCAACAACTCTAGAGTCTTAGGACTTTATCAGCTTGTTCCATTGTTGCCATTGTTGCCAGAAGTTCTAGAATTACCTGACTACGCCGATCTGTCCACGGGGGCTACATTGACGGTATCTTCGTATTGTTGCCAATGTTGACACAGGTTCTAGAATTGCCTGACTAGCAAAAGACTGACTCAGCAATTTAAAGGCTGGTATGTTTCCTTGGCGGTGCCCGTGTTGTCAAATCTCTAGAATGGAGTGACTATTGTCAAAACCCTGTTGACAAACAATTCTAGAATACCGTGATGAAATTTCTAGGATCATATGACTATTCTTCTAGGATCGTATGACTTAGTTTGCTTTAAATACCGGCACTGAATTGGTTTCAGCCATTGTTGACTTGCCAATTGATCTAACCTGGCAAGCCTTGTTGACTAACTGAAAGCCCTATTCCTCGCGTGTTATACGTGCTTTATTCCAGCCTTTTTCTGGAGTGAGTGCTGCTATATGCGACTGAAAAATGCTTTATCTTTCAAGGGAGTGCGCAAGTGGGATAACCAGTTTCTTGCTCTCTTTCCACATCGGTTTGATTACATCTGGGCAGAATACTCGAATCCTGGTGAGAAGGTGGAGTGGAGAACAGAAAGTCGCCATCCCTTGAGCGATCGCCTGATTCAACAATCTTCCTACCTTTATGGTGTGCGCTTTGGTGCAGAAACGTCCTACTGCCTTCTCGACATTGATATCGGAAGCTTTTATCACCCAAAGCAAGATCCCTTAGCAATCTCGCGCATTGTTGCAGCTTTGGAATCACTGGGTTTGGTAAGTCACGTAGCTTGTACTTCCAGCTCTAGCAATGGACTTCATTTGTATTTCCCTTTTCAGCAGGCTCAAAGCTCCTGGAAATTAGCGATCGCGGTTTCCACTTTGCTTGAAAATGCTGGCTTCAAAATTAAGCCAGGACAACTGGAAGTTTTTCCGGATCCCAAGCCCTATAGTGTCAACGGCAAACCCAGTCTCTTTAATGCCCATCGTCTACCCTTACAAATTGGTTCCTATTTACTGAATGAAGAGTTTCAACCGATTTGGGGTACTCAGCAAAGTTTTGTCCAGCAATGGCGGTTTGCTCAAACGCGTAATGATCTAGAAGTCTCGGTTATCCGTCGTATCTTAAAACAAGCAAAGCGACATCGTTATGCTGTTTCAACGAAGGCAGAAAAATTTATTAACGACCTCAATGCCGAAATTGAATTGGGATGGACTGATCATGGACAAACGAATTATCTTTTAGGTCGCATTACGATGCGAGAATATATTTTTCATCATGTTTTAGCAGGTGGTAAACCGCTGGTCGGTGATGCACTTGTGAATGCAATCGTGGACATAGCTCGGTCCCTCCCCGGTTACTTTGAATACTGTCGCCACCGCCATGAAATTGAACACCGAGCGCAAGAATGGGCACGATGTATTGAAAACAGTCATTACTTTCATTATGGAGATGCAGCAGGTAAGTTCAAGGCTAAATCAGATGGTGCCAAGTTGAATAATCCGGATCTTGATGTAGCGATCGCCGAAGCTCCAAGCTGGAATCAGCAGCAATCAGAATCAGCCAGAGATCGAATTAGACACGCTATCGCACAGTTGTTAGAGCAAGAAGCATTACCCGCAAATGCCACTTCCCGATTTCACGCATTGGTGAGTTATGGCATTGGGGGTGGAACCTTATACAATCATCGCGATTTGTGGCATCCCAATCATTTGGTTATTTCTCCTGAACCTGTGGAAAACCCCCCGTACCCCCCAACTTCAAATATGAACAGAGCAGGGGATGCTTCCTCAAAGCAATCCCCTGCTCATAGTTCTACAAGCTTATTCCCTGGTGCAGGCAGTAATCATTCTGATGACAAGGGTTTCGGCGATCTGGCACTTCAAAATAATGAGGCAGGTCGTAATTCTTTCCTCGCTCAATCTGCCTCCAATGATGCTTCAGCTTTATCCCAGGACATTAGTTATGCTCAGCAAGTGCTATTTGAGATCAAAGCCGCACAGGAAGCTCGTCAGGCTGCCGTTCAAATTGCCTACGAACAGCACCAGCACATTAAGCGACAGGCTTCTGAAACGAGACACATTGCCCGAATGCAGCAGTTTCTGGATTCGGGTGATCCAATTTTGATGGCAGAAGCGATCGCTTGGGCACAGGTTAATCCTGGAGTGCTGGATACAAGTTGCGCCTTGCGCTTGTCTCCCTCTGGAGATTTGATGTTTCCCACCTCCACAATGAGTTTGAGTGACTCAAGTGAAGGACCTGAGAGATGTCCGTCTTGTCAGATTCAAACCACTGGCTCATCCACGCATAGAGATGCCGTTGCGTCTCCTGGTTCGGGAGTTGGCTTACTGCTGACTAAATCAGTTGCGACAACGTAATCGCGACCCTTCCTACTGCTCTGTAATGCCGTGTTGAATGCTTCCTTAATTAGGGGTGCCTGGAAACTTAAGTTATCCTTTGTTGGATCACCCGTGCTGTCTTTAAACTCAAAACCAACGGGTGATCCAGCCAATGTTTCTTTTGTACTTGTGGAAGAAGATTGTTGAATTTGTTGACGTTTTGCTTGCCGTCGCTGAAGCACTGCCCACACGCGGCTCCAATGATCCTGGTGAAGTTGGTAGACTCTCAATTTTTCACCCTCATGCCCTACAACAGAACGAGACCAGTACGCCTGCTCAACCTTTACTCCTAATTGAGCCAGCAATTGGTGAACGACTTGAGTATTACTCATCTTGTCAGAAATCGTCAGGTGTAGAGCAACTTTGATTTGTTCGGCTAAGGCTCTTGCCCTGGTCGCATAGGGTTCTAGATCATAGTGAGTCCATGTCCACCCAGCTTGTAGTTTTACCAGCAACTCATCAATTCCGATCGCAGATCGAACCATTCGCCGCAACTCTGCGTTGGACATATCCCAGGGGCAGTAGCTTTGATTCCAGGTTGCCTGTTTCTCAAGGGAACGGGCAACCTGGTCAATGGCAAGCCCTGGAAACAACTGTGCTTCCAGGCTGAGTAATTCTGCTCTGCATCTACCCTCGTTATCCCAAAGCACGTCCTCAACGTTAATTGAATCAAGCACGTAAAACTCTTTGAAATAATATTTGGAGATTGCCAATGACTCTTCTGGGCTGAGTCCTTCTTTCTGCTCCAATGCTGCCACCTCTGCATAAGTCAAATCCTCGATCGCAACCAGCGCTTCAGCATCAATTTCCCGAATTTCCTGTTTGGCTGTTGCCAGCCAGAGTTTTACGGCGGGATCAGAGGCTCGATCCTCAACACTGACCTGGTTTCCCTCAAACTGAAGTCGAACCAGCAATGCATTTCGGAGATGGTACATCGCAAAGTTTTGGTCGGCTGAAATTCGACAGTAGAGGTTTAGATGGGGGTCGTTCTGCCAATCGTACTGTGTGAAATCCCCTGCCAGATCTTCCCGCAGACTAGAGCGAATGAGCCGAACCGTCGCCGTTGTTTTCTGCTGTAAATGGCTTTTGATTTCTAGTTGGTTAGTGGATCGGCTCACCTTTGAAAAGTTTGTTCCTTTTTGAGCACACCAAACCACTCGTTCCACGGGTTCTCGGACTCTCCCTAATGCCTGAGCCATGTCCGCATCGGTGCTTGAGACTCCTGTGAAAATGCCGTATACGGCTGCAATCACGTCTGTTGTTTCGATGCTGACTCCAGTTGCGACTGACGGAGAACAAATAATGACATCGTACTCATGGCGCTCCAAAATGGTGTTTGGTGTCTGAATGAACTCTCGCTCACACTGTCCTCCACTGGTTTCTGAATTGACTAACAACACACGCTTTTCGGGGTGATGTTGATTGAGCAATCGAGAGATCGCTTTACTGGTTCCCTTGCTATCCGTCGCAACGAACACTGCCTTACCAGGCACAAGAGCTTTCACGGCAGTCATGATTTCACCCACGATCTTTGTGCGGTCTGAAGCCTGGAGAAACCGCACAGGATATCCTTCTGCTTGATAAGCGTTTTGAATCAGGAATACGGACTCATCAATGTCTCGCAAGGAGTTGAGATAATTCAAGGTGGCATTATCCAGGTCCGCATCTGCGACAATGACTCGGCGAGCGGCTTGAATGAGTTCCCGAAATCGTGCCAATAGTGCTGGACGTTTACCGTCTCTTGCACAAGTGCTGGATGTCAGCAGGTGCCGAATCACTTGAACCACTTCGTCCAGAATTAAATCACACCCAGCAAACTTGTTGGGATCGATCGACAGCAGTGAATCCACACATAACCCAATCCGCAGGGTATAACCTGCCCCTGTGATAAATTCTCCATTGACCTTATCCAAATCCCCTTTGTAGTCCAACTTCAAACGGGAACACAAGTTTCGCATCAGGGCGATTCGGTGCCCACCAGCTAGAACTTTTTCACCTGTCTCCACTAACGATTGAACATACTTGGTCTTGCCAGTTCCCTTTGGACTGGCGATCACGATGATGCCACATTCGGGAAGATTGTTGAGCTGTAGATCTGATAGGTCTGCCATAGTAAGCCGAACCGAAGCTGGATAAGTCAATTTGCGTTCTAATCGTTGCCAAATTTGCCAGTGTTCCAGTGCGATCGCTTCTGAGTAGGCAGCATCCCATTCTGCGACTCCACAACTGGCAATCAAATCGTCCACGCCTTTTCCTTGCTGGTGATCCCATAAGGCGACCTTAACCAGACAGCCTGATTGCAGCAATAATCCACCGAATCGGTAAAGGGCTACGGCGACTCGGCGTTTAGCGGAGTCCTTTGAATCCTGGTCAAATGCAAAAATGAATTGTCTTCCGGGTATAGCAAACCTGGCAACATCTGGAACTAATACCCTTGTGTCTCCTGGTTGCCTGAAATACCCTCCATTCACTCCATACAGCGCCAAAGGCACATATCCTGCACTCAATAGGGACAACCCCTTTTTCCCTCCCTCTGTTGGCACCATTGGAATTTCTGGATGGGCTTCAACCCAATCCCAGAATGAACCCTCCAGAGGGACCTGAATGCCATAGCGCTGGCTAATTCGTTGGCGAATTTCAGCCGGGACAGCAGGCAGATGAACTCTTGAGCCATTACCAACGGGCGTTTCGTATTTGCGGGGTTTCTGCTTTTTAGAGTCAATCACTGGCTGACTCAGTTTTGCCTGCCAGCAGGAGCCATCTTCGTTGAGCAACAAAACGGCATCCATCGTCTCTCGTGCTCGATGACCAAAGCGTGTGATGTGCCAGTTCAGAGCTGCATGAATTGGGAAGCAAGGCTCTCCTCCAGGCAGTATTTCAGTGTCGCTGACAATCTGGGTTGCAACTTGATAGAGCGTAGGGTGGATTGCGCTGCCTGCAACAAACTCCCGTTCGATTTTGCGGGTGAAGTCAGTTTGTGGAGATGGGGATAGTAGAGGGGCAAGGGACATCATGCTGCACCTCCCCACAGGTTAAGTTGAGTTTGTTTTGCCTCAGTGACTTGATTGACTGGTTGAGTGGATTCTGGTGTTGAAGAAGTTTGAGTCTTTGCCTGTCCTTTTGAATGGGATGGCTTGGTTGAAGTTGAATTTGGTGAGTTTGAAGTGGAAGATTTCTCTTCTGGCAAAACGGCTGTTTGTTTCTGTTTGCATATCTCGGCTGGTTGCTTTTGGATCTGATCGGTCACGCTAAACGCTGTAGAAATCCATCCATGTGTTGGACATTTGGAGTCTGTGAGTCCTGGAATTTCCACAGGTGATTGGCAGATCTTGCAATAGCCATACGGATGCCGAGATTCTTCCTGAGAACCTTTGATCATTTCTGGCATTGATGTCTCTCCTATTGAATGAGACAACGGCAAACGCTTGTCCCAATGCGAAGAGAGCAGAATCAAGTCATGCCAAATCAAAGAGCAAAAAAAGTTGCCATCTAAGACAAATTGCTCCTAGAATATGGGCATGGCAATTTGGGTGACCTAATTAGTGCCCTCGGAAAGCAATCAAATTAGAGTCTCCAATCCTGCTCGTTTTTTGAATCAATTAACTGTTATTTAACCCCCGCTGATTCTTAGTTGGGGTTATTCAGTTTTAAGGTTGGTCACATGAAGATTACCTCCTGTCTTGAAACGACAGATCTCCTGCTTAAGGAGGATTGCAAGTGAGAGTATGCTGGTCTAAAACGGCAAGTTTTAGCATCTCTAATCCTCATCGAGCAAGGTTGTCTCACTTTTATATACTTTTAACACTTCCACGCTTTTTGTGATGGGAAAGTATTGCTTTTGTCTTTTTCCGTCACTATCGCGATTCCACGCTGAGGTGTCGCTTGACTGGAGGGGTTAGAATTGGAGGAAATATAGTAGTGAAAAGAATTTATATCCTGTGAACAAAGAGGATGCCATTCGGTTGGTTGATCAACTCCTATCCCAGTCGGGAAGGAGTCTGAGTGATGTTGAGAAGGCGATTCTGGCTGGATCGTGGGATGGAGAGAAGTACGAACAGATTGTCAAAAAGACACCCTATAGCCTCGCGCATATTCGACAAGTCGGGAAAAAATTATGGGATGTGTTGTCTGAGACAATGGGACAACAGGTCACAAAATGGAATTTCCATCACGTCCTGGAACAGAAATTGTCTCCGGTGCCTGTGTTCGGGGACTCCGTACCCAACGTTCCTAGATTTTATGGTCGGGGCGAGGAATTAGCCGATCTCGAAGCAGCGATCGATCGCAACCAGTGCGTCGTGCTGGTGGGTCCTCCGGGAATTGGCAAAACGGCTTTGACGGCAAAGCTGCTCAACTCCTTGTCTGCCCATGAATGGAACTGTGTGATCTGGAAGTCTGCTTACCCCGTGCCTCAGCTTGATTCACTCGTAGAAGAACTTCTGGGGTTTCTGAGTGAGTCAGCCAATCCTGATCTAGATCGTGGGGAGTCAGAAAGCAAAGAATCGGGGAGCAGTGAGCCAATGACCAACGTGGTCTCTAAACATTCAATCACCCGGCTGATCGATCGCTTGCAAGCTCGCCGTTGTTTGGTCATCCTGGATGCTGCCGAGTCGATGCGGGGGCATCAGGAATACCAACCCTTCTTGAGACAGGTGGTTGGAGCATCCCACCGCAGTTGCTTCTTATTGACCTCAGAGGAACCGTTTGAGTCCCTGGAGCGTTGGCGATTAGGGGGATTGGCAGCTCAAACCTTGATCCTCAAGGATCTCGATCATGACTCTGCCAAACGTATTCTGCGAGACAAAGGCTTGACCGATGAGCAGAGCTGGCAGCAACTGCTCGAAAAATATGGCGGTAATCCCCTGATCCTGGAGCTGGTGGCGAATGGGGTTAAAGATCTATTTGGTGGGCATGTGAAAGAGGTGCTAGCCTACGTCACAACTTTTTATACCGATTTAATTGAGGAACTCCTGAATCGACAGTTTAAGAAATTTGAGGATCTAGAAAAGCAAGTGATGGCTGCTTTAGCGACAGCCAAAAAGCCACTCACCTTTGCAGAACTCCTGAAAGATCTGACTCAAGAGGGACTATCATCCTCAGATTTAGTGCAAACGTTGGACTACCTGGACAAACGGTCTTTAATTCAAATCGTTCGGAGTGATGACCAGCCTACGGTATACCAACTGAATTCGATTATCAGAAAGCATACACTAAATCGGTTGGAGTCTGAGGCTACAAATTTACCCCCTGGGGTTTGACTGTGAATAGCGGCTGGTGCATCAATCCTGATTGTGCTCATCCAAACGAACCCGGAGCGGCTGACATTTGCCAGTGGTGCGGCACGGCTCTCCTGTTGGCGGGTCGTTACCGAGTACTTCATCCCTTACAAAACGATCGCCATCCCTTAGCTTCAACGGCACTGTTTGAGGCGATCGATCAATCGGCGGGGAATCAACCTAAAGTGTTGAAAGTGTTGTGTGAACCTTCACGGGCAAAAATTGCTCGGCTGGAGCAGGAATATAACGTCTTAACGCTACTGGATGCTCCAGGCAAAATCCCCAGAGCAGACCTGGATGGGTTCTTCTCAGTGCCAACGCCTTCGCTTCCCGTCCATTGCCTGGTAATGGAAAAGATTGCCGGACAACCTCTCAATCAATGGCTAGAAGCGGGCAATCGGCTGGCTCAAGAGAACGCCCTGACCTGGCTGCGGCAGCTTGTTGAGATCATTGCCATTGTTCATGATCGCTTTTATTTTCATCGCGACATTAAACCAGATAACCTGATCCTCCAACCGAATGGACAACTTGCTTTGATTGATTTCGGAGCCTGTCGTCGGATTTCAGAAACCTATCTGGTTAAATTACGCATGGGCGAGACTCCCCACTACGTTAGCCCCAATAGTTCCTATAGCATTACCGCTGTTGGCTCTGCTGGGTACAGTCCTCCCGAACAACTACATGGACGAGGAGTGCCCCAGTCTGACTTCTTTGCGATCGCTCGCACCCTGGTTCATCTACTAACCGGACGGCATCCCGCCCAATTGCCGTTAGACGACTCTGGGCAGCTTTTGTGGAGAAACCACGCACACCAGATTGCCAGACCCCTTGCCGACTTTCTGGACGAACTGCAATCCCCTTCCTGGAGAAAACGCCCCTCAGATACTGAAATAATTTTGCAACGGCTAAATCGTCTGCCTCAGCGCATTCGACGCTACCAGCTACTCATGTCTACCCAATTTAGAGTGAGTGCAGCACTTGCTGGAATTCTGACGGCGGCATCATTCATTTGGGGGGTGAACAGTTGGGCAGCTTACCAACAACTATCCCAGGCACGGCAACTGGCCGAACGCGGAGCGCAAAACCAGCTTGGAGGAAAGCTAGAATTAGCCCGCCAAGACTATCAACGGGCATTGGGGCTTGATCCGAACCTAGCAGAGGTGCATCAGAACCTGGCACTCCTCTGCCAGGGTGAGGGGAATGTGCCCTGCGCGATCGAGCATTACCAGCAGGCGCTAAAACTCACACCCGACAACTGGCAAGTTCACTACAATCTAGGGAATCTATACGATGAGCAGGGTGACTACAGCCATGCGGAACGGCATTATGGGTTAGCGATGCAGGCAGAAAACCGTCTTGGGGTAGATGCTGCCAATAACCTGTCTCGGATAAACAATATCAAGGGTGATCATCGTGAAGCCGCGCTGCTTGCGACGCAAGCGCTCAAGCAGACTAACGATTTAGTCTCGCAAGCAGCGTTGCTGAAAAATTTGGGTTGGGCCACCTTGAAACAGTCTGCTTATGGGGATGCCTTGAGATACCTGCAACGAGCGAAAAAACTAGATCCGCAACGGGCAGACATCTACTGCCTTCTGGCTCAAGCGCAAGAGGCTCAAGGGTTGGAGATAGAGGCAAAGCAAAGCTGGAAAAATTGCCTCCGCTATGACTCAACGGCTGGATTGCCAGAAGTGAAGGCGTGGCGCGAACGAATTCTCAATCGTGTTTTGTGAGACCAAAAAGCCTGATCAGGCGTGTGCTGTTCAAGATTTGTTCGGTTATGAGATTAAACAGGACTACTTTATTCATTGCAATCCCTCTCTTTTTTGCAAGCATTTTAGGCGATGGATTGCTGTCAGCCTCTAGAGCAACTCCTTCTTTCTGTCCTGCGGTTGGTCGAGTTCTGTCAAAGGGTGATTCTAAATTGCCTGTGGGACGCTTGATTTGTATGGGAGAAAAAGTTCAGCTAGCCCAATTGCCTTCTGTTAGGGTGCTTTGTTTTGTGAGTGGTCGAGTCAAGCAATTTGCGACCGGGCAGGTTGTCAGTCAAACTGAAGGCTGTCATGCTCCTCCCCGGCAGACGCAGCCACTACGCCGTTGCGGAGCGCAAGAGATCTACCTTTGTGTTCGACCCAAAGGACCCAACGACCAAACGTTGGCTCTGCAACTCACTTACCCGTATGGGCGAGTGGCTTCCACCTTGACTCCCGCTTTCAGGTGGCACCCAGAGCCACAAGCCCACCATTACATGGTTCAGGTTGAAGGGAAAGGGGTCAACTGGCAACAGAACGTTGCCTCTCCTTCACTGTCCTATCCCAAAAACCGTCCGCCACTCCAGCAGGGGCAAGCCTACAAAATTACGATCGCTGCTTATAATCAACAAAATGCTCTACTTAATGTAAAACAAAGTGTGTTGAATGTGTTGGCTCACTCTACCGTTCAAACCATTCATGACAGGGTTGAGCAGGTCAGAGGGCTAAATCTTGGTGAGGATGAGGCGACTGTGCTAGACCTGACCAGTATTTATTTGGCTCAGGGGCTGTTGCATGATGCCATTGTGGTGCTTCAGTCCCGTGCTGATGCAGGTAGTCGCACCCCTCTTCTCTACCGAGTTTTGGCAGATTGTTATTTGACGGTGGGGCGGTCAGATCTTGCCAAGCCTCAGTATGAGAAGGCGATCTCGCTAGCAAAGGCGGTGTCGGATCAAGATGTATTGGTGAGTGCTCAAGCTGGGTTGAAGCAATTGAGCAATTAATCTCTGTGGTCTCTTTAGTGCCAGAAGTCAACTACTAGGCTGCTTCAGCTGGATGGTTATTCCGATATTGTCGGAGTAAATAAACTTGTTCCCGCTGAACACCTACTTGGCAATCCTCAAAACTGCTTGCGTCAGGGTCAAGCAGAAACGTAATCGCTAGTTCGACTACAAACTCTGGTGGAAACTCATACTTGATCGCGTATTGCTCAATTCCCTGCTGGATTGAGTGCGGCAAATGAGCCAGAATGTTTTGATTTGGAGACATATCGGCGGGGTCTTTATCGTTTAGACCCACGCTAATCGATGCCGACTCCAAGAAATAGCGGATGGCTAACTTCACCACGGACTCTGGTTCGAGATTCGTCTCAACTCCATAGACTTGGAGTGCCGACTGGATGCGCTCCGGTAGGTAGCCCAGAAGCGTAGCCTGGTTGGTCGCGTTAGTGGTCTGCATCGATCAGTCCTCTCTTGTTAGCGATCGCTATAGGGCGGCTGAATTTGCCCAATCATCACTTGCTCTAACTGATATGATACCCGATTCCACTGATAGGACAGAACCACACAGGCAAGCCGCATATCATCAGGGTCCATCCGATCAATAAACGCCCATCCCAAAGCCTTGTGCCCACCCCTTAATCGCGCCCGAATACTGGTGGTTTTGCCGATATACAAAATCCCTAAGGTTCGATGCTTAAAGGCGTAGATACCAGGACGAGGGGGAAGATCATTAAATTTCTTACTCAGAGGGTAACAGTCGCTAAACGGAATTCCACTCAGCACATCCAACAGACGCTGTGCTTCCTCCACAATAAAATTGGGGTAATCGTCCATGCGGGAATGCTTACCTCATCAGTCCGCTTGCATTCTCCACCACTGTGTTGCCCCAGTAAATAGCTGTCGTAGTTAAATATTCGATGAATCATTGATTTTGCCACAAGTAGTCACTTTCCACAACAATTTGATTCAATTCAACGGAATCAAAATTAAAGCCAGCTTCCGACCAAAATAAAAGGTGCCCAGTAATAGGGATGGTGAGTCTCTTCTCCTGTTAAAAGCTCCAACTGAGCGGATCTAAGCGCCTCTGCTTTAGATTGCCCGTCAGCCAGGTGCTGATAGAACTGGGACATGAACACGGCGGTTGATGAAGCGTCAACACGCCATAGAGAAGCCACTGTACTCCGTGCTCCAGCCTGCGTCGCAAGTCCTGCAATTCCGAGTGCAGATTTTCGATCGCCCTTTGCGGTTTCACAGGCGCTCAATACGAGCAATTCAATGGAGGTATCCTGTTCAGTGCGTCGCTTAACCAATTGGTAAATTTGTTGGACATCAATCACTTGGTCCCAGGCGAGCAAAAAGGTATCTTCGCGTGAAGAGCTGAATTGCCCGTGGGTGGTCAAATGCACTACGGGAAAATTATTCTTTGCTAACTCAGCCTGAAAATTGGCGGCAGTAAAATCTGCATTCAGCAGAATGGTTGAATTGGTTGCTTTTTTCAGGTCTTGAATCTCCTGCTCAACCTCTGGAAGCGGCTTGAAATTTTTAGGCACTTGCGGAAGTGCAAAGCTGGGAGCCTCTTGACTCAAGCCAGCAATCAAAGTGCTGGGTGATCCGAGCGGCAGCGATCGCGGTTGCCGCAGTTGCCCTCCTAATGTTGTGGCAATACTATATTTCTGAACCAAATAATTCTGCCCATCATGCAGCAGAGCCATTGGGATGGTTTGCAATAGCGAATCGGTCGCAAAAACCAATGTCCCTTCTGATGGCAAATAGCCTTGCTGCTGTGCTGGTTCAATGAGCTGCTGGTAAAGGGCTTGAGCAAAGGGGAGCAAGACTGGTTCCTCCACTGCCACAAATTCATCACTCTGCAAATTGGTGATTAAATTCGTGGCATTATTCTCTACTTCGGCAGCATTGGCTGAGTAGAAATGAAGCGAGTTATCTTGTGCTTGAGTAATGACCCCGATCCGATCGCCCAGATTCAGAATATAGAAAACAGTTGTATTTTTGGGCAGACTAATTTGATTGAGTCCTACCAGATCCAAGTCGCCACAGCGCAGGAAATTTTCTAATTCCACCTGCTGTAATCGCTGCGTGACCAAAACTGCCCGCTTCAGATCGGGTTCCTGGGGTGGTGTTAGCAGCAAGCGGAGGTATTCCCGATAAACAGGCTCAACTTGCTCACGGAACGAAAGTTGGACTTCAGGGTTAACTGCAAGGATATTTCCTCTCACCTGGTCAAGCGCGGCGATCGCGGTTTCATACGCTTGTTCCGCTCGTTTGAAGTCTCCCTGGCGACTATAGATTCGCCCGATCGCTCGCTGCCATTGGTAAACGGCATCCCAGGCGTGAATAGATTGTGCTAGCGTTGTTGCCTGCTGAAAGGTTCTCAACGCCGTTTCTGGTTGCCCACGATCTAGCAACAGTTTGGCTGTCTCGCCCTGAGAATAGGACAGCGATCGTGGATTCTGGAGCCTCTGAGCAAGGTCTAGCGCTGACCTGGCGTATTTCATCGCACGCTCATACTGGGTTAACAGTCTTAAGCTTTCTGCAATTTTGATTTGAGCGTAAATGGACTGCTCCGGTGGAATTTCAGAAAAAGATGCTGATTCCAGTTGAGTGAGGCTCTGGTCAAGCTCTGCCTGCATGGTTTGCTTGAGCGGTATTTGAAGATTACGACTCTCAAGCCATTGCTTTGAGAGCACGAGCATTCCCAACCGATTGATTTGAGCAAACAATTGAGAACGGCTATCTCCACCAACCACCGAGACTTCACGATACAGATCTAACGCCTTTTGTGCTCGTTGCTGCAATTGAGATTGAAGTGTCAGCCGTAATTCGGGATTATCTGTGCGATCGTAGCGATCTCGATCCTCTAAATAAAGCGATCGCTCAACATTTGCAAGACTGAGTAGAAGCTGCGGGACCGAAGCCGAGTCAGATCGTTTCCCTTTGTCTAAAGCTTGAGAAAGCACAACGTGTGCCTCTTTCAAGTGTCCAATAACCCGAAGCACATCCCCCAAGCTGTTGAGTCCTGCTACGGTCGCAGGCGTTGATGGAATCGCTGCAATACTATCAGTTAGGTGTTTGAGGTCTTGTGGCTCTGCTCCATTGCTTTGGCATAAGTTATTTTCCAGAGTAAGCGTCTGGGTAAGAGTCATACAAGCTTGCGGATACAGACCGAGAGCTTGCATTGCAAGGCTTTGATTGACTTTGCTCCCAGTAACACCTTCTGACTTCCCCAACTTGCGATAACCAGCCTCAGCGTCCTTCCAAATCTGGAGGGCTTCTCCAGGATTCCCCTTGTATAGCTGTTCAAAGCCTTGTTTGTTCAACATTGAGGGATCGGGTTCTGCTGCGATTAATGGAACCCACCAGGCAGCTAGGAGGCTAAGACAAAATCCTACAAGACCGACCAGGATGAATCTAAAAACTGATTTCATTGCACAGGCGACTCTTTAATATTAGAAATAAAGGCATTCTTACACAGCTTTTAATTGGCATTGGTCGTAGTTCACATCTTCCCTTTGATAGAGGTCGAAACAACAATGCCCTCCAATTCTGGTGATCGCCAGAATTGGAGGGTTAGAAGGAGTCTGCAAATTGATTAGTTGAAAGCGTGAGCGCTCGGACTCAAGCAGGAACTATGCAAACTCCACTACTTTCTGGTTGAAGTTAAGTCGGTTCTCGCCCGTGGGGAAGCCTGCCTTGCCGTCGCCATCCACGTCCACATTACTGTGAAGGTTGGCGTACAGGTTTCCTGCCAGTAATGCCGCTTGTTCATCCGGCTTCAACTCAAAATTGGCTGAGATGTTACCGGATTTACCATCGGCATTTACAGTGTTCTCAAAGAATCGAACCACTGTAGCATCGGCAAAGTTACCGCGATCGTCTCCAGAAGGACTGAAGTGAAGGTGAGTCCCGCTCAGTTGATTGCCTTCCTTATCCTCCGGTACGGCTAGGAAGCCATCCACCAGGGCTTTGGGATCAGAGCCGTTGAGGATTTCAGCTTTGGGATCGATTTCCTTTTCTCCCTGGCTAAATAAAGGTGCTCCATCAAAGTCTTTGAATGAGCCTTCCACTTTGAAATTACCCTTATCATCTAAGCTGAGGTTTGCCTCAGATGATCCTTTACTGTCATTCGGAAAAGGAAATTCCTCTGCCCCAGACTTCGCCTCAGCCTGGTTGAAGCTGAAACTGTCGGTGCCGGGGAAGATGAAGTCGTCGCCAGCATCGCCAACTAATTTGTCAGCCTCTTTTGTCCCATTGTGCTGCTTGAAGTCATCAGACATTTTGGGAATAGGGCTTTCAGCCGGACCCGCGTGGTTGTGGTCAGCACTAATACCCAAATCCGCTTGATTGTTCAACGATGCTTCAAACTCAGACGTTTGAATCGATGACCCTTTTGAGGCAAGTGTCGTAGAGTCGCCTTGCTTTGAGGCATCTGCCCCAATGTCACCTCCTGCCTGTTGGGTTAGGTCATTGTGCTCCTCAGATCCATGAATACCAGCCATAACAAAATTCTCCTGCATTCACTTAAAATTCAATCGGGTTAGCAAGATGAGTCGTGCATTTATGCCGCTGTCGCAGCTTGACCTGTTGCACCAGCCGCTAGCCTGTCAAGGTCTTGAGAACTGATTTGGACAAAGTTTTGATCAGAAATGTCGCCTGCGTTCGTGAACGTCAGTGAAGCGAGAATGTGCTCTGAAGTTTTATCAACGACAACGGTGTTGTTCTGGCTATCCAAGGGCTGATCAAGCCCTCCAGTCTGAGGGTTAGTGCCCTGTCCAAATAGAATGCTGTCCAGGGTCAAGCTGTCGATTAGTCCAAGCTGGTCGTTCGCTGGATCAAAGTCGAATACCCGATTGGTCGCCTCTTGTCCAAGCGTGATCAGGTCTTTCCCAGTCCCAGTTGTCACCGTGTTAAAGCTACCTTCTGTGTCCCCTCTGATGATGTCAGAGCCACCGGCTCCAATAATGGTGTTATTGCCACCACCTCCATCGAGGAAATCACCGTTGGCTCCCAACCGCCCTGCCAAATTCGCCTCGGTTCCAACTTTGGCAGGATCGAGAGACTTTGTATCAGCCAGTGAATTGGGTGAAACGTGTAGTCCGTCTTCTGCTGATTTGCTATCAGATGAACTATTGCCAGATTGAGATTTTGCACTCTTATCTAAGTCGGCAACCTTCTCATTGGATTCAAATCCTTTACTCTTGTTGTCGTTGAGATTTTCGCCGTTCTTATTTTCTGCTTCATTCAGTAAAGCACCAGCTTGACTTTTCGCTTTATCAAAAGCATCAGAAGCATTGTCTTTGAATTCTCCTAAAGTATCACCAACTTTATCCTTCAGCCCCTTTGCTTTTTCCTTAGCATCGCCAAGTGCATTAGCTGCCTGATCTAGGGCAGTATTAAAGTCGGATTCTTGCATAGATGATCCTACTGACTTATTTACAGAAGTGTCACTCGCATTAGGATCTGGGTTGATGATGTCGCCATGAGATTGGTTGTGATCGTCTAGTTTGAGATGATTGTTTGCAGATTCCATAGGTATTCTCTTCACATCTATGATTGCCGAAAAGATTGACAAGTTGCCCACGAGAAGCCTGGTGGACGTAATTTGAGGTTTAATAATTCGTCTTCCAACTCTCCGGCTCACCTCTTGGCGAGAATTCCCCAGTTCCTACAGCCATTGTCTAAATGACCCCGACCGTAAACTGATTGCTACCTGATTTGCGCCACCGCTCAAAACTTACCTGGCTCCCGCACTACTCTGAATTTTTGTCCTAGAGAGACAAAGTTTCAGAGTGGTGTTTTACAGTTATTGAATCCATTCTGCACTCATATTAACTCTGTTCAAGGGCAGAGATAATACTTTATCTAAAAAAGAAATCAAAAGTGTTTAAAGCTGTATCTAGAAGTGATTTTTGCTCCTAAAGCATCTATTAGAAAATCCAGGGTAAGTAGTGTATTACTGTCGAATCTGCCTGAATCTATGTCTTTAGGGAGTGTCTCAAGATGTCTAACATTTAATACAAGAGCTTAAAGCGGCTGAACTTTTTGTTTGATTTGAGTCTAATAAATTTCAGGTTTAAGGGGAAATGGCTCAGGGGCTTCTACTTTTAGATGAAGGCGGTTTCGTTAAACTACTCCTGGTCGTTTATCGGATTAGCAGAGAACAAAGTCAACGGTTTGATGGACTTGCTAATCAACTTGCTAACATCCGTCATGATCAACCAGATCGGATTGATCGTTGGCAAGCCTGGTGGGATGAATTCATGTTACGAGTTCACTCTCAACCGGGTTGGTATGCTGCTGTCGCGTTACCAGGACATGATTACAACTGTTTTTGGGGTCCCTATGCTGATCCTCAAACGGCAGCACAGGTTGCCCAAATACATACAGGTGCTTATCCGACTGCCAACACTGTAAAAGTTCCTTCTATTCGATTTCCAAATAGTTTACCCTGGGTTGCTCAAGTTGGTTGAACACTTCACTGCCTCTGTATATGAGGTGATTGAGTTGGTCTCATGATTGGGCAACTTTTGACTGGACGATATTTAATCCTACAAGAGCTAGGTAAAGGTGGCTTCAGTGAGACCTTCCTGGCACGAGATAAATATCTCCCGCATCATCCACTCTGCGTTGTTAAATGTCTCAAGTCACTTCAAGGGAAGGTGGCTCGACGGATGTTTGACATTGAGGCTCAAGCCTTGCAAGAACTTGGGCGGCAATGTGAGCAGGTTCCACTGCTGCTTGCATGGTTTGAAGTAGGCGATCGCGCTTATTTGGTGCAGGAGTATGTTGAAGGGGAAAACCTGGAACACTGGATCGAGCAGGGGCAGCGTTTTTCTCAGAAAGATGCTATTTGGTTGTTGCTGGACGTTCTACCCACTCTGGAGTTCATCCACTCTCAGGATCTGATTCATAGGGACATTAAGCCCGGTAACTTAATTCGGCGTACAGACGGCAGGATTGTCTTGATCGACTTTGGTGCTGCCAAATGGCTGAATAACGACTCTGCGGTGATTGAGGAAAAGCAGTCGCCCTCTGACCCAACGACTGAAGCAATTGTGACGATCGGCACTCCTGGATACATGCCGGAGGAGCAACAACAGGGACAAGCTGACTTCAGCAGCGATCTCTATTCCTTGGGTGTTTCGGTCATTCAACTTTTGCTCGGAATTCATCCCCGGCAGATCAAGAAAAACCTTTCGTCAGGTGAAATTGAATGGGAGTCTTACTTAAAAACGCCACTCGATTCGCGTTTGGTCACAATTCTAAACAAGTTGGTGTGTGTCAATCGCAAAGACCGCTATCGTCAAGCCTCAGAGGTACTAGCTGATCTACAACAGTTAACCAAAGCCCCTAAACCTAGCAGCCAATGGGCAAAAATCCGCATTCCTGCCTTGTCTGTGTCTCCTCGCTGGGCTAAAGCGGTAGGGGTTTTGTCGTTGGTCACGACAGTCGGGTTCGTCGGTGTTTGGCAAATCTCGGTGCGGGGTGGGCAGATGAGCGAAGCGATCGCATTCATGTTGCCCATATCCAATCAAACAAAACGAACGCTCAAGCACGATTTGGTCGTTGAGAATCCCGTTGACCTTCATACCGTGGGCGCGATCGCTGTGAGTCCCGATGGCGATTTATTAGCTGCCAGTAGAGACCAGTCGTTGTACGTGTGGAACCTGCGATTTGGGCGATTGGTTCAGACCCTCAATGATCATCAGACTCAGGTAGCCGCCGTCGCCTTCAGCCTGGACGCTCAAATGATTGCGGGTGGTGGAGATGACCAGGCATTGAAAATTTGGGATGTTCGCACCGGAAAGATCCTGCAAACCTTTGCAGACTTGGGCGCACCCATGACGGCTGTAGTGTTTGCGCCTACTCAACAACTGGTGATTGGTGCTGCTGGTGAACGGCTCCAGGTTTGGGATCTGCGGACTGGAGAACTCCGAAAGGTGTTTGCAGGGCACAAAGGGAAGATCAATCATTTGCTTGTTAGCGAGGATGGCAGAACTTTGTACAGTCTGGGGGAAGATCGGGTGATTGCCTGGAGTTTAGATAGCGGCGAACTCCTACGGGTATTCCCTAAAGAATCTGGCATGGCAATGACCGGGCGAGTTGAAAAACAACACCTGGTCACGGTTCATTCAGATGGAATGAGAATCTGGGACCAAAAAACAGGTGTCTTATCTCGTGTAGAGCGAGACACTTCAACTCACCCATTGGATATGAAAACCGTTCGTTGTTCAGACGGATACGTTGTCAGCAGTGACTCGGATCAACGGTTCAAAGTTTGGGAAATATCAATGCTTAGGAAATAGTCATGTTAAGCGAAACATCAGAGAAAACAATGCATCGCGTCCGATGGGTGTTGACCCTTGGATGGTTTCTCCTCATTGCATCCCTGTACTTTGACCCGGTTACAAAATTCTTTTTAAACCCCAGCACAACCTGGAGTCCCTTTCGGCTTGATCCATCGTCTTACCTTGACCCAACCAAATGCCCCAAGATTCAAGGGCAGTGTGTGGTTCAAGACCCTCGCTATATGAGTGCCATGATTTGGTGGACGATTATCGTGCCAGCCGCTATTTTGATTCTGATATCGGTTGGTCATGAGTTTTGGAGGCGCATTTGTCCGCTTTCGTTCATTTCCCAAATCCCACGCGCATTGGGTATTCAGCGCAAGCAAAAAGTCATTGATGCTGCTGGAAATCTGCACTGGCAGATCGTCACCATCGGAGACAATTCCTGGTTGGGGCGTAACCGTTTGTACGTGCAGTTTGGGTTATTTCTTGCAGGACTATCAGCGCGTTTGCTGTTCGTTAACGCTGATCGCACGGTGCTGGGATTGTTTCTACTAGGAACTATGCTCTGTGCGGTTTTAGTGGGCTACCTGTACGCTGGAAAGTCTTGGTGCAACTACTTCTGCCCAATGGCACCCGTGCAATTGGTCTATACAGGTCCGCGATCGCTCTTAGGCAGTGAAGCGCATCTTAAGCCCAAGCCTGCAATCACCCAGTCCATGTGCCGCACGGTAGACCCACAAACGGGGCAAGAACTCAGTACTTGTGTTGCCTGCAAATCTCACTGTATTGACATTGATGCAGAAGATTCCTACTGGGCAGGACTCGACGATCGCGGACGAGATGTGGTCGCTTACGGCTACTTAGGGGCAGTCATCGCCTTCTATTTCTACTACTGGCTGTATTCCGGGGATTGGAGCTATTACTTCTCCGGCGCTTGGACACGGGAACGAGGTCAAATTACTCACCTGTTTGATCCAGGATTCTACTTCAATGGGTTAGCCATTCCAATCCCGAAGCTCTTTGCCGCTCCACTCACCTTTATTGTTTTTGTTGCCGTTTTTGTGGTGATTGGACGACTCGCTGAGAAGGGATGGTGCAAGTTCCGGTTGGGGCAGGGGCGACCTGTTTCAGCAGAGCAAGCACGGCATTTTATGTTCACCGTATTTACAGCCGTGTCCTTCTGGACATTTTTCACCTTTGGGGCACGTCCTTGGGTCAATCGGCTGCATCCGGTTTTGTTCTATGGCTTCAATGCATTAATCGCCGCCTTGGGGTTTGCATGGTTACTGAGAACCCTGCACCGGAGTCATGCTCAATATGAACGTGAACGCATGGCAACCAGTCTCCGAAAGCAGCTCCGAAAGATTCTAGACCCATCCATGCTAGAAGGGCGATCGCTTGAGGATTTAAGTCCAAATGAGGTCTATACGCTGGTCAAAACGTTAGACAAGTTATTGCCTGAACTGTCCAAGCAGTCAAGATTTCAGGCGTATGTTGGCGTTGTTCAAGATCTCCTCAATCAACAAGTCGTGAGTGAATCAAACAGTTTGAAGTTTTTCAGTAAGTTGCGACAAGACCTCGATCTCAAGGATTCAGACCACTTTGAGGCGATGGAATCAATTGCTCTTACCCAACCCAGTCTTTTAGTGTCGCAGGAACTGACAAGCTCTACTCCTGCTGACTCGGAAACGGTTGCCAAAACCTTGCGGAGAAGGCGCGATCGCAACCAGACTGTCACCTTCGGTGAGGCACCCGGTCGGTCTCGACGGTAACACCACCATGCATCCATCTCATTTGTTCAAGTAATTTAGTGCGGGTATTTCCTTATGATGAAATTCAAATCAGTCAACTTTCAGCAGCAGGTATTCAACGAATACGCACTCCCTCAGAAATACCCTGGACAAACCGAGTGGATTGTTGGACGGTGCGACACCTGTGACCTGATTCTAGATAGTCCCGTTGTTAGCAGTGTGCATGGTCGCATCCAGTTCACCGAGGGGGAGTACTATTTTGTTGATCTGGGCAGCCGCAATGGTTCGCTTGTCAATGGCAAGGAAGTGCAGCCCAATCAACGGGAACTGCTTCAGGTTGGTGACTTACTCCAACTTGCAGAAACCTACCTGCATATTGAAGAACTGGAGCCAATTGATCTCTCAGGCTCGTCAACTGCACCAAACCAGTTGCTTGGTTCAACCTGGACGGCTGAAGAGATCACGGTGCGCTGCTGCCGTATTATTCAAGAAACCTCAGATGTCCGAACGTTCTGGTTTGTCGCAGAGCCTGCCGTTCGGTTTGATCACTATCTGCCAGGACAGTTTACCAACTTAGCGGTTGAAATTGATGGACAGCAGGTGATCCGTCCCTACTCCATCTCATCGTCTCCAACCTCTCCAGGCTCTCTCGCTTTGACGATTAAGCGAGTCCCCAGCAGTACTCCTGATGTGCCGCCAGGACTTGTTTCTAACTGGCTACATGACAACTTGATTGTGGGCGATCGCCTGAAGGTTTTGGGTGGTCCGTTAGGAGGCTTTACTTTCCTGCCAGATGCTCCATCCAGGCTGCTTCTAATTTCAGCAGGCTCTGGCATCACTCCCATGATGTCAATGGCTCGATGGGTTTATGATTCTTTTGCTGATATCGACATTGTGTTTCTCCACAGCGCCTGCACTCCAGAAGATATTCCCTTCTACGACGAACTGCTGCTGATCGACAAGCACATGCCGAATTTCCAACTGGAGATTACGGTCACCCGCCAGCGTCCCGGACTGTCCTGGGCAGGGCACAAAGGGCGAATCTCCTCGGCAATGCTTCAGCTTCTTACACCCGACTTGCATGAACGTTCTGTTTTCGTGTGCGGTACTGATGGCTTCATGCATGGGATTCGTTCAATCCTAGAAGATCTTGACTTTCCAATGGATAACTATCACCAGGAAAGCTTTGGCGGGTTCAGGGCATTTGAAGAAGCTCCAGACTCACCGGAAGACGATGTATGGGCTGAGGAGAGCGCCCAGCAGGAGCATATACCCATCCAGAAGGATCAAGGACAGACTCAGCTTGTCACCATTAATAGCAGTGGCTTAAATGGGTATCAGCCTGACTCCACTTCCGTGGTGACATTCACGAAGTCTCAGAAAGAGATTGCTGGCGATCTCTCGATCCTAGAACTAGCCGAAGACGCAGGAGTTTCAATCCCGAAAGCCTGTATGATGGGAACCTGCGGTACCTGTAAGGTTAAAGTTGCTCAAGGGTCAGTTGAATATAAAGCAACCCCTACAAACCTTACTTCAGCCGATAAAGAGGCAGGATACACACTTGCTTGTATCGCAACTCCCGTTGGTCGAGTTGCTGTAGAAGCGTAACAAATGAAAAAGTGGAGGTGTTACACCCCCACTTTTTGCATCTATTTCTCATTGTGGCTGCTGATTAGCCCTCTTCCATCCTTCTCGCGAGGAATAAGTCAGAATAGAGGAGGAATGTTTCTGTTGCCATCTTAAGGGTATGGTTACGCCGCGTGAAGCTCGTCCAACGCTCCGATTCGTTGATGAGTATTGTGAATTATATGCCGACCTATTTCCCGAAGTGCGGAGCTTTGAAGCGTTCAAATATCTGCATATCGGGATGATTTCAGATCTCAAACGCAAGACGTTGCCAGCCCTTGCCAAAGCGGTTGGATTAGACAATGAACAAGGCTTGCACAATTTGTTGACGGAGTCTCCCTGGTCAGTGAGTCGGCTGCGGCAGCGTCGCTTAAATCTGATCTTGGAATTGACTCAGAAACAAGCAATGACCCTGTTAATTGATGAGACCGGAGATTGCAAGAAAGGAGACAGTACGGATTATGTGAAACGACAATACATCGGCAATGTCGGCAAACGAGAAAATGGCATTGTGGTCGTTACCGCTTATGGGTTATTCCAGGGCATGATTCTACCGTTGTGCTTTGAGGTGTACAAGCCGAGAGAACGACTTAAACCTGGAGAGGTCTACCAGACGAAACCGCAAATCGCTGCCACGATAATGCGTGAGTTGATTGCAATGGGATTCCAGTTTGAGCTGGTGTTAGCCGATAGTTTGTATGGTGAGAGTGAGTGTAACTTTATTTCAACGCTGGTTTCGCTCAAGTTGCCTTACATGGTTGCGATTCGCTCGAATCACGGGGTCTGGTTACCGCAAGACCAAGAGGTAACGGCAGAACCTTGGGAGAAGTTCACCCGCACCTTCAGCCATGGTGAAACTGAAGTCCGCTATCGGCGCGAGATTATCTATGGCACTCGTCGCAGTGTGCGTTACTGGGAGTTGACCACCGACCCAGAAACGTTACCGGACAATTCAACCGTGTTTGTGATGAGCAATGCGCCTGCAATCAAGCTTGATGAAATTGGTGATGCCTACGGGGAGCGGACTTGGGTGGAATATGGACTCAAGCAAAGTAAGGATGCCTTGGGTTGGGCTGATTTCCGTGTGACGAACTACAAGCAGATTGAACGCTGGTGGGAGATCGTCATGCGTGCGTTCACAATGGTCAGTTTGTTTGCCGATGCCTTCAATCAAGAGTGTCCTTTATCTCAGCAAGTCTTCACGCAGCATCCCTGGTGGGACAACCAACGTGGCTGGAAAAATCTGCTCAATAATTTGCGCTTGGTGATCGAACCGTGGATTGCCTTTAACCACCTCAAACAATGGTTAACTGTGTTTTTCATTCCCACTTTGGAGCAAGGATTCGCCCAATTGATTGAGCGAATGCAGCAGTTTTACTGCCCTATAATTCACAATCTGCTCCTGCGACCCATCCTATTTAACTCTGCTTAAATGATGGAAGAGGGTTAGACGGATTCGATTCACTTGGTTTGGACTGCTGAACCGCCGAGACTGGACGCTCGCTGGTTTGTGGCTCAGTTGTTAGCGATGGGGCTAAATCGCTAGGAGCATATTGTACGGCTAACCAATAACGACCAGCCTTCTGCGGTTGAGTCCCTGTAAAAACGACCGTGTACTCGCCCGTTTCCGGCAATTTCATACGAATAAAAGCATCGACAGTTCCAGGAGCTGCGTTCGTTCGGGCAATCAATTGGTTGCCAGGACCATACAGCAACACGTAAGGGGTCAGGCTTAAGTTGTTTACCTTGCGATAGTCCTTGCTCCCTTTAACTTGAATTTGAACAGGAGTACCCGCTTGTCCAGAGAATTTGTAGGCTTCCAGGTAATACCCGTTCAGCTTGGCATCCCTACTGTCGAGAATTCCCGGCAATACCGTCCCTAGCTTAATCGGCGTTGTTTTAACCTGAGTACCTGCTTGACCGTCTGTAACCATTTGTTCGCCAATCGGTGGTGCTGGTGCTGTTTGCGTCTGTTGAGCATTGACCTGATTATTCAGTACAACAGGCACTAGCAGCAGTCCAAAAATAAAGCCAGGTAACATTCCTATACCCAAAAGGTGAAACAAACTTGAACTCAACCGATGAACAGATCTGACCACAACCATAAGACTTCCCTCAAATGTAAAAGGTGACGTTGATTTTGAATGTCCTAAATTAAATCGTCTTGATTGCCTGCCATGCCTCCAAGCAAATCAGAGCTATCGACCCTGACCGTTGACGCATCCGAAACTTTAGTTGCCCTGCTGTTAATCGTCATTGCTCTAGTCGTGTTGAAAGCGGGGCTAATTAGAATCGGACGATTTCTCAGCAGTGAATCTGTAAATGTGCTCAGCGTCACGGCGTTTCCCAACTGCCGAGAAACGTTGTCTATGTCTTTGGGTTGTGGCAACGAATCAAACGGGCTGAGTGCTGTCATGACAGTCGTTGTTTGCACAGTGGCAGGTGTGTTTCCTTTTTGCGTCACGCTTTCTCTGAGTTGATCAAATGCTGCCATCCGCTCTTGAATTGATGAAGGTTTATCTTCAACAGGGATTGTGGCAAATGGTTCCCGTGTCATAGTTGAGAATGCTCGATGTGAAGTCATCCCATCAATAGACTTCACGGTTTGCACTTTTATCTTTTCCGTTGCGCCCAAAGGCTGTTCTTTCTCTGAAGCAGGAACTATTGCAACGATTTCAGAAGCAGGCGTGGGTACTGTAGCAACCGTTTTGATCGGGGCAGTCGCGGGAATGGGAACTGTCGAGACTAATATCTGTTTTGGTTGAGCCGATGCGATCTCAGCCGGTTTGACATCAACCGCTAATGCGTTGTCTATTTCACTGCCAACGGTGGCTGGCTCTGTGGAGACTTGTGCGGTCACGACGCTATCAGTAGAAGCGGGCATCCTGGCAGTGCCTGTCCTGGTCATAGTCCTGTCTAGTTGCCCTGATTTACTGGTTGCCAGTTGAAGGAGTTGCTGTACCTGAGCGCTTTGGAAGATGGGCGTTCCCTTCAATTGATCGAGTGATTTGAGCGCGTTACTCCAGTCCTTTTTGGCGATCGCCGTGCGAGCCATTTCAAACTGTTCCCCCTGTTCACCCCAGTCCTTTTGCAGTTTTTTAGCTTGAGAAGAACTGGTGCTAGAAGGGGCAACTGCACCCAGCATGGCTAAAGCGGTTTGAATATCGCCCTTTTGATATTTGTCATTGGCGCGTTGTAATAAACGCTGTGAGAACTCATCCTTGACCTGCTGTGCGAGAGCAAAGTGCTGGCTGTTCTTTGGAACCCCTTCCAGGTTCAAAATCGCTTGCTTTAATTGGTCATTCTTCGCTTCCGCTTGTGCCTGCCCAATGAGCGACTCATACGTGTTTTCCAGGTCTTGTGGCACAGGTTCAGCGTGAGAATCCGTTAAAGAACTATCATTGCTGGCAACGTTTTCTTGTTCACCATTTTGCGCCACACCATAAGTAATCGCTGCGAGAATAACCAGCAAACTCGCCAGAGTCCACCGATTTAGAAGAATCATGAGAAGCCTCCATGAAAGTGATTAGGGTCTGAAAGACAAAAAAAACAAAAACCATTCAGCGTAAACCATGTGCCATAGAAGGCGCTCCATTGACTAGAACTGACGGAATAACGAAACTAGCGGAATTGAGAGAGTAACAGTAATAGAAATATTCCGTGATTCAAGCGTATCATCCTACAAGCAACACTTTCTCTATCTCTTGTTAGAAAAAGTAGGATTATTTGCTCATCGAGCCGAGCGTAAACCGTCGAATGCTCGGACGATTTCCCCGAATACGAAGCTAATCGGTGCTCTTGATTCAATCTTGATATTGGCGGTTGTCGCCATGCCAGGAGTTAAATTGAACCGTTCACTCCGCTTCTCTAAAAACTGCTGATCTAAACGGACCTCTACCGGAAAAGCGGTTGTTTGTCCCGTGCGGTCAATTGGAACAGCATCGCTGCCAACCTTGGAAACTAATCCTTTCACCGATCCAAATTCGGTAAATGGAAACGCATCAATTCTCACCTCTACGGGCATTCCTTCCCGGATTGATCCAATATCCTTGTTTGCCACCTGCACCCGTGCGATCAGCGACTCGTTTGGAACCACCTGAAGCAAGACCTGCCCCGGTTGTGCCAAAACACCTGGCACTCTCTGTCCTAAATCAAAAACAACGCCAGTAACAGGGGAGCGTAAATCCTGCTGCTCCAGGTCAAGGTTGGTCTGATCCAGTTGAGCGCTGATTTGAATCAGTTGCCGCTGGTCATCTTTGATGACGGTATCAATCTGAGTATCGATCGCGGCTAATTCCCGCTGGAGTCCTTCAAAGAATTGCCCTACCGTTTGGCTCCCATCGGCTTGTGCCTGCATTGCGTTTGACATCAGCTCACTTTTCTGTACACGATTTTGAACCACCTGATTTTCCAGGTTGCTAACCTCTAATACCCTTTGCAAGTAGCTGTTGCGGGAGATTGCTCCTGCTTTAACCAATGGCTGCAACCGATCGACGATTTCCTGCTCGACCTTCAATCGCCCCGATGTGGTTGAGAGTTGAGCGTTTGCCCCAGACACTTGTGTTTGTAGGGCAGACACTCTGAGTGAGTTGATAGATATCTGGTTCTGCAACTGCTGGCGGAACAGTTGATACCGTTGATGTTGTGCCGGAGCTAAACCACTGTCATCTCCAGTGATTTGAGCAACGAGCAACAGCCGATCTTGAACTCGATTCCGCAATTCAGGCGAAAGCCCTTCACCCGATAGAACAAAGCGCCCCTCCCTGGCTGCCCGCAGTACTTCAACCTCCTTGACCAGCAGATCTCGCTGTCTAGTCAGTGCATCCTTGCGGGTCAGCAGGGGCTTCTTGTCAATCTGCATCAACAACTGCTCTTTTTCAACCTGCTCACCTTCTCGGACTTGAATCGAGGTAATCATTCCGCCCGCACCGGATTGAATTGCCTGCGATGCGGAAAGTGGCTCCAGCTTGCCGCGTGAGGACACCACCACATCGACCCTGGCAAGAAATCCCCATCCGGTGGCTAGTGTCAGACCCATCACAATGATTGTGGTGGTACGCCGAGACATCTTGGATGGGAGTGGCAAGTCCAACGCAGGATTATCTAATGCCTTCTCTGCCCCCTCTAGGGCTGATTGGTATCGCTTTTGCAGTGTCCCAATCATATTTCTAAACCAGCGGTTGTTCCAACGATTATTCATAGAACTTCTCCTTTGACTACACAACTACACAGCTTCGGTTTTCTGCTGTTCCGACAAGCAAAAATAGCGCCCCTGTAATGCCATCAACTCCGTATGAGTGCCTTGCTCTACCACGCATCCCTGCTCCATCAGCACAATGCGGTCGGCATAACGAATGGTGTTTAATCGGTGCGTGATGAAGAAAACAGTGCGCCCCTTAAATCTCTTTGCCAAATTCAGACACACTCGCTGCTCTGTGTTGTAGTCCAGTGCAGACGTGGCTTCATCGAGAATTAGCAGTCGAGGATTTCGCAACACCATCCGGGCGATCGCAATCCGCTGCCGTTGCCCCCCAGAAAGCCCTGCTCCCCGTTCCCCAACCTGGGTGCTGTAGCCGTTGGGAAGTTTCATGATGAAGTCATGAGCATCCGCGACTCTAGCCGCTTCAACCACGTCCTCATCTGCAAACGTGTCAAACCGCGTGATATTGTCCCGGATGGTTCCTTCAAACAGAATTGAATCTTGCGGGACAATGCCAATCTGCTCTCGTAGAGAGAATAGGTCTACCTTGCTGATGTCATATCCATCAACGTAAATGCTGCCTGCATTCGGTAAGTACAGCCGAGGCAGGAGCTTAACCAGCGTACTTTTACCAGAGCCACTTTGACCCGCAACTCCAACAAATGAGCCAGCAGCAACGTCCAGGCTGACGTTGGATAATTGCAACTGCCCTGGTTTAAAGCCAAAGCTAATCGCTTCATATTGTACCCACCCTTCAACGAGTGGCAGCGCAACGTTGCCTTCATCCTCTGGCAGCACTTCGGTTGGCGCTTCTACAATATCCGCCAGTAGCTCCAACGAAAGGGCTGTTTCCTGGAACCGTTGCCATAGTCTTGACAGCCGTACCATTGGACCCACAACATATCCGGCAATAATGCGGAAGGCGATTAATCCCCCTAACGTCAACTCTCCCTTGAGAACTAACCCCGCGCCGATCCACAACACTAGCAGGCTACTTAAGGTGTTAATCAGGTTGCTTAAGGAACCGAATGAGGTATTAATCATCCCGGTCTTAAAACTGGTGCCTAAATATTGCAGGTATTGATCCCGCCAGGTCGCTTGTGCCAAGCCTTCCATGTTCTGAGACTTGATCGTAAAAATCCCACCCAGAACTTCGATTAAATAGGATTGAACTCTTGAATTTTGATCCGCTTTAACCCGAATTTGCTTATTCAAAATGGACGCAACCAATAAGGTGAGGACAATCACGATCGGAGCAAATGCCAACACACAAATCGTAAGCTGGACACTGTAAAGCATCATCACTCCAACGTAGAGGAGTGAAAACACAACATCCAGTACTGCTGTTAATGCTGTGCTGGTTAAAAATTGTCGAATATTTTCTAATTCTGATAGACGTGCGGATAGTTCACCCACTGGACGCTTCTCAAAGAAATTCAACGGTAAATTCAGTAAATGGCGAACGACAACCGTTCCCAACACTAAATCCACTCGATTGGTCGTACTCGAAAGTAGATAGGAGCGAAGTATTGTTAAAATCGCTTCTAAGGACGAAAATGCAACCATCAAAATCCCAAACATGGGAAGTGCCGCACCACTACTATTGATGATCACTTTGTCAATAATTTGTTGAACTAATAATGGATTGGCTAATCCTAAAAGCTGCACAAATACAGAGGCAATCAGAACCTGCATCAACACGCCACGATGCTGATTGAGAATTGGTGAAAACCAACTCACTCCAAACTGCTTGAGTGGTGTTCGTGCCTGTCGCTCGATGATTAATGCTTGGCTGACCGGAGTGCCAGATTCAATGCGATCGATCGCGATTTGGTCAGCAACATCTTCTGGTGAAAGTGTTGCAAAACCTGTCCGAGGCGATCCTACAACGATTACGTTATTGCGAGTCAGCTCATACAGAAGTGTCGGCACTCCATCTTGCATGATCAGAGCTGGAAACTGTAAGCGCTTTAAGCCAGCAGCGGTAGGCGCAAATTTGACAATCTGTGTTTTTAATCCCACTGCCTCTGCTACCCAGGCGCAAAATAGCAGACTGTCTCCAGTTACATTTTTCCGACGCTGAAGCCACTGCCGCAAAAGATCTGGGCGAAACGGCACTTTTAGCCGATCTGCCAGCATCCAGAAGCAGGCAACTAGGTCTTCAACTGGATCAAAGTCTCTGGAGTAATGAACTGGGTAGTTCTTCAGTAACTTCTTCGCTTCACCCCGATTTAGATCTTGCTCTAGTGCCTCTTGCGTTTCTATCAGGGCGATCGCTGACTGCGATTTCGACATCAATTCTGGCTCGATAGGGACTGGCACTCCATCCTCTTCTACTTCCATTGGAGTTGGGAGTGAGCCTTTGAGGACGACAGCCGCTAAGAAGTTTCGGTCAATGCCAATCAGTCGGAGTGGAAACGGTGATCCGTTTGGTGGGTGTAAATCAATGCGAACCGTGATGGGAGTTCCGATTTCTACTCGTTGCGTTTTTCCACTCACAAGCCACACTCGTTCAGAAGGGAGTCGCAGCGTTTGAGTTTCTGAGCGTACCGATTGCGGAGACCAGTGAATGACCAATGCCATCTGCTCCTGCTCGGTGTATCGAACGACCTCCTTAAGGTTAATCTCCAGTTTGGTGGGAAATAGCGATAGAAACCAGGACAACGTGTCATAGAGTTCCATCTGTGTCACCTGTTCAGTCAATGCCTCCTCTAAATGGGTGACGGCTAACCGCTCGAAATCATCGGCGGGTAATGCTAAGGTGAGCACTTCGTCTGTTCCGGCTGCCCGTACAGATCCATTCGCAACCCGCCGTAGGAGACTGTCCCACCCTACTACCGCGCCCTCTCCCTTTACCGATAGCGTGGGGCTTTTAGCTGCCGCAGAACCCAACAGCCGAATCTTCCCTTGAACCACACAATGGACGGCAGACGGCAATTCCCCTTCTCTGTGAATGACCTCTCCGGGACGGAACGTGCAAAGCGTTAGTTTAGAGGTAACTCGCTCTCTAATGTCTGCTGGTAATCGGCTAAATGGATAAACGCTAAAGAAATTGGGGACGAATGAGTCAAGCTGCGACTGTCGTGAATCGATCCCTGTCATCAGACTGCTCCTTTAGTTGTCGCACTGGGAAGGATGCCTTGAACCTGTACACCATTCGGCAGTGATTTAACCGATTGAATTTGTGATTGCAGCCACTCCATAAAGAGGTGCTCAGTTAATTCCGTTCGTACCGAGTCATTCAAACGAGCAAAAATAAACTGCTCAAGTCGGACAATCCAAAAGCTGTCTTGCACCTGAACCGGACCATAAACTTCTCCTGGTTGTCCACTCCGAAACAAGCTGGCAACTTCACCAGGGAGAGTTGAAAATCGAACCGGACCGACTAACCCTCCGGTGTCTTGTTCAAAATCCTGTGAGTACTGCTGTGCCAATACAGCAAAATCCGCGTCATCGTCACGAATTTGAAAATATAGTTCTTCTGCTAGCGCTAAGTCTGTGACTTTGATTCGTCGAAACCCTACCTGGTCTAGATCCTGCTTCCGCCGCAAAAACTCAGCTTCGATCCGATCTGCAAACAGTAGTTTTTTTAGCTTTCTGATTTGCAGGTCTCTCAGAACAACCGTCTTTACATACACCGGGGAAACGCCTTTGCTCTCACACCATTGAACTAAGAACTGATCGAATTCTTCTGGCATTTGAGCTGATCCAGTAAGAGCGCGAACAACCTCTTCCTGGGTCAGTCGAACTTGCGGGAGGACATCATCTAGAACCACATGCCCAATCAAAGATTCCAGCAACTTATATCGCACCAGAGACGATACAAGTTGTTCTCCCGTTAGCAGGTGATTTCCAATCTTTAAGCAGGCTTCCATATTTCAACTTTGAGCTTGAGGATTCGCAGCTTGCATGGAGTTGATTGCTTGCTTCAAGTCTTGAACTCTCTGGCTCCCTAACAAAGCAGGATCTTTAATGAGCAAAATTGTTGACAGGGCTGTTGTACAGCGGCGTTCTTGATGGAATTGTTCAGCCAGTTCTAAGATAGTTAAATTCTTGAACCAAGGCTTTCTCACCTGGGCATATTGCTGCTGCGCCGGAGTATTAGCAGGAATCGTTTCAGCCAAGTCGATCGCACCATTCAGATCCCCCTGCTCATATTTGTTCAAGGCTTGCTTGAAAACCTCCTCTGCCCACCGCTGTTTAACTTGCAGAAGCGTCTTAGCTTCCTCTGGATTAGCGGGTTGGATTTTGTCAATAGTAGCGATTGCGGCTGAGAAATTGCCTTGTTTCGCTAATTGTTGTGCCTCGTTAACCAAATCAACAGCGCTACTGGATGTTGGAGCGGGCGTTGGTTGAGCTTGAGCGACAGAAGGAGATGAAAATATACTAGCTGCCGCAGTTAGGGATGGATAAACCTTCCAAGCAGTGCCGATGATAAAGCTGACAACAGCAATAGCTAAGAAGGACACAATTCGCCTTTTCATACAAAACTCCGTGGAAAAATAAGTCAAGAATTTCTAGAGATACTTAAAAAAATATTCATGCCCCGGAGGACATGAATATTGCCCTGGGTAGCTTTCAGGGTGGGGAATTGAATTCGAGTCAGATAGACGAATTCAAACGGCTTTTCTATGAATTAGTTAAACGCAACATTGAGTTTGGTTAAATCACTCGCTGGGTAGAGATCTAATACTTTTAAGAATAGAATAAGGCGATTGTATTAATTATGTTGCCTCCCTTTAAAGATGAAAAAGCCAACCCTGGTGCGTGGTTGGCTAAACTTGCTTGGATTGGTAGATCCGAGCTAAGGGGGTGCGAGGAAAACGTTAAACGATAACTAGCACTAAGAGCGATTCTGACTTTGGAGAAGAGGGAACACGCGGACTGAAATACCCTTAACAAGGGCGCAGAAAATCTTGAGTTTCAGGTGGAGTACCAGACGAGATGAAATCAACGCTAAACTGAGACCGTTCTCTGTTGTGAACTAAGACTCTTCATACCAGTTGCTGAAACTCGATGCTTAGTAACCAGTCCATGCAAGCTTGCACCTCACACTTCAAGTGTTTATTAAACGAAATGTTGAGGCTAAAGAACTCTACCTTCAGATAGAGACACAAACACTTTTGAAAGAAACAAAACGGTTTGTGTTGTTTGTGGGATGCAAATAATCAGGCAGGCTCTGTTGTAGCAAGGGGCAGCGAAAAACGAAAAACGGTTCCTTTGTTTAGTTCACTCTCTACATTAATTTGCCCACCCTGGACTTCTACCAGGTGCTTTGTGATTGCCAGTCCAATCCCTGTTCCACTTGTATTTTGCCTTCGGGAAGACTCTGATCGCCAAAATCGATCAAACACACGAGGCAGGTCTTCTGGGGCAATTCCAACGCCAGTATCAGAGACTTCAACCCATATCCGTGTTACATCGTTCCAAGCCCGAACGATGATACGCCCTTGTTCCGTGTAATTCAGGGCATTGTTAATCAAGTTGATCAGAACCTGTCGAACGCGATCGGGATCTGCAAATATATCAGGCAGAATTGTCGAACAATCTAGCTCTAAGCGAATCCCCTTGCTGTTTCTGACCGATAAGGCTCGAACAACACTCTTCAACAGCGGATTTGGGTCAACCACCTGCAAATGTAATGGGAGATTGCCAGTCTCCACCTTAGAAAGGGTTTTCAAATCCTCCAACAGTCTTGCCATTCGTTCAGCTTCTTCATGGAGTTGCTGTCCGACTGATGGGGTAAGCGACATCTCTCCATGACTCATCAACTCCAAATACCCACGAATCACCGTTAGCGGGTTTCCCAATTCATGTGCCAGATCCCCAATAACTTCTCGGCGACGCTCTTCTACACCCTGCAAACGGCTCGCCGCACTGTTCAGGGTCAACCCTAATCTATGCAGTTCGGGGATATCGCTGGGAGGAATTCGTGCATTCAGATTACCACGATTGAACTGGCGGATCGCTCGCTCAATTCCTCGCAGTGGACGGTCAATCGTTTCCGTTAGGGTCCAGGTAATTAACCCAACGGTCACAAAACTAACCAACACAGCCAAGTGAGTTCCCCGGTTATTCACTTGCACAAATATTTCAAGCAGTCGGTTCGCGTCTTTCTTTTCTGACGCTGGCTTGGATGGGTTGGTTAGTACAGTATCGGAAACTTTCTCCTCAAACGTCTGGGCTTTGTAAATGTGGGCAATACTTGTCGCACTGACTAATGTGACAACCATCACAAGAAAATTTGTTAGGAGTAGTCGCAGACGCAGGCTGAGAGAGGTTCGTCCTTTAGGTAGAAGGTCTCTCGCACTCATGGCTAATAATGCTACTTCTTAATAGATTTTTCTGAGAATTAATCAGGGGCATCATCAAAACTATAACCAACTCTTAGATGAGTCTTGATGTAACGCTCTCGATTCTCCGAAGGACAGATTTTATCTCGCAATCGTTTAATGTAGCTGTCCATTGAACGTTCGTCCCCCACAAAATTTTCTCCTCTCACTGCATTTAACAATTGATTTCGGGTAAACACGACTCGTGGTCGAGATGCCATCTTAAACAGCAAATCAAATTCCACAGGTGACAAAGTGACTGTCTCCCGCTCCCCATCGGGTGCTTGTTGCACAAACACTTCTCGTCGCGCTGGATCGATGAGAAAATGTGGGGTTTCAAGGGGCCGGTGCTCTGGATGAGTTAACCGCCTTGGTCGCCTGAGCAGCGCCCGGACCCGTGCGATTAACTCCTGGGGGCTGAATGGTTTAGGAAGATAATCATCGGCTCCAGCAGTGTAACCCATGATGCGATCGCCCTCAGAGGTTTTAGCCGTCAGCATCATAATCAGTGGATCTTTTTTAGGACTTTTGCGAATTTGTTCGCAGACATCTAACCCATTCAGCTTGGGTAAATTTAGATCCAAAATCACCACATCAGGCTCTTTTTGAGCAAATAGGTTCAGCCCAGCCTCTCCGTCATGAGCGACTGAGCATGAATAGCCTTCGGCTTCCAAGCACCTGCGAATTAGCGACGCGATATTACGCTCGTCTTCCACTACCAAAATATCCATAACCTAAAACCTATGCGCGTTGATCAGGAAATCGCTATGTGTAGAAAAGCCGTTTTTCCTTCGCGCTCTTGACTCAATCCCCTCCACCAATTTTGACACCAGGCACAGAATTTATCTCTACCTTGATAATGACATTTTTACAAAAAGTCCAGCCTGTTTACAAAAAGTCCAGCCTGCTGATTTTGGATGCGCTCTCTACTTGTTTTAGTACGCAGCAGCGGGCATTTTGGATGCATAGTGCTTGTTTCGGGCAAACAAATTGCTCGTGCCATAGAAATCCTGAGCAGTGCCATATTCATGCCATATCGCCTATCTAATCTCAAAACTAGAACCCTCATTCACCCAGTCCTATGACCTGGTTTCCTAATCATTGAGAGAAAGATATGCCAACTACCACAACCTTTGCTCCTTCCCCTGATGAGACCGCTCCTGAGACAACTCGTCAAAAGCTGGAACTGGCACTGTCAATGCCCTTAGCTTCAGAAGAAGCTCCTCTTGTCATCTCGCAATCAGAGTCACACAAGAGCTTTGGCTTGCGATCGCTATTTGCTCGATTCTTCACTCGTGAATTTCGTGCCCGCTTGAAAAAGTCTGCACCCTGGCTGGTTGCAGGTGGAGTTTTGGGCTTAAACCTGATCCTACACGCTCCCATATTTGTGTTGGGTGCCACGATCGCAGCCCTGACGGTTCGAGTTGTCAAAGCCATCATTAAGAGCAATCCTCTATGCCAACGCATTTGGCAATCCCTGTTGGAAAAAGCTGGCATCCCTGAACACAAACTGCCCTGGCTTTCCGTCTGCTTTGGTTCTGGTGCTTGGTTGGGTGTAGCATTTCCGTCCCACGCCTTATTCTTCCAAGCCGCTGAGGAGTATGTGCAGACCATCTTCGCAGGGGCAAATACGGGGGGTGGAGCGGCGGGGGTTGATGGACTCATCCCTTTGCTGTTTGGTACTCTGCGAGTCATCTTTGTCCTCTATATCGGAATTGCGTTGGTTCGTGTGATCAACGCCTTTAGGAATGACGAAGACTGGCAAACAGCCGCCAGAATTCCATTGATCACAGTTCTGTGCATTGTGATTGGAGATGCCCTCTCCACCTTGATCGTGACGTAAGGGGTGTTTGCTGCTTCTCAACGAAGGAAATTCTATTTTGTCCTCAGTTCCCAACGATTTTTGCCCTTTACTATGCCTACCGAACACGACTACAACTCCGACGAATTCATTCCTGTTAACCAGGTGCTCAACTCAAAGCCTCAACTCGGTCCTATTCCTGGAGAACAGGTAATTCCGTGGGTTGTGATTGCGATCATTTCCTACTTTCTTTGCCAGGGCGTTTTTGGACTTGGTTGGCTACCCACGTTGCTTGTCGTTATCTGGGGGTGTGCCAGTTGGTGGATGTTAACCGGGAATGAGGGTTGGCGGTTCTTGAGCAAGTTTCATGGGGTTCCAACCTGGAAGCAAGGAGGACTCGTTCAATATGAAAGCTTGCTCGATCAGCCGTCTTTCTTACACAAAGGTAAACGCGCTGCAACTTGTTCCAGCAAGAACAGTAAGAAGAGGAAGACTCAGGTGCAACGGAGGATATCGAGATGAAGCCCAAATTAGGCAAGCAGCGTGTCACAGTTCTTGAGCGCAACAAAAAGCAGACGGTTACGCAAACCGCGTTTGAAGACTTCAATCATCTGGAAGGTTTTGCCCAGATCAATTTGAAGGGGCGTAGTGTGGGTGCAGCGCTGCTTCAGAAGGGCAAAAACCGATTTTGCTTTGTGTTTGGATTCAAGGCATCTGGAATCCACGACACGCTCAAGCCGGATCAGGTTCAACCTACTTTAAGGGGGTTTGAATCTGCTTTGAAGGAAGTGCCCAATGGAGAACGGTTGACTGTTCACCTTAGCTCTTTTACCTCTGATAGCGATCGCCAAGCAGAACTAGATCGATTGCTGGGTAGAGCACCCTCATCCGAGCTGCGTCTGCTGTTGATGAGTGAAAAAGCGAGAGCACAAGAATTAAAAAACTCCGGCACTCGCAAGCCCAAGTCTCTCTATCTCTATGCCACCTACACCATCGAACCTAACCAGAAGGTGACAAATGATGCTGACTGGATTGAAAAAGCTCTAGCAAAAGGAGTTGAGGTTTGGGAATTATTCAAAGGCAATGGCGATCGCGTCGTGCAAGAGCGATTTGAAACAATGCTCCATCGTGCTTTTAGTGAAGGCTATTTGCGCTGGGAGCATTTGCTCAATATCAAGATGGGTTTGGATATCAAGCCCATGAGTGTCCAAGATATTTGGACGCAAGTGTGGCATCGGTTTAATTGGAATCCTGCCCCTCCGGTTCCACAGCATATTGTGATGTCTGAGCGAGGCATTAAAGAAGTCGTCCAGAACGATGTTCATGCTGTCAGTGCCCTGATTCAAGGGGAATACGGGTACTCCAATGTCCCGGAAGCGGATCGCCGTTGGCTCAAGGTCAAAGGCAAGTATGTTGGTGCCCTAACCTTCAACGCTAAACCCGGTGGTTTTTCCAATATGCGTGAGCAGTTGCGGTATCTGTGGAATGTCCTCTGCCGTCCCCATGTCGTTGATACTGAAATTTTCTGCCAAATCACCAGCCGCAACTCTGCGTTGGTGAAAACCAATGTGCAACGTATTCTCAAACAAAGTAATGTGGCAGCACAATTGGCGGAGCAAAGCCGCAGTATTGACGTAGCAGCACAGGTGAAAGTGCGTCGTTCGGTGGCAGCACAAGAAAAGCTCTATGAAGGGGCTGTTCCGATCAATATTGCGACCGTTTTTCTGGTTTATCGCAACAACCCGGATCAATTAGATGAGGCATGTGCCGCCTTATCCGATTGTTTCTTGCTGCCTGCCAAAGTGATTCGTGAAACTGAAATTGCATGGCGCGTTTGGCTGCAAACGCTGCCGATCTCCTGGGAGCGATTGCTGAGTACGCCATTCAAACGGCAGCTCACATACCTAACCAGTGAAGCACCGGGGCTGATTCCTCTGACCCTGACCAATCCAGGCGATTCTAGAGGGTTTGAGCTAATTGCCGATGACGGTGGTACTCCCGTCCGAATTGACTTCATTGAGGAACACCGAAATATTGCGGTGTTTGGCACGACCCGTTCCGGGAAATCAGTTCTGGTATCGGGTGCAATGTCACAGTTCCTCGCCGAAGGCTACCCGATCGTCTGTCTGGATTATCCCAAACCGGACGGCACCTCAACCTTTACTGACTACGCTGAATTCCTTAAACCCAGAGCTGCGTATTTCGACATTGGGCGTGAGTCCAACAATCTATTTGAGATGCCAGATCTACGGCATTTGAACTTAGATGAAGAAAAGCTGCGTGAACGGTTTGAGGAATATCGCTCCTTCCTGGAAGGCGCACTGGTCACGATGGTCTTGCCCACAACTCAGCAAGACCCGCTACTAGAAAATACAGTACGAGCGCTGATCGGTCGGGCATTGGGCAACTTCTTCAAAGACCCCGACATTCGCAGGCGGTATGACGAGGCTCAAGTAAGTGGATTCGGCTCAGTGGCTTGGAATGATACTCCAACCCTGGCTGATTTCATGCAGTTCTGCTCTCTAGAGAAATTAGGGGTAGAAGATGAAATTGGCGTTGTTCGCAGTGCTCATTCACAAATTCAACTTCAGTTGGAATACTGGTTAGGGTCTCGTGTCGGACGTGCTATCAGCCGTCCGTCTTCATTTCCAACCGATGCTCAACTGCTGGTTTTTGCACTGCGAAATATCTCCAATGAAAATGAGGCGGCTGTACTTTCATTGAGTGCCTATTCAGCCGCACTTAGACGAGCGTTGGAAAGTCCAAAGTCAATCTTTTTTATTGACGAGTCTCCCATTCTATTTGCGTTTTCAACGATCGCGCGCTTAATCGGACGACTGTGTGCCAATGGTGCAAAGGCTGGGATTCGCACGTTTCTATCTGCACAAGATCCTGGCACGATCGTCAACTCTGTTGCTGGGTCGCAAATCATGGAAAACATGAACACACGACTCGTGGGACGGATTCAACCGATCGCGGTTGAATCATTCGTTAAAAACCTCTCTTACGAACGCTCAATCATTGCTCGAAATGCTGGAGAGTTCTTCTTTCCGAAACGCTCAGAACTTTACTCCAACTGGTTGTTAGACATTAACGGCACCTATACCTACTGCCGTTATTATCCCAGTCCAATACAAATTGCAGCGGTCGCTAACAACCCGGATGAGCAACTTGCTAGAACCCGTGTCCTGGCACAGTATCCTGGCGATCATCTACTGGGAATGGCAAAGTTTGCCGAGCAGTATGTAAAAGCGATTCGCTCTGGTTCCAGCCTCAGTGAGATTGGGGCATCTCCAACACCGACTCATTCTCATTCAAGGAATATCCTCTCCCATGTCGCTTAAAACTTCTCTAAAAAGCACAACCTCAACTCTGAAAACGGTACAACCAAAACGGGCTACGCAATCCCAGTTCAAACTATGGGCTTGGACATTAATGCTGATTGTAGCGGGGATAGGAATTGTTCCCATTGCCAAAGCCGCTCCCTTAGATGAGCTGACAAGCACATTGCAGCAAACAGTTACAGATGTCACTCAGAAGGCACTAAATCCGATCGGTCAGATTCAACAACAAATCGGTGATACCGTGGGCGGACTCACTCGCCCACTTGAAAATCTTGGGAATCTCGGAAATGTTTTTGGTAGTGGAGGCAACCCGATCGCAAACCTCTTAAATCCATTCACTCAGCAGATTTCACAATACTTCCAGGTATTCAACGACTTCATTAACCGCAGCATGTCCAATATTTTTGGCGATGTGTTGGGTGGCATTTTTGGTAATGGTACAAATTCTGCTAACGGTACTGGAGACAACGGAGACAGCAATCCTACAGGAGCATTGGGACTTCCTGATTTTGAAGCTCTGCATCAACAGATTGAGCAGCAGGCAGGTGGTGACGCAGCGAACGGGGCAGCGAATGCTCAAATGCAGAAAGTAGACCAGTTTAACCTCAACCCCTTAGTGTTGGCGCAATCCGTCAAGTCTGAAACGGATCGAACAATGAACCGAGGAATGGCATCGAGTGTGGTTGGCAAAGCAGGTCAAAACGCAATGGTGCAGGAATTACAGGGTGCGGGACAAACGCTCCAAACCATTCAGAGCAAGGCACAAGAAGCCCAAGGGAAAGATGTTACGCAAGATGTGATGAAAGACCTGGTGACATTACAAGCGGGACAATCTGCTCTGCAAGGAGGGGCTTACACCAACCTGATGCTCCTGCGTCAACAAACGGCGGCAAACAGTCTTGTGATGTCTAACATCTCTGACGCGGTTGACGAAACAAATCGAATGCAGCACTCAGAAAAAATTGCGGGAGCCGTTAGCCTGATTCAGGCTTCTGGAAACGTTTACATGCCTGGAGCCACAGGTAATCAAGCAGGTGGTAATCCATAGCTAGACAAACGCAGATCAGTGTCATACGACAGTCAGATTGCCTAATTACTGTAAAAATATCGACTGATAAAGACCTCGACTCATGTTGAATCTTCTCTCTTCTCCCTTGCTTGGCGCGCTTGGCGCTGGAGACATTCTTCAACGCGGCATTGATACCACGCAGGGAATTGCCCAAGCCTGGAATAATCACTGGCTCAATATCTTTCAAAGTCAGCTATATGCCACGATCGTTGGAATTGCTGGGCTATTTGCGGCGGGTTCGCTAGTCTTTTTCATGCTTCAATTCATTCGCCGTATGGTTCATGAAGAAGACTATCACTCAGCCCTACAAAGCCTGCTGATTCCGCTTGTCATCGTTGTTCTATTAGCGAACAATGGCAATCTGCTAGGAAAAATCACCTTCAGTTTGCGAGGAGTCATTCATAACGTCTCAGAGCAGGTCTTATCAACCACCCTCCTGGAGGTCAAACTCCAGGATGCGATCCAAGCTTCTGTGGATAAAGGGGCGGTGTCGAGCCAGATTGGAGCATTGTTGAGCCAATGTCAAGGGATGGTTGGGGAGCGGCAGGTTGAGTGTATGAAAAACGCTAACCAGCAAGCCCAGCAAGTTATTCAGGATTATCAGTCGAAGCATCCTGTTGGAAACGCCTTTGCTGATTTGGGTAATTTGCTGTCTCAAACTCCAAACCTGCGTGCTGCTCAAGGTGCTGGTGAAGCTTTTGAAGGTGGTCTTGATCAAGGTCTTTTGTTTGGTGGAGCCAGTTATGCGGCTGGTTTTCTGGGTGCTATCTCTCAGTCTCTTGTACAGGTGGTTTTATTGGCATTTCAATGGGCGTTCGCCAATATTCTTGAAATTGCCATGCTGCTTACCGGGTTAATGGGACCGATCGCGGTAGCAGGCGCGTTCTTATATGATGGCAAATCAATGTGGGCGTGGTTAACTGGGTTCTTTTCCTTGGGAATGGCGCAGGTTTGCTACAACATCATCGTGGGAGTCGCAGCAGTGGTAGTCGTCAATGCCGAAGTGACGGACACAATGGGCTTTCTGGTGATTATTGCTCTGCTTGCACCCGCGCTGGCTCTGGCATTAGCAGCCGGAGGCGGAATGGCTGTTTTCCATGTAATTAACAGTGGCGCAGTTGGAATGCTGTCAACCGTTGCTGCCAATGTCCCTGGACTCAAGAATTTCCGTGGCATTCTCGCTCGGTAGTCCATCACCCACCCATTTGAGGCTTAGGTCACCATGCAGTTAATCAGTAAGAAACGGCGATTTGATTCATCAGACATTCTCCCGATGTTCGCGCTTGGCACATTGGGACTTCAAATTTTGATTTTGTTCCTATCTCTTGCTATTGCCACCGGAACCTGGGTAGTGGCTCGAAAGCCCGCTCCTTCAATGGTGCAACTTGACAATGGGCGATCGATTGCGATGGAACCAGTCGATCACTTTTCTCGGATGCCAGTCACCGTTCATCAGTTTGTCAAAAATGGGTTAGGACTGCTATTCACCTGGAATACAAAGCTTGCTTCTAAAGATGGGGTAGGAGCGACAGGTCAAGCAAGTCGAGGGTCGTTAAGTGATCCAGGAGTCCAGGTGGGCAGAGGTCGAATTACAACCGGAACCTGGCAAGCCTCGTTCATGTTAGCTGAGGATTTTCGCAATCCTTTCCTGCAAGAGGTTGCCAAAATGACCCCGAACGGTGTGTTCAGCAATGCGGCTCAAAGCGTCTTGAGCTTTGAATCGGTCTCAGATCCAAAGCCAGTTAAACCGGGAATATGGCAAGTCGATGTGGTCGCCAACCTACTGATTTTCGATGGTGCAAATCCGCAAGGGCGTGTCATTCCATTCAACAAATCTGTCTTTGTGCAAGCCGTTGAACCGACCAGTGACCCTCTACCAGAAAACTCCACTCCAATTCAACAAGCCGTCTATCAAGCGCAGCAAAGCGGATTACGCATTACCGAAATGCGTGATCTGGAGATTCAGCAGCTTACCCGTTAGACCTCGCTACCAACCTCGCAACGATTAGACCTCGATATCATGCATCCCTCTTCCCAATCCTCCAATCCTCAACAATCCCTATCCTCAGAGTGGGATGATCTGGCGGCGATGACGGGCTTCGTCTCAGAACCCCCTCCCGGCAAGCCTGCTCCACCTTCAACGGCACCTTCAATGGCAACTGCCGTTCTTGAACGAGAGTCTGCTACTGATCAGCCAGAATTTCTAGAGGAACCCATTGACCCAGAAGTATTCGATCCAGAGGCTTCAGAGGAAGAGTTACTGCTTGACCCCGAAGATCTGGAAGGGGAAGAGGCGTATTCCACCGCTAAAACAAAAACTCCAATCTGGAGTGATCCATTTGCCAAAGCTGGACTTGTCTCAGTTCTGATGGCAGGTGCGGTTGGCACGGTGGGTTTGTTCCTTTTGAGTGTGAATAGCTGGGATGACAAAGCTGCCACGAAACCGCCTCCGCCATCCCCTGAGCCGACACCGACCGCTGATCCATCAGCACAGGAAATCGGCAGACTCAAGACTGAAACCGCTCTAAGAACCCAAACGCAAACGATCGCGCAAACCAAACAGAATACTACTCCACGTCTTCCCAGCAAGCCAAACACCCAGAAAAGTCCGCTTAAGTCGGCTTCGTCGAAGCCGACATCTTCCACACCGGTTCGTACTCCCGCCCCTGTTGCAGTCGCTCCACCTGTCCGCAGCTATACCCCAGTTGTCAGCCCGCCCCCGATTGCACGCCCTGCGCCTTTGGCAGATAAACCGCTTAACTCAGTTCCAGAAAACAAAGAGCCGAACCAGGCATGGCAAGATGCGGTGGCAGTCGGTAGCTTTGGTCGAGGGAACGATGGGGGAGACACTGTCTCTGCTGCTGAACCTGCAATGGACTCGCCTGGTTCACCCTCTTCCCTGGGCACACCTCCCTCTACACCATCAGCAGTAACAGCCGATTATTCCTCTGCCGTGCCCTCGTCTTCGACTGCTGCGGCTATAGCACAATCTAAGTCTTTGAACAGCGGTGATACTCGTCATCAGGAATTGGGTAGTCCGCAGCGGTACGACGCTGATATGAATGCGATCCTGACGGGTGAACCAAGTCAGGTATCCCAATTGATGCCTGGGTCTACGGCAACCGCTACGCTCAACACCCCGATTGTGTGGGCAGAAGATATCCAGCAAAAGCAAGCGCAGCAATTCACGGTTCAACTCGATGAACCCTTGCTTGGATCAGATGGCTCAGTCGCGCTTCCGGCTGGGACAGAGTTGGTTGCTCAAGTGGATGCGGTGTCTGACAGCGGCATGGTTCAACTTTCTGTGATCGCCGTTGTCACCCCATCTGCCGCAGGCTCTCAAACCATGCAGGTGCCACCAGGCTCATTGACAATTACAGGCGAAGGTGGAAATCCAGTGATGGCAGACAACATCAACAGAGAGAGGGGCAGATTTGGTAAAGACCTGATGGTGGCACTTACGGGCGCATTGGGTCAGACTGGCAAACTGTTAAATCGCCCTCAAAGCGAGAGTGTAACCTCATCTCCTTCCCTATCGTCCTCCAACATCAAGAACGGTAAGACTGACATTGGCGGTGCGTTGCTTGAAGGAGCGTTTGGGGCAGTGCAGAAGCAAATGACCGATCGCAATCAACGGTTAGCAGAGAGCAACCGCAATCGAGCAAAAGTTTGGCGGGTTCCTGCCGGAAAGCAGCTTCAAGTACAAACCAATTCCATGTTTGAGGTGACGCGATGAAAAAGCATCTGCTTTCTTTAACAATGATTCCGCTGTTAGTCGGTGTTGTGCTCAGTTCTATCACTCCGGCGATCGCCGCGCCGATCTTGCGGCAAGTCTCTCAATCTCAGGCACAGGGGCTAAAGGGTAATGGCGCATCTGTTACCGTTTGGCAGGGATCTGGCACTAATATCGATTTCACCCGAACGGGTGAGACGATTTTAAGAGCGTGGCTCGACGACCCCAGCAAGATCGCAGTTGATTTTGATGGTTCGTTAGGAAAGCGTTCTGGAGCCAGTATTGTCCACTTAAAGCGTGTTACGAGCATCCAGTTTCCCAATATTCCCCGAACAGAATCGACGCTGTTGACGGTCATTACTCAATCGCAATACGGCAGAAAAACGTACTTATTCCAGATTGGTTACGGTTCTGGCAAGCCCCAATATGCCTCCATTGCGGTCACACCCGATCATCAAAACCTGGCTGATGGGGGTGGAGTGGTTGTGGCTGGCAATCGTACCGCCAACTGGAACGATGTTGAGCGCGGACTGCAACGGGCACTGAGCCAGCGGTTAATTTCCTCATCTAGCCCGGTGGTAAAGCGGGTACGGGCGTTCTTGGCTCAAGTCCGAAACGGGATGCCAATGCAGCAGGCTGCTCAGCGATCTCAACTATCACTAGCCGTTGTGTCCAAACTGGCTGAAATGGGGTACTCAACAACAACTCCTGCGACACTCCCAAATCCCTCATCCCCTTCTTCCTCTTCTCCTGTCTCCCCCTCGTCTGTAACGCCTGCTTCAGGCTTGCAATCAACCCCAACACCTGGAGGCGTGTAACACTATGTCTTCTCGTCGTGTGATTCCCATTGTTCTTGCTGCTGTCTGCTGGGGGCTTACATCACTTCCGACAAAAGCCGTCAGTATTCCGACCGTAACGGTTCAACAAGGCGAACGATCCGCTACTGCCCCAAACTGGGATGCCCTGACGTTTACTAAATTACCCAAGCTTCAAACATCGGGAGCGGTTGGGTTTCGCTCTTGGCAAACAGGTCAACCATTGGATCAAGTCCTCACCTTGGGTGATTTTGAACGGAGCTTCCGCCTGCAAGACATGAACTTATTTGCGATCGCGGTTGGTACTCAAGTTTCACCTGAAGCGGTCAAATTAAGCCAATTCAAGCTGTTTGAGCGTCAAACGTTAGCCGATTTAGCTGGGGCAATTCCAGAGTTGGGTACTCAACCGATCTCTAAGGTGCCGTTACTCAAAGCTCGGCTCAGTGTCGTCTTTCCACGTCCCAACCTGGCTCGCACACTCAATGAAATCATTACCAACGATTCGCAACTAGGAACCGTTAACTTTATCAACTTTGATTTATCGCGCTATACGCTCAAAGATGTTCCAGGATTATTGTCTGTACCATTGCAACGATTTCAGTTCTGGCAGACTGCTCGAATTAGTGACGTTCCTGGGCTAAAAGAATTGCCGTGGAGCTTCTTTCCGGTTCCGCCTCAATCCAGTGGCTCTGTTGGCATCATGAAGCTGACTGCCAAGTCGGGTGCCAACAGCCTATCGGGAAGTGATATTGCTGGGTACAGCGTGCCTTGTGACACCGTTACCTGCTCTGGAATTCAGTTATCTGGTGATCAAGCCATTCATCAAAAAGTTTGGCTGACAGGTCGGCAACTAGTTCAAGGTGGACAGGGGGAAGGTGCTCAGTTGAGTAATGGGCTTGAACCAACTGGGCGTAATATCTTCAATAATGCTTTTAAGGTCGTGCTAACAGAAGCGAGTCAGCAAAGCATCAAGACAGCTTTGTATTTTCGTGCTTGTCAACCGTTCTCATCAATCGAACCCAATTGTTCCCCATTCGTGATTGGACCTGTTCCCTTCATCAGCTATCGCCCTAGGGATGGCATTGTCGCAGGTGACATCGAGAATGACACCGAAATGGCTGAGGTCAAACAGGCGCGCAGCTTTGCCGTTACTGCAAGGGTTGCCCAACCACTTAAACGCGAAACGCCGCAAGAACCTGTTCCAATCATTAAGCCAGACCCACGCGAAACGCTCCAAGAAAAGTTACTAGCGCTTACAGAAGGCTTATGGCAGTGGCTTAAAACGGTATTCCCTGATCTCACCGCTTGAGGTTGAAATGCAACCTTCTCCCTTGATGCAATCTCAAACAATCGCTGTCCGTACCAGTGAGCCAAATACGTTTGTCCAGAGTGGCTCTCAGTATGGAGGTGGAATCCTCCAGTCCCTTAAAGGGGGCAATGGTCTCATGCTGTTGATTGTGGCGATTGGTTGGATTGCCCTCGCCTGGTTAGGGAAAGGTCGGAAGCATGGCAACAAAATCGCCACTGGCTACCTGGCAGGCGATCGCGAAAAACGAACTGCTCGTAAACGTGCTCTAGAACAACTGGAAAAGCGCAAGCACAATGCGGTGACACTCTATGCCGGACTGTTTAAGCGCAATGACAAAGGGAAGCCTGTTGCCGGAAAGAGAACACTTTGGATTCCGGATGCAAACCGGGGGATTGCCGTGTGCGGTGGACCTGGATCAGGGAAAACCTTCTCACTGATTAATCCGGCAATTCGCTCTGCGATTAAAGAGGGCATTCCTCTTTGCATCTACGATTTCAAATATCCAGAGCAGGCAGAATTGCTTGTGCCGTTTGCAGCAAAGCACGGGTACGATGTCAAAGTGTTTGCTCCAGGGTTTGAAGAGTCTGAAGTTTGCAATCCCTTAGACTTCCTCCATAGTCCCGATGACGCACTAATGGCTCGGCAAATTGCAACGGTGATGAACCGAAACTTTGCACTCTCTGCCAATGCTTCAGAGGACAAGTTCTTTGCGGATGCTGGAGACCAATTGACCCAGGCAATGCTGATGCTGGCAAAGGGATTACCAGCGCCCGACATTTTGACGGCTTCCACCATTTTGAGCTTGTCGAAATTGCCAGAACGCATTCAAGCGGCGTGGGAACGCAGCGAATCAGGCAGTGGGTATCACATCAGCCAGTGGGTTTATCTGGCGTTCTCACAGCTTTTGCAATTAGCAAGCAGCGAAAAAACGGTATCAGGGGTTGTTGGCACCGCCAGCAAAGTCTTTAGCCGTTTCCTTAGCCCGGAACTGGTGGGTGCGTTTTGTGGACCCACCACACTGCCATTAGACCTGGAAGGCAAACGCATGATTGTGTTAGGTCTCGATCGCCAGCGCCGGGATGCGGTTGCTCCACTGGTGGCTACGATTTTGCACATGCTGGTGGCTCGTAATGCTCGCAGTGGTCGCAAAGATCCGTTTCTGGTAGCCGTTGACGAGCTGCCCACCGTCTACCTGCCAACCCTGACTCAGTGGCTCAACGAGAATCGTTCCTTGGGGCAAGTCACGCTGATTGGCTATCAGAACTTGAACCAGTTAGAGAAAGCCTACTCGCGTGAGATCAGCCGTGCCATTTTGGGTGGTTGTGCCACAAAAGCCATTTTTAACCCACAAGAGAGCGAAAGTGCTCGGATGTTTAGCGACTACATCGGTGAAGAAGAACTCACCACTCGCCAAAAAAGCCGCAGTACAGGCAAAGGTGGGGGCAGTACCAGTACGGGAGAGCACTTGCATAAACGCGCCATTGTCGAGTCTGCACAATTCAATAAGTTTGTGGCTGGGAAATGTGTGTTCATTAATCCCGCCTATGCCACCAGGGATGAAGGCTCCATTCCAATGATCACGAGAATCACGTTACCCAAAGAGGATATTGAGGCGGATGAGTGGAGCCGCAGTAAATGGGAAAAAGTGCGGCAACGATTAATCGAACGGTCTCAACAAGAGTTCTTTTCTGAGGAACATAGCCGAGAACAAATTGCCAAGCGAATGGCGATCGCCCAAGAGTATTTCCCAGCACCAGAAGAGAAACCTGCTAAAGGAGGAACCCGTTCTCAAGAGGACGGAAAAGTCAAAGTCACGTTTTAGGGAGACCTTAATTTATGGCTACAGCACAGATTGAAGAAACGGATACACAAACCCAGTCGATCGCTGAACTGAAAGTGTTTGGCAAAGGCAAGGGTGCAATGGTTTTTGAAGATGTCGCTCTAGCAGCGGCTGAAATTTTAGGGGTACAACCCGAATTGACCCGGAATGAAGATCCCATGCTCAAAATCGATGCCGCACAGTTTGAAACGGTGCAGGCAGGATTAGAGGAGCGTGGCTATCAAGTCTCTTTCGTTGAAGAGAAGACCGCTAATATCACGTTGCATGGACACAGTGCCACCATTTACGGACAAGCTGCAAAAGATGTGGCTCAAGAGTTTAATTTGCCATTGGGACAAACCAGCAAACAAACTCCTAAAGTAAAACTGGATCGGGATGATATTGATTCTGTCGTGGAGTGGCTGAAATCTCAAGACTACAAAGTGGAATCTCAAGAGCTTGAAAGCAACTTGAAGCCCAAAGTGGTTTTCCGAGAGGCACCAGATGGCGAAACCTACCATGTCTATGATGGCTCTGCCAAAAACCTGGCGAAAGCTCTGGAACGTGAACCAGACGAAACTCCGGGTGGGAGACCCATGCTCACCTTTGATCGCGCAGAGTACCGACAGATCAAGCAGGAATTTGGTGAGAGCTTAGACATTGCTACCAAGGATCTGAAACTGGAAGCGACGATCGCAACCTACGACGGCAATAACGGCAAAGGAGCGGTGATTACGGGTGCTGTGGCTCAAGAAGTTGCCGGGGTATTAGGTCTAGAAACAGGCTATACCAAGCCCTCTGCCACAACGGGTACGGCAATGCCTAAACTCAACCTGACTGAATCGCAAATCAAGCCCGCCAAAGAAGCGTTGGAATCGCAAGGGTATAAGGTTTCTTTTAAGGAACTAGAGGCGAGCAATGTTGCCAATGTCAGTTTATATCCAGATGGAGGAGCCGTTCTATTTGGTAAGCCAGCGGAGATTGTTGCTGAAAAAATGGGTGCTTCAATGGAGCAGACAACAAAGCAAACTCCGATGCTAAAACTGGCTCAATCCAATGTGAATGATGCGATCGCGATTCTCAAAAGCGAGGGTTACGAAATCAATACAATAAATCGGCAGTCTGCAAGTCAGCACGCGGATCAAGCAGAATCCTCCAGCCGCCCACGCCGCGTTGTCAAAGAAGTCACACTTGCCCCAGAGAACCAGACGAGTGTCGGAGACTTGATGACCTATTTCCAGGCAGCAGGGGTGGACAAAGCTGATGATAGAGCCACTGGACTCACGCTTGAATACGCTGAAGGGAAGTTAACGGCAATTACCTCTGAAGGTCACACCTTGACCGTTGAAGGAGACTCAGTCCGAACGAATTTTAACAGTGCTGACTTCAAGGAATTGGCAGATTTTTCGCAGAAGACAAATCAGGCTCTAGCAGTAGAAAGCGAGTTTGACTACGATTTTGAAGTTGATGATTAGTAGTCATCGCAATCATGCTTGATGGAGGGACGCGATGGTATTTACAGTCAGTGAAGCGAGTGCCGAGAAAATCGAACGGGATATTTCTGAACTTTATCGAGCACTTGCCCGACTACTCAATCAGGACATTCCTGAAATTCCTAAGCCGCAACCTGTGTTACCTTCCATTGAAATGCAGGCGGAGTTGGAAGAGGAGTCATTTATTGATGGAGAAGTACTCCCCGAATTGGACGTGTTGACGGGCACTGAGCAGGCGCAACTAGTCGGCGGAGAAGCTGATTTGCTGCGTGGAGTTGACCCGATCGCCATAGAAGGGAACGATCCACCTTTATTGCAAGCCTCAGAAGCAGCAGAGGTTCGACTTCAAATTGGCAACACATTAATTGCTCGTCCGCTGCTCGCCCTCCCTGAAGCGTTAGAAGCAGTGCCTCCAGAAAAGATTGCAGCTTTGCGTGCAGCGGTTGAGCGTCCGGTGTTACCTCAACAGGCAGCCGTTGTAGAGATGGTAGATGGTGAGATTCTAGATGTCGAAGTCAATGGTGTCCAGCGATTTCATCAAACTGAACAAGGATTGATTGCAGCGAATTCGCTGTATCCAGTTATGGTGGAGCAGAATGCAGTCGCGGTTGCGAGTGGGCAGCGACAGATTCAACCCCAACAGCTTCAAGACCTCGCTAATTACCTGCTGGAGTCTTACGCTGCACCATCGGACAGTGGCTCTCGAATGATGAGCCTTGAGATTGATGAGGAACGCAACCCAATTTATGGAACGTCCCCTCACCTCATGCTTGGCTTGTCGGATGAAGGGTTATGGATGCTCAAGCTTCCAGATGAGAATAATCCTGACCTCCAAAACGAAGAATTGGTGATTGCCGCCAAACTATCCGGTGAACTTAAAGAAGACATTGTGGGGGAACCAGAATTCAATCCCCTTTTGGCAAATCAAGCTTATGGTGTTCTGCAACGCGAACTAGAGCGGCAAGTAGAGGCTCAAATTGCTGTTCAAGCCCGGTTAGTTAATGCGGCTAATGTCTTTGCTCAACCTGATGCAGAAGTAACTGTCCGAACTGCTTACTACAATCTGCAAATTAGTTCGGATGCTGAGGGTATTACCGAAATCAATCGCATCTCTTCTGAAAACCAGGAGGTTCTTACGCCTATTTTGACCTGCCAAGCCGATGGTAGTTATATCTCTTTGGCTGAAGATTTAGAACCGATCGCCTACGGGCTAGAACAACAAGCGGCTGCAACATTACAGGTTGAGCAGTTTGGGCAGTGGAATGCTCAACAAACGATGTCGGTAGAGCAATACTACCGCGCTATGCCGAATCAACTGTTGGAGCAAGCCTCCGAAGACATCTGTGGAGTCAGGATGCCTCTAGCATCCACTGGAGCAGGATTGGATCGAGAAACACTCATCGCAACCATTTTTGACCATCAAGGGGCTGAGTTAAAAGAGCGCAGTCTGGTTGCGGCTCAAGCGATCGCGGATTACCTTGACCCACAAGCCCAGCAAGACTTGCTAAAGATTGATTCGGGTGCTGTGCGCTATGAGCTGTACCGTCCCTATCAAGGCTCAACAGAATTGGAAGGTATCTGTGCTTACGTCAAAGATACAGCACAGCCATTTATTTCGATTGCAGGTGTAGAAGATGGTCCGACACTCCCAACTCAACTAGAAGGGTTAAGCAATCTGGCAGCAGACCTGGGGCAGATTGCAGTCGAACCTCAAATGGTCTTGCGACCCATCGGGGAAGTCGAAACGGTTACAGGAAAGGAGCTTGGAGACTTAGAACACCTACACGGAGCAGTGGTGGCAGAGTCCCCCGTTGTGTTGGTGCAGGTAGATGACCAGGGGCGACCGCTCGTCACCGCTCCTGTTGTGGCGCATGTGGAAGCCACTGAAGACGAAGTGGAGGCGGACGTTAAAGACTGCGAAATGGATTTGGCTCTCCCCTTAGTTGAGCCATCCAGAGTCGTTTGGGAGAATTTAACTGTGATTGCAGACTACCTGGAGTCCAATCCAGATGTTGCGATCGCCCAAGAGAGTAGCAGCGGGTTAACCGTAAGTTTTGATGCAAATAATTTGTTGAAGTTACAAACCCCGGAGGGACGAACGCTGATTGCTGGACTGGAAAGCGAGGTACAAACAGACTTTACGGAATCAGACTTTCAAGCCGTTGCAACCTTAGCTCAGAAGACCACTCTGGCAATGGCTGCTGAGGTTGATGTCGAGAAGCAGTTTGACTATGAAATGGAGTGTGAATAATGCATAATCCGTTGATTCCTGCGAGTTGGCAACAGCCGTGGCAGGACTTTTACGACACGTTTAAGGCAGTAACTACGGAAACGGAATTAACCCCTCTTGAGGTTGAGAGAACGACTGGTGACAGTGGCAACAACTCTCACCTGAATCAAGCTCTCGGTCAACTGCGTCCTGCAATTCTAGTTCCTGCTTCCTGGGGTTTATCTTCAGAAGCGCTTGTGGCTTTAAGCGAGAATCCGGGCTGGATTGAGCGATTGATTGAAGAAAACCGTAAACCACCATTGCCACCCAAATATACTCCCCAGGTGATCGAGATCTGGTTTGATGAAATCTTATTTGTCCGCTGGATAAACGGGCTAATCAGTTATCTGCGTTCATGCCCTAAAACGTATCTGCCTCCTTTGATGGAAGTCTACTTTGATGAGCAGCTTGCTCTGGCATTAGTACATGGGGAGGTTGTTGTCAATCGAGCTACCGCAATGGCTCGTGTGGACGCGGTGCTCGGACGTTTAGCTGCATAAGTTTGCGAGGAATTTTACGATGTCAACTTCTTCAGTTAACCAACTTATTGATGCGATTGCTGAAAGGTCAGGTGTTGATCCAGACGCGATGGATCTCAAAATTCGGTTTGGTAAAAATGGGCGCACAATTTTCGGTCAGATGGCATCCGGTGAACAACGCGATGAACTAACTGAAGACCGGATTGATTTAATTTCAGCAGTTATCAAAGAGGCACCCAGTCAGGGGGTTGAACTCAACGATTACGCCCAGAAAAACCCGCAACTAGAAATTCGCTCTGGGGAAAACATCTTATTTCGTCAAGAACGAGATGGGGTTGTTTCCACGAATGCCGCTTTGGCAACCAGAGACAGAGGTTGACCTGGATAATTCCTGGAGTACTCAGATTGCCGCTATTCCCGCAATCGTTTCTGAGTCTGAAGCTTTGTCTATCGCCACTCCACAAGAGGCAGCGCAAGCCATTGTTGCTATGGCTGATGAGTTGATGAATCCGTTGGGTGATCCATCCTTAACAGAACCTGTTGTGATGGTTGGTGACTATACATTGGTGGCGCAAGGTAACAATCTTGCTGTGATGCTGAATGAATCGCCTGTTGCTTACCGAGTGGGAACCGAAGCGATCGCAGTAGCAGATACCTTGCCAGCGATCGCGCAAGCGTTTTCTCAATGGGTAGCTGAACCACCTCTTAGCCTGCCAAGCGCCACGGAGTTCTACCGCGATTCTGCTCAAGAACTCCATTTTGCCCAGGTGCCGACGATTGACTTACCTCCTGCATTGGTGGTTGCGTCGCAGCAAATCGCCCAGCTTCCAGAATCTGACAGCAAAGCTTTTTTTCAATCCGTTGTTGAAGACCTGGCTGCTCATTCGCAGAGGGCAGTACAGGCGGTGAAGGATGGATTGGAGAGTGAAACGTTTCAAACGGTGAAGCAAACAGTTTTAGAAGGGACAAAAAAGACTTTCAAAGCTGTTCAAGAAGAACTTGGGAGTGAGCGGGTTCAAGCTCTCAAACAACAGGCTCAAAGCTCGTTACAAGCAGGAGGGACGAAAGCCTTAGAAGTGGGTGGACGTGGGCTGGAGAAGGCAGGGCAGTGGCTTGCCTCTCGACCCGCTGCCATTCGGACTCACCAAGCTGCAAAAGCGGCATTAGAGGTGCTCAATCAAGGCTTTGAGCGTACCCAGGAACGGCAGTATGAACACCACGGCTTCCGTGTCGCTCTTGAGGGGCGAAACACCTATCGGCTGAGTGATAGAGAAACAGGTCAAGACCTGCTGCGGTTCAAAGCGGAGAGCGTTTTCTATCAGAAAGACCCCAAAATCACGGTTTTGGAACAGCCGGAGACACTCTCTCGTGAACAGAGTCAAGCTCTGGCTTTGATGCGTCAGGACGTTGAAAATGTCCGGGGGTCTGAGCGGGGAGAACAACACCATGCCCAAAAGAGTGAGCAGTTTGCGATCGCGGCTAGATCTGTCGCCCAATACAACGAGACGAATCACTATCAAGACCATCATTACTCCGTTGAGATTGGCTCAAATTCGCTTGTGGTGATGGCTGTTGATGGTCGGGGTGAACTTTATCATCAGCAGGGTGATCAGATTGAATCGCGACTCGAAACACAAGATTTTGAGCGTGCCAGCAAGGTGATGCAAATGCTTCAACAGGTCGCTCAAGCCCAAGAGACGAATCGCGACTTTGAACTGAATTAAAAGGAGTCCTCTCTTGCCTAAATCAAACGGATTGCCTAGTAGCTGGTGTGATGCGTGGAGTGCCCTTGCTCTTGCTTTTAACGATGAGATCCACCCACACAGCGATAACGCCTCTATGAATGCCCCTCTCCCAGTAGCCGATTATGACTCTGATGATGCTTCTTTAGTTCTGCGAGAAGAAGACCCGGATATTGAGTTACGCCTAGACCAAATGTTTGAACCCAGTACAAAATTCTAAACCCTTTAACAGTTAACGGTTTGCTTCAATCATGCCTGACATTGACCGTGAAGCTCTGATCAAATCATTTCAGAGTCATCTAATTCAAGGAAAGAGCTACGCCCGGATTAATGAAGCACGGGCGCAGGCTGAGGCTGTTTTGGGAACAGCCATTCCATCCGGTAGTCCCCTCACAAAAGGTGTGGATGAGGCAATGGAAGCGGCGGTTGTGCGATCGGCACGGGAAATGATTCAGCAATCTCAAACCATCCATGAAGCGTTTGATCGATTGGTTGATTTGCTAGAGCGTCAGCCCACGTTGGGGGTTCGTTCTTCCACATCGGTTCGCCAGCAGGCTTACAGTACCCCCATCCCGATCGCATTTCTGGCAGCCTCTCTTGCAGGGGTTACGGCAGAGACAACCGTGTACGAGCCAACAGCGGGACATGCGGCACTCCTGCTCACGACAAATCCCCAACGGGCAGTCGTTAATGAGTTGAATCCAGACCGGGTAACTGACCTGAGAGCGCAGGGGTATACCGTCACTGAAAATGATGCCGCTACCTACTTACCTGCCGAACAGGTAGATGTGATGTTAGCAAACCCTCCCTTTGGGTCGGTGAAGGAGAATGGGCGAACAAAAGAATGGTTGGTGTGGGGCGGACCTGCAACTCCGCAGTATGTCACAACCCAGATTGACCAGACCATCGCCCTTAAAGCACTCCAGGCAATGAAAGACGATGGGCGCTCTGTCATCATCCTGAGTGCGCCGATGGGGAATAAAACCGGAAATCAAGCCGATGCTGCCGCCAGCTATAACTCCCGGCAAAATGCTCCTTTCTACAAAAGCCTGTACGACAACTACAACGTCACTCAGCATTTCTGCATTGCGGGAAGCCTCTACTCTAAACAGGGAACGACCTTCCCGATCGACGTGATTGTGATTGAGGGCAGGGGCAAATCTGTCCGACCCTATCCCGCTGCTGAACTACCTACTGTCTATCGTTCCTTCGCTGACCTTAAGGAGCTACTACCCGATGGCGATTTATCTCCCGTCCACCTCGAAATTCTGGACTCCACCGACCGAGGACTCACTGATTCTTCAATTGACAGCAGTGCTCATACTGCAAACGATGACGGAAATCCAGAGCTACAACCAATATCTGGAACTCCTGAGCGATCGCCTGGACTGGCTGATTCGCGAGACGTTGGAACAGAAGAATTTGAGCGAGCAGGAGCTATATCAGCAGATCCTCAATATGCTCAACCAGGGCGAGATGTACCAGTTGGTGATGCCAGAAATGGACGAATCGACACTGGCATGGGCAGAAGCTCTGACGACGAACAATACCGAACTTCAAGAAGCGATGCTGCTGTTGCGTCCCTCGGACTGGACAGAGGGAATGATGCTGTTCGATTTTCCGGCTCAAGCGATGACCGGGAATCGACTAGAAGCGATTCAAACCTTGATTCAAGAGACATCGCTGGAGGAGTGGTTGAACCGGATGATCGCCGTTTGCCGCAACCTGTAGCCGCTACTGCCCCTTCATTGGAAACAGCCGTCATGGACAACGATATCAAGCAAGTTCCCTACCAACCGCAGAGTCAGGCACCCTATGCTGGAACATTGGTGCCAACCAATTTACAAACTGCCGTCAAGGATTCGCTGATCCGCTTAGAACAGAAAGTGGGTTCGATTGACACCTTTGTTGATTACAAGGTGAATCTGGGCACAACTCGGATTCAGCCATTTGCTGAACAAATTGACAGCGTTGCTCTGGCGATCGACAACCTGGAGCAGGGTGAGGCATTCATTCTGGGAGATCAGACCGGAATTGGTAAGGGGCTGCAACTGGCAGAAGTTGCCAAAGCTCAACTCAGTGGCACCTTGAACCTGCCATCTTCTCAAGATGTCAATACGTTGGTGTTCGTCACCTATGACGCAAAGCTCTACACGGACTTCCTGCGCGACCTGAATGATGTGGGTATCGAAACGATTAAGCCCCTGGTGACGAATTCTGACTTTACGTTGAACCTGCCGGATGGCACCAAGAGCAAAACCGGGGGGAATAAGGAGCAGAAAGCATTGCTGGAACGACTGGCGATGCAGCAAGATCTGGGTGATTACAATATCGTTTTCACCACCTATTCCCAGCTTCAAACGGTTAAAGGACAGGAAACCGCACGACGAGATTTCTTGAGATCGATCGCTCCTCAAAGCTTGTTCATTTTTGATGAAAGTCACAATGCTGGTGGGACATCGAATGATACGGCTCAGTCTGGTCCTCAAAACCGTGCCGATTTTGTGCGATCGCTGGTACAACAGGCGGGTGGAGTTGTGTTTTCCTCTGCTACCTATGCCAAAAATCCTTACACGATGACCCTGTATGCATCTCGCACGGGGATGCGCCATGCCGTTGAAGACCAGTTCAGTTTCAGCGATATTGTTCAATCGGGTGGCGTTCCGCTTCAGCAAATGCTAGCGGCAAAACTGGCGGAGTCGGGTCAATACCTGCGGCGAGAACGCTCCTTTGAAGGCGTTGAATTTTCAGCCAAAGTGGTTGAGGTAGACAAAGAAATCGCCCAGAATATGGCGACGGTCATGAGTTCGATCATGGAGTTTGACCGTGCCAAGAAAGTTTCTGTCAAGCAAATAGATAAAGACCTGAAGAAAGAAGCTAAACAGGTTGTTTCAGATGGCTCAACGGGTGCGGCTGGAGCCAGCAGTACCAATTTCACCTCCATCATGCACAACGTCATTGGGCAGACGTTGTTAGCCCTGAAAGCTGAAGAGACGGTGCAGGATACGCTGGCAATTTTGCGAAATAACCAAAAACCTGTCATTGCCCTCTACAACACGATGGGCAGCACGATTGGACGTGCGGCGGAGGAACAAGACCTCAAGCCCGGTGATCCAATTGACCTGAGCGTTGGAGATTTACTGCTGCGGTATCTGGAACGTTCACGGGATGTGATTGAAAAAGATGCGTTTGGCGATCGCACTCGCCGCCAGCTAACAGATGAAGAGTTAAATCCGCTTGCACTGCATCTGTATGAGGAGACCAAAGAACTGATTCAAGAAACCGATTGGAATGGCATTCCAGTTTCACCCATTGACTATATCCGCCATCGGCTAGAGCAAGAGGGCTACCGGACTGGCGAAATTACTGGACGCGATGATCGGATTGAATATGGTTCCGATGGACTGCAAACGTATCAAACCCGCTCTAGCAAGGAACGGGGTACGACAGCCGCGATTCAAAACGTAGCTGCCTTTAACGCTGGGGAAATGGATGTCATTATTCTCAATCGCTCTGGCTCAACGGGCATCAGCCTTCATGCCTCCGAGCGATTTGCCGATCAGCGTTCCCGGCACATGCTGATTTGCCAACCGGACTTGGACATCAATCAGTTTATGCAGACCTTGGGTCGGATTCACCGGACAGGTCAGGTAGAGTTGCCAAGTTTCAGCCTGGTGATGGGTGACATTGCGGCTGAAAAACGTCCCGCTGCGGTGCTGCTCAAAAAGATGGCATCCCTCAACGCCAACACAACCGCTGCACGAGATAGCAGCTTTAGCCTGGGTGAAGTGGTAGATTTCCTGAATGAGTATGGCGATCAGGTAGCAGTTGAAGTGATGGCAAACCATCCAGACCTGCACGTCAAGTTAGGCTACCCCATCTCTGGGCTGACAGAGGACTCTGATCTGAATACGATCGACACAGAAGGGGCAATCGCCAAAGTCACCGGACGCATTCCCCTGCTACCGCTGTCCCACCAGGAGCGAGTGTATGGGCTAATTGAGCGGGAATATCTGGAATTGCTGGAACGAGAACAAGCGATGGGCACCAGTTCTCTGGAGGCTGAAACCGTCGATTTACAGGCAAAAACGTTGGCTCGCATGGAAGTGATGCCTGCAAAAGAAGGGATTGATAGCCCCTTTGCTGAATCAGCTTTCCTGGAGATTGTGGAAGCAAAATCTCCCCGGAAGCCATTGACGGCGCTGGACGTAACAAATTTAGTTCGGCAAGAGCTGGGACTTCCAGGTGTTGAAACCCTGGAACTACACGATGAGCGCTTGGTTGATGAACGGGCACAGCAGCAGACTCAGCAAACGATTCAGAATTTGCGAGAACGCACCCAAGTTTATCGAGAGCGGACACTGGAACGGTTAACTCAATCGCATGTAAATGGACAGGAAAACGTTGAGAACGAAGGTGGTGAAACCGAAGCGAACGAAAAACTAACCTTCAAGATCACTCAACTGAACGACAAACTCAATCGACAAGCTCGAACCGTCGAGCAGTGGTTAGAGCAGTTTCCAGTGGGTCAGTCCGTCTGTTTGACGGGAAATCGAGACGGTGACTTTCACTATGGCATTGTGCAGAAGGTGATCGATCGCTCCAGTGAGGAAGGTAACCCGGTTGCTCCCTCGATGTGGCGACTCCAAATCCAGGTGGCAGATGCGACTCAGCAACTCATCGTTCCGTTCTCCAAAATCAATACGGAATCAATCACTGGAGTCAGCTTGAGACAAGAGGTACTGGACTGGCGGGGCAATGAGATTATTAACAAGTTTGACGAAAAGCAGCAAGAGGTTTACGAGCAACGCCAAATTTTCACAGGCAACGTCATTCGGGCAGCGGAGCAGTTTACAGGCAAGCTGATTAACTACACCACTGAGGACGGTGAGATCCACCAGGGGATGCTGATGGCGCGGAACTTCAAGATTGAAGAGGCGCTGGAAGAACAGCCTGTCATCATGACCACACCGGAATCCTGTCAGCGATTTTTGGAGGTCACAGAGAACAAAGGGACTCTGAAATCGGCAGACCAGAGGCTATCGGTGCTGGGGCTTCGAGATGGCAATCTAGCTCTCATGACTGACGCGAGTAAGCAGAAAGGGGGAGATTACTTTCTGGATGAGGGGTTGATTGCTGTCGCTGGAGCGGAATTTACTTCTCTAGGAGAGAGAATGCGTTTGGTAGTTGAGGCTGACAAGGTTGAGGCGGTTTTGACCTATCTCTACGAGTCTCACGGCAAACTCAGAGCGTTCACCCATCAAGATAAGGCGCGGGAATTGATGGGGTTGGATCTGCCTACAATGGAAACCGTTGAACCGCCAGTGCAGGTGTCGGAGATACCGACCCCAGAATCCTCAACAGTTCCAATCCAAGCCGAACTGCCCATTGTCTCATCCGTAGAAGAGGCAAGTCCGGGTGGGGATTCTTCACCAAATGGAGATGCCATTGCCTCCAGTGAAATTGCAACGGCTACGATCTCAACTGCCTTGGGCGATCTCACTGTGCGGGTGTTTGAGGCTCCTGATGATTATTTGCGGTTGGAGTTTGAGGGAGCAACGGCGAATTGGATGGAATATCCTGCTCAAACGCGAATTGATCATGTCATGCAGTCTGATGTAGCTGTCATGGCAGAGGGTTTACAGGATGTAGCCAATTACGCTCAGTTTGCTGTACAGCAAGTGCATCAAGACTTTGTGCAGCACTTAGACGCGGAAGTTCAGCGAATTGCCCCAGCATTGCGTCGATGGTTGCAGCAGAACGAGGTTGGTGATTCAGAAATTGCCACTGCCTTTATGGAGCATTACCCGGAGCGCGATCGCATGGGGCTAACTCCCGAATTTATGCAATTAGCGATTCAAACCGTTGTGCAAAATGAATGGGAACGCTCAGACCAGGAGCACTCGCAGGATGGGCGAGATCAATCGCCTCAATTGGAAGCTACTGTCGAGGAGGCAATGGCAACCACTCGAATTTTGCCATCCAAAGAGCAATTTGGTCGAGCAGAGAAAACCATTGCAAAATTCTTTGATCAGGCAGGGTTGGCAGAAATTGTTTTCAATGCTCCAAAGCCAGAGCAGGGTTTTCATCTTCGGATCGAAAATGAACCTTACCTTCCGTTGGTCGTTGAGCGTCACGACAATCTTCTCTATTGCACCTACTATCGACAAGACGATTTTGATTTGGTTCATGACGGCGAAATTGTGTTTCATCTTTCTGATACCGGGCATCTGAAACTTTGTGAAACAGCGGTTCAAAATCCTTTCACAGGCGGTGAGTCACGCGGACTGGATAAAAGCTTTGGAGCCATGTTTGCCCGAAACATTCTGGATCAAGGATTTGCAGAAGCGGCACAACAAGCGTGGGCAGCGAGGCAGACAACACAGACCATGCCAGCCGTTGAAGGGATTGAGTCAGGTATGGTGGAAGCTACTACACAAACTGTGCATGACGGTGTAGAACTTTGTGAGGGGCAACTGACTCAAAGCTTTGACGTTGAAATTTCTTCAGCGCAAGCAAGAGAGACTGAATTGGCGAGGGGACAAGAGATCCTTCAAATTGCTGAACGTGCCTACGCCTATGGCGAAGCCACAGACAAACTTCAATTGGATGCGAATGATGAGTTCTGGACGGTTTCCAGTCAGAATTACGACATCAGCTACAATCCCCTGAACGATAACTTCTTTGTGGTTGGCAAGGATGGAAGTGAGATGACGGCTCAAAGCATTGGGGGAATTCTCGACCCCAATTGCACGGGCAACATTTTGGAGGCAGATTTGCAAGCGTTTCGAGAGACAGCGGTGGCACTGGATCAGGCGAATTATCAAATTGGGCGATCGCCTGTGGAAACAGTTGCGATCGCCCAAGCCAAACAAGAACAATCTGTCAGTCAATCAGAGCCACTTGCATCAGTTTTATCGATTGCTGCTGTTAACGCTATGCCTGATTCTGTGGCTCAACCCAATTCTCCTGCCTCAATGGTTCCGACAACCGAGCAACCGGAGCCACCTCAACGACAGGTTAGTGTTGAGGATGTCCGAAACTGGTATCGTCAGGCGCGGGATGTTGGGCGCTCAGATCGTCACTTGAGCAAAATTGAACAGATTGGGAAGGCGTTTGTGCAGGGGCAACCGTTGAGCGATCGCGACCTAAAAGCAATGGACCAGGACAAATCTGCTTGGCGCGAGCAGACCTTAGCGATCGCTCAACATGCAAGCACTCTTTTAGAAGCTGGTGGAGAGCCGTTGCAGACTGGAAAAGGAATTGGCTATGTTGGCAGTACTTACACCGTTTACGCTGAGCAAAATATAATTTATGCCTTTGCAAAAGGGCGTGGAGTTCAGCCATCGGAAGCAGATCGTCAGAATCTTCCCTTAGAAATTCTAGAGCCAGGTCGGGGAGCGATTTTGAAGGTAGAGCAGGGAGAGCCAGATGTGAAAACAACCAGAGTGACGACGGCAGATGCTCACCGATTTGAGATGGTTGCCAATCGACTGCAACGACAGGCTCAACGGCAAGAAAAAAGTTCTGAACGGCTTCATGCGGTTGGGTACGATCGCTAATCACTTAATTGTAGAAATATTAATTCATAACCTGGATGCTCCAGTCAAATGAGAATCTTTTTAATTACTGTCAGGTAGTATTGATTAACTGTTAACTGCTATCAGAGCATCGCCTGTTTTTATTCATCATCTCCTAAAAACATTGCCTCCAGATCGCGATAGCCACTTAGCACTCGAATTACCTGAATGCTGTTTGGTTTGGGAAAATAGAAGACGATGTAATCCCCAACAAAAAAGCCCCGCAGCGATGGTAGCAGGTAAGCGTAAGAATGCCCCATCTCTGGAAATTCTGCGCTTGCTTTCGCCTTGCGCTTGATTTCTGCTGCCAATCTTCTTGCCGCAGCAGGATTATCACGGGCAATGCGATCGACAATTTGCTTCAAATCCTGCTTGGCTTGAACAGAGAAGAAATAGCGGCTCATGTACCAGCCTGCTCAATCCGGCAAATATCTTCTTCTAGCTCGGCAAAGACCGCATCACCATCCACCACGTCCCCGCGCTCAATCTGCTCAACACCAATCCTGATTTCCTTTCGCAAAGTTTCCAGCTTGATTTGCTGGATGCGATCGCGATCTTCCAACAACCGCAATGCCTCGCGCACCACTTCGCTTGCAGACAGGTAACGACCGCTTTTGACTTTTTCCTGGACAAACTGTTCCAGTTCTGACGTAAGTGAGACGTTCATAACCAAGCTACGTGAAGGAGTGATCCCTTTCATTTTGCTGTAAATAGCAAAGATTGACAAGGTTTGTTATTGATGGCAAAGGAAAAGATGAAAGTGGCTAATTAGTGTTGAGCTGTATCACCACTCAGTTTAGTGCTGTCAGATAAACGCTAACCCGTGCCATACGCCAGTCAGATGGCATTCATAGGCTCATAGAGTGTGGTTCTTATGCCCCTCTATGAAAGCCTGTTTTCGACATCTCCTCTGGATCGTCCTTGCCGTTCTGCTGGTCTTCACTGGAATCTTTGGTAATCCCTCAAGCGCCAGAGCCGCTGAAACATACGTCCCAACTGCGACCTACAACGGCGCTCCAGTTCCAGATTGGGGTAGCATCTCTTTCTCAAGCCTCCCGACACTTCAAGACGGTGGCTCTATCGACATTCCAGCCGATGCGGTTAACCAGCTTGGGTACAATCCGTCTCGCAGTTGGCAAGCTGACTCATCGCTGGGTGATGTCATGATGCTCGGTGACGTTCAGGATGACTTTGGCTTTCAAGGGTTCAGCTTAAATGACATTGCTCAGTTGTCAGGGCTTGATCTAAACACCATTAGTCTGAGCAACTTTCCCTTGATTGGACGACAGACGATCGCCAGCCTGACGCGCGCAATCCCAGGTTTAGGAGACCTGCGTTTGGGTCAGGTCAAACCACTTGTGGACTTGGTGAATGGGAACCTGACCCAAGCTGCACTGAAAAATTTGAACTTAAACGACTGGGGTGGACAGGTGCTTTCTGCCCCAATCTCCGCGATCGCCAACCATGAAGTGTTGGGCAGCCTGTCTCTAGATAAGTTGCCACTCGACCAATACAGTTTCACCCAAATTCCTGGTCTGGATCAGGCTCAGCTAGGCAACTTTCAGGACTGGCAAATCGCTTTTATCAATGGCGTACCGGGACTCTCTCAAGTTGCGTTCTCCCAATTTCCCCTGAATCCAGGACAGTTTCTCGGTTTCGTTGCCATCCATGACGTGACCTATGGGGGCGATCGCTCGCATAAAGAATCGCGTCAGACTCCCACAAAATTCTCAATTACGGGAAGCGACAAGGTTGGATTTAAACACCCCTGTGCCCAATCTCAAGGGTGTGACTACATTGAACTGAGATCGCCGATTAGTCTGGGGTCAGCAGGTTCTCCTGAATTGAATAACGCTCGATGGATTCGCGGTGGTAAAGGTTCAGGAGAGCAAATGGTGCGAGGTGGAGAAGGCATCCTCGGTCAACTCAATGGTGGTAAAGAACCTACTGGACGGCATCCGTTTGGTCCTGCCTTCAAAGTCGTTCTAACCAAAACGGATGAATCTTCTGGCACTGGGCAATTTAGTCTGTATTTCCGTGTCTGCCACCGTGGAGCGATCGACCTGGGCTGTACGCCTTACTTCATCGGTCCCGTCCCTTTCCTGCCAACTAAAGAGAAGGGGATGGTGTTCGTCGGCTTGACTCCCATGACCCCACCCGCAGGCATTGAACCGCCTGAAACTCCTCAAGAGGTACAAGACCTGATTGACCAATATGATTCAGGCTCAAGCAGCGATAATTCAGAAACTTGCCAGGTTGACTCAAGTAAGCTAGATGCCGTGAGTCGGGCAGCACTAACCGCTCTGCCAAGTAGCGAGATGCAAAAAGCGGCAAAATACATGCCCCACATTATGCAGGAGTGTGCGAAAGCTGGAGTGACCGACAAGAATCAGCTTGCTTACATTCTGGCAACCGCAGAACATGAATCAGATCACTTCAACACCACCAATGAATACAGCCGCACAATGTATGACTCCTGTGGTTGGGGCGAAGGACTGATTCAGGTGACATGGTGTGAAAACAAACGCAAGGTGTTCCAAAAGCTAGGACTTCCTGGCTACAAGGGCATGAGTGACAAGCGGTTGCATCAACCGGGTATTGCCGCTGCTGCTTTGTGCCGTGGTATGAAAGAGGGCTGGTATACCAATCGAAGTATTGGGCAGTGCATTGGTGGTTCTAGGGCTGATTTAGCCTGTGCCCGGAGTGTGGTGAATGGCGACTACGGCAAAGTTGGTGGGGTTATCAACGAGAAGTATCAACGATTTGAGCGAGCATTGCGATCGGCAAATGGAACCAGTGCTGCCGGAAAAGATATCTCTGGGGCTGTTGTTTGTTCATCACCGAATGGTTCTACTGGAGGCTCCACTGGAGGGGGAGCAAAGAATGATCAGATTATGCAAAGTGCTCAAAAACTGCGAGGAATGAATACGAGCATGGGTCCCAAAGGAGGACGGGAAGCTTGTGCCTGGGCAGTCAATAAAGTGCTTGCAGATGCAGGCATTGCCCCGATTGGTTCCAACTCAAACTATGTACCCTCGGTCGCGTCTGCGATGAAATCGGGTCGGGGAACTCGTGTTGCGCCTTCTCAAGCGAAAGCTGGAGACATCATTATGGCAAGAGGCTATGAGCATATTGGAATTTGTCAAAACGACGGTTGCACTCGTGTTCTATCCAATTCGTCCAGTCGAGCAACGTTTTCCTGGCAATCCGATCGCAATTTTGGAGGTAGCTACAACAACAGTTCTCATCTGGGCGAAGCTCCAACTGAAGAAATCTATCGCGTCAAATAGGAGGTCATTATGCAACGACATCGAATTGGGCGTCAGCTTACCTTAGTGGTTCTCTGTGGTATTGCGATCGCTGCCAGTATCTTGCTTGAACCCTGGATTCATCCTGATCAGGCTGTCGTGGCGCGTCAACCCCAGGCTGTTGCAATTAATGCTGATTCAAAAGCGATTCAACAAGCGGCTCTCAAGCATCTCAACTCACAAGGCATTAAACCCAATGCAACGATCGCTGAAGTTGCCCAAGCCAATGGGTATGCACTGGTCGGGTGGATACGAGGGGAAATGGCTGGCAATACCCTATTAAAGAAAAAAGGAAATCGTTGGAACGTAGTTACTTCGGGTGGTGGTTCTTTGGGTGTGCAGGGATTAGTAGAAGCTGGCGTTCCAAAACAAACAGCAGAGCAGTTGATGGAACGATACGACGCAAATTGGCGTAAGCAATAAGAGAGGTTTGAAATGCGACGAAGAGTAAGACTCGCGATCGTCCTGCTGGTAATTGGAGTTGGCTGCTTTTTTGCGCTTCGTGCCTACACGAAAAGCACTGCGCCTAATCTTCCAAATGCAGCGACCCTGTTTCAATCAGTTCGTCCCACACTGGAGCGTAGTGGTGTTCCGTTGCGTTTACCAATCTACATTCCGGCTGAAGGACAGCGCCCAACAGCAGAAGGGTATCCGCCACCATCCATTAGCGCAGCAGTTTCACAGCCTCAACCCGAACGAGGGTACTTAGCCATTCTGGGCTACTCCCCCGATTGCGATGGTGGGAATGCCTGCCGATTTGGATCTGTTTCAGGTGGGATGAGACCCGCTGAATCAATTGATGAGGCTTTCAAGCGAACTTTAACTGAGCAGAGCCAAAGCAGTTTTCAGGAGCATCGATCCAAAGAACCGTTGTCACGAGTCAAGCTGGCAAATGGCATTGAAGGTTGGTTTCTCCCCTGGGTCTGTCGTCACGTTTGCACGGATGCCCAAGTGGTTTGGGACGAATATAGTTACCGCTACTCAGTTGGAGTGAAGCTGGGCGATCGCGCGTCGCTCATTAAAATGGCAAACTCTGCGATCGAGGCAGGTGGAAAATGAAGTGGTGGCGGCGCATCCTGGTGATTTTGCTGTGTTGTAGCATCTGGCTGTTTAACAGCATCCCTGCTTTGGCTACAGTGAATGCCAATTTAGAGAAAAGCATTTTAGAGGTCATTGATAAGCACCCAGAAGCAATTCTCAAATCTCTGTCTGCCTATCAGCAGCAGCAGCGAGAACAGCAGGCGCAGGAACAGGCGCAAGTGTTTGAGCAAGTCCGGCAGCAACTTCCGCAAATTCTTGAAAACTCACCTGTTTTGGGCGATCGTCAACGTGCCGCTGTCACTCTGATTGAATTTGCCGATTTTGAATGTCCGTTCTGTATTCAGGCGCATCTGGGTCTAAAGCAACTGCGCGATCGCTTCCCGACAATGGCATTCGCGTACAAGAACCTGCCACTCGCCGATATTCACCCACAATCAATACCAGCGGCAAAAGCAGCATGGGCGGCTGGACGACAAGGCAAGTTTTGGCAGTACCACGATGCCTTATACGAAACAGAGAAGCCGTTGGATGAGACGGTTTATCTGAAAATTGCCAAAAAATCAAATTTAGATTTGAGCAGGTTTAATCGCGATCGCCAAAGCATTGCAGCATCACAAGTGATTTCTCAAGATCTGCAACTTGCAACACAGCTACAGATTACTGGCACTCCATTCTTTCTCGCGGTTAGTCCTGATGGTATTGAAGCTGTCTCTGGCGCAGATTTTAATCGTCTTGAAGTTGTCCTGAATCAATTCATGGCAGCTTAAGAATAAACTCAGTCCTCCCAAATGAATTCCCAACTACAATGTGAGCATTTCCAGCCCTGCTTCAATTCTGGTTGTTCTATCGGTGTCTCACACTCTGGGCAACGTCCAGTGAATATTGGATGGTAATCGAGTAGATGTGCTTGCTGTTCACGACTCCATCGCTGTTTAGGGTTTGTAATTAACTCTCCGTTGTAGTAGCTAGATTCTTCTAATTCTTGCTGCTCTAAGGAGTTACGCCAAAGATTCTCATCCTCTGGTCCTACCTCGCTAACCCAATCCAATCCTAAAAATTGTTTCCAGCGTCGCGCTGCGGTTTCATCCTCCCGGAAGTCTAGACACTGATCTTGCTTAACACCACTTGGATGTACTGGACAAAGTAAAAGCGTATTGCCCGTATAAAACTGGCAACAGTCGCATTCTGGAAGTTTGTGAAAAGCGGGGATTGAACTCATGGGTTGTTTCACTTCGCTAATCCCCATATTACTGTTACGCGAGTTGAGTGTTGCTGAAACCTCTTGATCTGACAAATCGCCCAAGCTATTTCCTGTGCTAAAGGGAAGTAGGCGATCTCTTGGGATCGCTTAACCACTCAATTTTGCCGGGACTGAATGTAATTCGATCGCCCGAATTACATTCAGCAGAAAGGTTGTGAAAGGGACTTCAAATTTGTCGGGAGGTCTATTGGTCGCTGTAGGTATCAGCATTGCCAGAAACGGATAGAGCGACCATTTGAACTTGGGCTTATCCGCAATTAGAGAATTTGAAGAATTTCTCTGGCTTGAGTTTGAGGAGAGATGAGCGTACAGCTCAATCAGTGTTTTATAGTCCAAGCCAGTTTTTTGATCCTTTTTACTGCGATCGTCCGTTGGCAGTGTGAGCGTGTGGCGAGAAGTGCTCATCGTTAATGCTTTTGCAAACGGTAGATTTCTTCGTCGATGGTTCAGTTGCTGAATGTTAAAAGGAGTAAAACGATTTCTGGAAACGTGAGCTACAGGAATGGCTTGATTCAATTGTGTTGCTGGATCAACTGCAATCCAGCCCTCGCCAGTGTTTTGCCGAACTTCAAAGTGAAGGTGAGGTCCGGTTGAATTGCCTGTGCTGCCAACTGCCCCGATAGGCTGACCCTGTTCGACCCACTGACCTGGTTGAACAAAAATTTCTGATAGGTGAGCATACAGCGTTTCTTCCGTGCCGTCCTTGTGCCGGAGCGCGATCGCTAATCCGTAGCCTCCCTGCCACTCAGCAGCCACTACTTGTCCAGAGTGAGCCGCAATGACCGTTGCACCCATTGGTGCTCCAAAGTCAATTCCTGCATGAAATCGGCTCTCACCACTAATTGGATGGACTCGCCAACCGAATGAGGATGTAGTTGAAGCCGCAACTGCCAATGGAAAAATTAGTCTCAAGTTGCTCCGCACTAACGGCGGGTGGGATGGTGACTGCTTAACTATTGGAGCAGGAAAAAACTCCTGACTAGAGAGCGTGCTGGTCGGTGCCGATGGACTAATCGTTAGTGCTCTCCTATCGCCTTTCCGTGGCGCTGGCAGTTGACGGGAGCTTGGTTGTAACGAGATGGAGTTTTTGTTCGGGATGCTGGGGTTGGCACTTGCTTCTGTTGTTGGTTGATCTTCTTGAGATAGCGTTGATTGAGATGCTTCGATTGGATTAAGCGATACCTGGATGGTCTCCGCCTCAATTTCATTAATCCGTTGAAACAGTTCTGCTTGAATGTCCGCAGGGAGTAGCGGGTTTTGCGCCGTTTTACGAGCCAGTTCAAGCTTTCCAGCTTCAGCGTAGTGCAGAGTTACCATGACTAAATACTGCTTGATCTGTTCAGCTTTGTCCTCATTCTTTTGAGCCGCCACATCGACCAGTTGTTGCTCTAAAGCCTTCTGCTGCTCCGACTTGGTTTCTGACTGAGTTGAGTCTGTAGCTAAATCTGGGTTAGATGATTGGGAGGTGTTCTTCGTGGACTCCGGCTTTGCCTTTAATTCTTGCTTGCCTACCTGCTGCTTATTGGTATGTATAGCTTGATTAGGCACCGTTTCAGGTGTTTGAACTGGTTGATCTGTCTGTATCGATGTCTTTGTAGGTTCAATGTGTTGTTCGATCGCAGGCTCAACCGTTGATGGTGTTGCTAATCCTTCTGCTGTTGGATCGGCTTCTTTTGGAGCACCGATCATCGGCGAACTTTTGAGTGCAGGTTCCTTAAGGACTGCTACATCAGCAGTCTTCCCAGACTCGTAAATCGCTGGTGGTGGAGCAGGTTGGGCGGAAATCAAGGCATCCTCCTGTCAGGGGCGCGAGGAATTAATCAGAATTAAAGTTTTTCAACTGGAGGCTCCAGCACCACTCCAAATGGTTGATGTGCTGAAATCGTCGAATTAACTGCTGTTCAATTAGGTAATACCGCCTGAATCGTTGAGGTAGCACGATCGGAGGCTGTTGTGGGTCAAACAGAGGTTGCTTAAGATAATGCCAAAGAGGGAAAGTCATTTTGGTTCTCCCGTATTGAGTGAGTTAAAGGAGTCCAAATCGAGACAGATGCAAGCGTAATGAAGCATGTCCCACAATGGCATCACGCGGGACAAAGCCCCAAAGATGGCTGTCATAACTCTGATTCCGGTTATCTCCCAGTACGAAGTAATGATCTTGGGGAATTGTGACCGGACCGTAGGCGTAATTCGGCAGCGCTTGGAGATAGGTCTCTGAAAGTTCCTGCCCATTGACAAAAACCTGTCCACCTTGGACCTGCACTACATCACCGGGCAATCCGATAATGCGCTTGATATAGTCTCCATCCAGGTTTTGAGCCTTCAATTCTGGTGGAGCCTGGAACACTACGACTTCACCCCGTTGAGGAGAACGAATGTGGTAAGACAGTTTCTCCACAATGACGCGATCGCCCTCATGGAGTGTGGGTGTCATCGACCCGGATGGAATATAACGAACTTCAGCAACAAAGGTATGAACTCCCAGTGCCATTAGTAATCCAAGTCCTGCTGTCTTGGCAGACTCAATCCATTCGTTCTTTGGAGTTTGTCTTTGTTGAGATGCAGTTTGTGTTGTCATAGCTGTTGTTTCACAGTGAAATTGCAATTAATCCGATCGCGGCGATCAATCCTTTGAGCCAAAGGGGGAGCGGTAGCGGTGGCGCAATGCCTACAGCAGTCAATCCACACGTAATCGCAAGAAAATTATCAGCGCCAATTACAGACGCTCCTGTAATTAGGAGAAAACCTGTTAAGAGCCAACCGAGAAGGTTTTGCGCGGAAGCGAGGGACATCCTTTATCCCCAAATGTTTTTACGTTGTTGTTGGGCTAAGGTTTGTGCTTGTTGCAAAGCGTTTCTAACCTCATCTGGTAACTGGCTGAGTTGTTTCTTGTCCAGCTTCGCCAGTCCATCTGCCACTAACACTTGTTGAATTGATGTCCCGTTTGGTAGCTGAGCGATCGCTCTAGCAACCTCTCCTTCTCCAACTACTTGTGTGATGGTTAGATCAACTTGCTGGTGGGAGGACTGCAATAGCATTGCGATGACTCCATTTGCCTGTGCTTGCCACTTGGAGTCAATCGGCATGATGCCTGCTAATGTTACTTGCCGCTGGGATTGATCTGAGGCACGCAACGTCCAGACTTCACCACGAACTCTTTCAACGGTATAACGAGGGGTGGAGGACTGAGAGAATTGCCTCTCCAAATGCTCTGCTAAGGGAACCCAAGTCGGAACTCCAAGCTTGACTCCAAATGGCAGCAGGAGGAGTGCAACACAGAAGTAGAAAAGAGGTCTGGTCATCACTGTCACCGTAGCCAGTGATTGAGGAAATCGAATTCCTTAAGCAGGATTTGCTTGAGATACCGCCAGTTCCCTGGTTGTACCTGCGATTGTTCTACCTCCGCGCAGGGAGTTCGTTGCTGTGGCTGCGGTTGTAAGTCGCTCACACTTAGGGTAATAGCAGTCAATTGCAGCTCAAGCCGACGCATCAAGTCCAGGTGCTTTCTGCCGATTGGTCGATTAGACAGAATCTCGATCGCACAAACAGCGGCATCCACCTGTTGTGTTAAGTGGTTAATCAAGTCTGTGTCACTGTATTCGTTCAACTCAACAGCAACGCTTTTATTCGCAGATTCAGTCATTGCCGTCGCTACCTGCTGTTCTATTCCTTTGAATAAATTGCCAAATGCCGTTCGCATTGCAGTTTTGTCTGCGTCTGACAAATCTTCGGTAAGAGTTGGGTCTCCAAACACCGTATTCAAAAAGCCGTCAAGTGGTTGAGGTTGGCTCATAACAGGAGTGCTCTAAGGCAGCGAGTTAATCCATCTATTCACAACATTAGAGAAGCAATCTGACTGTGGTATGGCATGGGTCTGCTTTTATCTGGTTAGACTGTCGTGGGGTTACTCTCTCTCCTCGTGGTCAATCGGGAGCTTGTCCTCAATGTCAAAGAGGGCAGTTTGCTCATTCACAACTTCTACGCCGCTAGTTTCCACCTCCGGAGGTGTTTCCGTCAGTAGAGGATTGCTGTTCTCTAACCTTGAACTGACTACAGGCACTTGTGTTTGGACAATAGCCAGCTCCATGCGGGTTTGCCCAATAATTCCTGGCTTGCGTTCAGTCAGTGACTCTTTCGCTTGGAGCCACGCTTGCAAGGATTGGAAGTAGGCAATATCATCCAGGTTGATTGCGCCCAACTCATTGAGTCCCTCCAGTTGCCATCGACCTGCATTCAAATCATAGTGCTGATGATGATTGATGGCGGACACCATCACAGTATCGCCTCGCTGCATCCAAAGGGTATCAGTGGTTGAGTTATAGCCGACTTGATAATCTCCCAAACCATTGGTGACATGATTCTGCTGCGATTCGTCCAGTCTCACTACTCCCTGTGCTTCTTGATAAGAAAACGCCTGTTCAGCGATCGCCAGCAAGACATTTGCTCGGTCTTCCTGTTGACTCCAATAGGTTTCCTCCCAACCGTTCTTTGATGTCTGTGCGTTTTCATCCTCCAACCGTTGGCACTCTGCTACCCATGTGTCAATCTCCGCCCAAGTTTTTACGTCTGCTTGAGTAATGCTTTGTCCCGTTGATAAATCAAGGTTCGACCCTTCCTGTTGAAGGTTATAGCTGCCTGTTGCATCATCCCGACTGACAATGTAAACTTTGTCCTCAACAGCTAAACGGTATAGGTACTCGGTACTCTCAGGCGACAATTTGTAGGCAACTTCGCCCTGACTGGCGTAGTACTCAAACAGTTGTTCAACGGCATTAGCAATTGAGCCGCGATCGTCTTCAGTGACAATGTGATCCTGGTTCCATTGCTGTTGTGCTTGCTGCTGAACGGCTCGTAAATCAACATCTCCAACCACATCCTGTTGTTCAAGGTAGTCCCGCAGCGCTTGAAAGTCTTGAAGTTGCTCTTCCGTAATTTGAGTGTCGGGTTCAGGAACAAATGCCTGCTCATGGAAGTTAACGCACCAACTGCTATCATTTGCCTCAATCCAGAGGGCATCGGACTCTGGATCGTAAACCAGGGTGTGCTTGTCCCCCTGATATTGCCAGCACTCATCACTGATTGGCTCAACCCATCCGTACTGCTGGGCTAGGGCAAACGTGCGTTCCAAAATTGGGCGAATCTCATTGGCTCTTTGCTCCTGTTCTTGCCAATATTGCGGGTCTGATATTTCAGGCATGGTTACTTCCTTCCTCCCAATTTGATGAGGACATCATTGATCCGGTTGTTGATGTGGCTCATTCCTCTGGGATGGTATTGAATGAGCGATGCAGTTAGGGATGCAGTGCAGAAGATGATGAGAACCACCTCAAGGGGTTTGGCGAAGTTCCATTTCTTCTTGCCAATCGGAATCTCCAGCCACGGTTGGCGCTGGTTCCTGTTTTGGTCGGGCGTTGAAGATAGATCGGTCTGGATTGACTTCGAGTTCATTGGCAATGTGGAGAGCGTTTTCAGTTGCGCCTTCAATTCGAGGATGCTCTGATTTGTCTGCTTCAGTTGTTCGGTAATCAGGTTCAGGTGCTGTCCAGTCGAATCCTCGACTTTCTGTTGAGGTTGTTGTGGTAAAGACTTCTTCAAGTCTTCCAAAGTCTCCTGCAAGTTGACTAAGGGCATCTGAAGATCGGTTCGCCTGGATGTTGTCTCTAGCAATTGTTTGAGTGTGATCAAACTCTTGGGCAAGGGTTGGAGCAGGGTAATCAGTTGCTCCATCTGCTCGGCTGTGGCAGGTGCTGGAGCTGTCCACCCTTCCCACAAATTGGGAGGAATTGGTCTCGATTGAGGATGAGACCGTCCCAGGTTCTGGCGATAGTTGACTGCCTGATTGTGCGTTGGAACTGCTGTGGTACTTGCTGTTGTTGCTCGATCGCTCTGGAGTTGTGTTCTCGATGTCGGGTGTCCTGAGACCACTGGCTGCCCATTGATCTGTTCTGGGTGTGACTCCAGTAACGGACCCGCGATCGCTGATTTCTGCGGCATCTGAGTTGTCTGTGCCGTTACCTTCGGCTGAGGGACTTCCAGTACCGTGTCTGCTGCTGGTGATTGTAATGTCGGCGGGGAGAGTGAGTTTGCCTCCTTCGCTTCTGTAATCTTGTCTTTCATTTCTTGAAAAATCATGGTCGTTCTTTCTAATGAGAGGAGTCGGGTGGTGGTTGATCGCCTGTTGTAGATCAGCAAAGCTCACCTGTCCTGGTTGTTGCAGGACTAAACGCTCAATTTCTTCACGGCGAAAATCGATGCCTTGTTCAGCCAATACAGTCAGGCTCTGAGCGACCAGGGTTGGGGCGAGTTCCTTTGAGGTCTGAGTCATGAGTGGATGAATCGGAGCTATTTGCAGCATTTGAGCGGCGATTGCTTGCTCTTGCCAGTGCTTTAACAGGTCAGACCGAGGGACATTATGTTTGCGGCTACGAGTCACACGGGTTGCTGCCCACTCCTTTGTTTTGCTGCTGGCATCGACTCCAACAGCCGCTTCAATTTGCTGGGTACGGGTGCTAAACGCCTTAAGTTGACGGTCAGAAAACCCTTCCAAATCCCAAAGTCCGTGACGCTGATCTGTGATGTGAATTCGGTAGCCCAAAGCTTGAACCTGCAATGCCAACTCATTCCGGTAAATTTGACCCAGTAGCATCTTTGCTTGATAAATTTCAGCATTATCCAGGCTCTGCCACCTGCCGTTATCAGGTCGGCGCTGAAGATTCAAAATGACATTGTGAGTATGAAGCTGTGGATCGAGTGAACGGCTGGTGTCGTGGTAAAAACTGGCGATCGCTAACTCTCCGGTTTGCACCTTGCGTCGTTTGCCTCCCTCCCGCAAGCAAACGATGGCGTAGCGGTCTTCCAGGACTTGCAACATCCTGGCATTCGCCTGCTGTTGAGCCGCTTCTAATCGGTGGTCCCCAAATACCAACGCCTGAATGCTGACAGATTTAGGCGCACTGGCGGTCACATCAATTCCAGCCCGTTCAGTCGGGGGAGCTTTGTTGGTATCTCTAGCATTGAGTTGCTGTTGATGCAATCGAAGCTTGTCAATCAGTACCTCTCCCTTTACCGCTCTGCCATTCAGCAGGTTTTCCAGCTCAAAGTGGTTGACCGATCCTCCCACACCCAACGGCTGCAACAACTTTCCACTCCAACGGGACAACTGCATTTGGCTGGAAATATTTTTGGATGCGTAATAGTGGTTGGCATGGGATGGAGAGACATTGGTGAGTGAAACAACCATCGATCGCTACCTCTGTGCTAAAGTCTCTGCTTCGATTTGCTGTAGCCGGAGTTTAAGTGATTCAATCAAGTCTTTTCGCTTCAGTTTGAGAGCATCACTGGCAGTGTCTGTCGCCACACATTCCAGCAGAACGAAACAGGCTTCCTGGGTTTTCTGAAGCAGGGATAGGTGGGTCAACTGTTTCAGGTGCGATCGCTGGTCATCCACCTGTGCTTGCATCGACTCCACCCTTGCCATCAGTTTCTCCATGAGCGGCGTGGCGAATTGGAAGTTTGTGGAGGTGGCTGGAGGGGTATTGGAAACAGCCGACTTTTCACCAAAACTTCCATCTGGAAGTAATTGGCATCCAGCTGCCTGGGCTGCTTTGCCCAGTCGAATCCAGTCGCGGATGACATGAATCGGTTTTGCTCCGCGATCGCTAGCGATTTGTTCAATCTCTTGCCCTTCCACGATCGGCAGGGTGATATGGAAATCTTTGGACGTTTTGGTGCTCATGGAGATGGAAACGCATGGAAATGGCATTTGGAAATGGAAAGGAAATGGAATTTCCATCAAGCCGTTGGGTGTGGGAGGTCAGATGAGGTGAATATTGGAATTTCCATTCCTCACCGTACCGCTGTCATCTGACTGGGAGATGGCACAAATCTACCAACTTCGCGCTAAATCGCAGACCAGTGCCATACGCCAGTCAGATCACAGGTTTAGTCTGAAAATAGTGGACCTGCAAAAAGCTTATCTGGATTCACTTTCAGAAATAGTATCGACCATCTACCGACCATTCAACGACCCAAAAAAGCAGTTCTGAGCCATCTACCGACCATCTACCGACCACTCAACGACCAGAGAGGTAAAAACAAGCAATGGTAAGTGTTACAGCCGTACCTATTTCAACATTGATACCGGAGAAGCCTGCCACGATTTACCTCGCTGGGGACTTAGGTAAGTCTGCCTGTAAGTTCCTCTATTGGAATACTGCTGAAGAACTCCAGCCTCTCTGGTTGGGGTCTGATGTCGCTGAAGGAGTGAGTCCCTCCGTTATCCACAAATTTGATGCGGCTGGAGACCTGGCTGAATCTATCTGGTTGCAACTGGGTGACAGTACGATTCTGGTGGGTAACTCTGCCGCCGATTATGGCAGTAGCTTTTCGGCGGACAAAGTTCAGGTTGCTGCCTATCAAGTTGTCGCGGCGCTGGGCTTAGCGGCAGTTCAACTGGGGATTCAAGCGTACAATGCGGTCATCTCCCTGGCGGTTCCACTCAACGAGTATCGCTTCAAGGCGGAAATTGAAACCCGGTTGAGGGCGATCGGGGAAGGTGTTGTCTTCTGTGGACGGCAGCAGCAATTTACAGTGACTTCCTCCTTTTACCCAGAAGGCACAGGGCTATACCTGCTGCATAAAAAAGAGCGAGAACAATCGACTGCGGCTCCTTACTCCCGACGAGTCGTTGTCTTGATGATGGGACACCGAAACTTATCTGTTCTCGTCTTTGAGGGCGGCAGACTCAACGCGAACCAATCCCAAACCAGTGACAACTTAGGGTTTTGGAATTGTTTCAAGGCGGATGCGACCTCCTCTGGCATCCGGGAAGCCGATTACCCCTCGCTGATGGCAGCGGTTACCAGCGGCAAACCGCAACAGCTTTCCAAGGTGGCAGGTGGCTTGAAAGATTTTTCAACGGCAGCACAGGCTGTCAGAGAAGGTTTGATGAGTCGAGTGGAAACCTTCTGTCGGGACAATGTGATGGATCTGTTGATTAACAGCGATCGCCAGACGGACATTTTGGTTGGCGGTGGAGTGGCGCATGTGATGCGTTCTGAATTGCGAGACTACTTCACCCAATTGGGGTTGGCTGAGAATTTGTACTTTGCCGATGGCATGGGCGGACGACTGCTGACCCTGGCAGAGCAAACCCGTAATGCTCAAGGAGACTTGGCGCGTCCGCTCCGGTTTGCGGATGTGTATGGGTTAGCTCAGGCACTGGCAGGCAAGGTTAGTCGGGGACGTTAGAGGAGACAATGGCACTTTCAAAAGTTGCGAAGAAACAGACGGGGCGATCGCGCCGGGAGTTTTCCTACAAGGCAGAGGATGGTACGACGGTTGCCCTTCTGATTGATTACTTCAATGGCAAGCTTGCCTCTCTAATTTCGATTCGGGAGGGCAAACGTCGAGCGCTGGAAGCGATGTCGGGTTTTTGGCAAGCTTATGCGCTCAGGGCGAGTGGCGCTGAGACCGATCAGCAAAAGGAGGCTGCCCGGTATTCGATCACAGTATTGAGCCAGCAAATTCGGGCGATTTGTGAGGACTTTGGAGTCGTGTCGCCCTTCACTGAGTCACTGCCAACTGCCAACGCTAATTCAACGGTGCTTGATGCCCTGATGCAGCTTCTGCAATCTGGCTCGTCCACGACTCAGCACGTTTCACCACTCAAAGCTGCCCCTGAGTCAACTCAAAACGCTCGCCCAGTTTTAGAAGCAGACAGAGTGTCTGTTGGACTGGAAGCCATTTATGTCGATGACGACGAACTATTAGGAGACCTGGCATGACCGAACTGATTAATGGCGTAATGATAACCACTGGCGTTTTGGCAATCGCCCTCCATGTGTTTGCCCTCACCAGGCAGAAGAGAAATCGCCGCCCTATTTACTACCTTCCTCCGACGCAGTCACAGGAGTGGTTTGAGCAATGATGACGCTACCGATTAGACGTTGGGTTGGTGTGGGGATGGTAGGGGTCACGGGAGTCATCCCACTGACACCATTGATTGGAGCAACGGCACAAAGAACTACGGCTCAACCTCAACCCCAACCCCCAACATCAACAACTCTCTCCCCCAGTTTGATTGCACCAGGTCCCTCTACAGCAACCAACCCCTCAACCACAAAATTCAACCTCACTCTCAAACAACAGCCAACAGCAAAACAACGCTCCAAGTCTTCTAAACCTGAGAGCAAAATATCCAAAAGTAGGGCTAAGTCATCGACAGATCCATCGAGTGATGCTCCACCCACCGCACCCACCGCACCAGTTCAATGGCAGGTAGTGCCGCCAACGTCCACTTTTATTCGAGTGCGGGTCGCCTCTCACTCAAACCAATTGCAAATTGCCACCTCTACTCCAGCAGATATCCTTGATGCGGATGGCAAGGTTGTTGCCAGTCTAAATCCCAATCACCTGTACTTGGCAGAGGTCGGCTCTAATGGCTTACAGGTTGGCTCTCAAACAATTCCCAATGGTGCGTTGATCAATCCGGGTTCAGAAGGCTTAACATTCGTGGATGGGCATTGGTATCGCGGAGTTTTGCAGCTTGTGTCTGACGGGGAAAACCTGCTGGCAGTTAACTGGGTTGACCTGGAAGAATATCTCTACGGTGCGGTTGGGGCTGAGATGCCACCTTCATGGAATATTGAGGCGCTGTGTTCTCAAGCGATCGCTGCCCGTTCCTATGCCCTTTCATTTTTAGAGCAACCCGCCAGTCCGTACTTCGATCTTGGAAATGATGAATACCATCAAGTTTACCGGGGTGTTGAGGCTGAAACTGATTCGACAATCGCTGCTGTAGACTCTACTCGTGCTCAAGTGCTGACCCAAAACGGGCGAATTTTAATGGCGCAGTATGCCTCCACGGAGGAGGTTAGCCGTGAGGCTCATGGGGGAGTGGGCATGAGTCAAACAGGAGCACAGAATTTGGCGGAAGCAGGCTACCATTACGCTTCCATTCTTCAAACCTATTACCCATCTGCTCAACTCTCACTGCTATCCACAACAAGCAACTGAATGTCAGACAGTTCCTGACCAGTGCCATACCGATGCAAGATCGCAGATTTAGTCTGAAGTCATTGAGTGTAAATCAGAGGTCATTCAGTGCAACGTTTCCGCTGGCAACAACTCCTACCAATCGCTTGCGCGACTCTTGCGGTATCGGCTTTGCCGTGCGCCCTTGCTCCGTCCCTCTGGTTCGCAGGAGTCGCCCATGAAGGTGATTCTTTACCCACTCCCTCCCCTTCTACTGACTTGCCTCCGATCGAAAAACTAAAGTTGCAACTTCAGCAGCGATCGCCATCACCAGCTACACCCGAAGCGACTTCACAAGAAGCATCAACTCCTCTAGTCACACCGATCCCGGTTCCGTCTCCCCAAACAACACCCGCTTTATCCGCAGGGAAGCCGCGAAGCCACGGGGCGAGCATACCGCTTCTGCTGTTTATGAGTGGAGGTACTGTGAGTGTTGTTGCTATAGGAGTGGCTTTTACTAAGAGAGGAGATCGCCGTTCCGAACTCGATTTGCATGAGCAGCAGGAGGACACCTCCGATTCCGTTCAGGTGCCTGAAACCAGCGTTGATGAGTCCCCGGAAGAAGAGGAGCAACTTCCCCCCTTTGCTTTAGCAGATGGGTTGGAATTTCTCCTATCAGGCGACCTCAACGGTTGGAACCAGTGGCGTGAGGCATACCCAAATCAAAAGTTGAACCTGTCTAAGATTGACCTCTCCGGTCGTTCTTTGCCGGGGGTTAACCTCTCCCGTGTTGATTTGTCCGCCTCGAACTTAGATCGTACCGACCTCTCCAGTGCTGACTTAAGCTATGCCAACCTTAATGCTGCCAGGTTGCGGGGAGCAAAGTTGACCAGTGCCAAGCTTGCCTTCGCAGATTGCCGTAGAGCTTCACTCCAGGGAGCAGACTTGTCATTTGCCGATCTGACCTACGCCACGCTCAATGAAGCCAATCTGATTTCGGCTCAACTCAAATCCGCTAATCTCAGTCATGCTCGTTTGATCAATGCCAATTTGTCCCATGCTTTTGCGAAATGGGCAATCTTGCAGTCTACGGTCATGACGCAGTCCATCGCCCAACGCACCAATTTTGAAGTGACCCAAATGATGGGCGTGGGGCTGCAAAGAGCAGACCTCTCTCATGCCGACTTCAGGTGTGCCCTGCTCTATGGGGCAAAGACTGAAGGCACTAATTTCACTCAGGCTGACTTTCTGGGTGCACAAATTGAAAACTGGCAATGCGACCAGTGGACTAACTTTTCTGGAACCGTTTTGGAGGAAGAAGCCACTCAACCTCTTCCTGCTGCACCTGTATCTCAGCCTGCTAGCTGGATTTTGTCGCAGGTTGGAGCGATGGAGTATCCCGAAATTGTTCCTAAAGCTGCCTGAGCGGGTTTTCTAACCTTAACCAAAATAAAAAGGACATTTCTATGAACAATATCTTTCTGACCGGAACTCTGATCCGTGCTGAACTCCGGCATACGTCCCAAGATCAAACACCCATCTGCGAATTTGACCTGGAATTTCAGTTTGAGCGTAGAGATGCGGTGGTCCGAGAAACCGTGACGGTTACGGCTTGGAATGAGTTGGGAACAGACGTTTACAACCAATTTCCGGTTGGTAGTCGAGTCTTAATTGAAGGGCTGACTCAAATTGAGCAAATTTCACTTGCCGAAAATCGCACGATCCCACGATTGAGTATCCGGGCATTACGGGTTCAAAATGCATCCCCAGAGCAGATGCTGAATAGCGTGATGTTGGTCGGGTATGTCGGGAGCGATCCAGACCGCAAGGACCAGGAGTCCGGCAACGTTGTCGCCAATCTTTCGCTGGCGATCAATCGAACCAAATCGGAAGAACCCGACTGGTACTCATTGGAATTATGGAATAAACGCGCCGAAGTTGCGATGAACTACGTTCGCAAGGGAAGTTTGATTGGGGTTACCGGGTCACTCAAGATTGACCGTTGGACAGACAAAGCAACCCAGCTTCCACGAACCAAGCCTGTGATTCGAGTCGATCGCTTGGAACTGTTAGGCGGTAAGCGCGAAACAGGTTCAGAAGAAACGGAGGCGGTGCCAGACGTTGAAACACAAACACCCGAAGTAGCACCGAACCGCAAGCGTAAAACTGCAAAAGCATCAGCCGCATGAGGAGGGCACCATGCTGAAACCATTCAAGAACTGGCTTGGCTACTGGCAAATCGAGGACAGCTATACAGCCACTCTGATTTGTTGGTTGATTCCTGCAAGTTGTCCATTTGCCCGCAAGATTAAACTGTTCGGTCGAACGATCGCCAGCATTCCACCGTTATGCCAACTGAATCCCTTTTACGACCAACTGATGAGTCTCCGTTTCCGTGCCTTGACTTTTCTTGAGCTTTGAGGTGATTTCAGCGATGCAATATTGGTAACTGAGCCGTTTCTCACCTTGGAAAGGACGCTTGTACTAAAATTCTGACAACTGTATGGATGTGTTTTAACAAATGGCGACCTCCACTCTCAAACGCTCTAGTTCCGCGACAGGGCATTCCAAAGGCTCGAAAGGCAAACCCCTGATCGTCATTGAGGCTCCAGGGAAACTGGCAAAACTGCGGCACATTCTCGGAGATGACTATCTGATTCAGGCGAGTGGAGGTCATATTCGGGAACTAGCGAATGATGGCGATGAGCATCTAGGGTTTGACCTTGTGGGCGACCATGTGCAGTGTCGTTGGGAAGCCCGTGGGTCACGCGGCAAACAGGCGATCGCGCAATTGCGAGAAGCGGCAAAGCACGCTCAGAGTGTCATTCTGGCAACCGACGAAGACCGGGAAGGCGAAACCATTGGTTGGCATATTGCTCAGGCATTGGGATTGAAAACCGTTCAGCGAATTACCTATCGAGAAATTACACCCGCTGCCGTCAGAGCTGCGATCGCCCATCCTCGACCGATTGATTTGAATCTGGTTCATGCTGGGATTTGCCGTTCTGTTTTAGATAAGCTGGTGGGTTATCGTGGTAGCCCTCTCGTTTGGGCGTTAAACAATGGCGCGAAATCGATCGGTCGGGTTCAGTCTGCGACCCTTCATCTCGTGGTCGAACGGGACTTGCAAATTCGCAACTTCCAACCCCAAGATTATTGGTCCTGCTACGTGGATTACAAAGAAGGGTTTCGAGCGTTTTACTATCGAGGTGGAAGCAGCACGTCTACAGAAGAATCCGTTGATGATGCCGTTGATCCAGCAGATAAAAAAGCTCCTGAATCCGACCGGGTGCTGAGTCAGGCAGAAGCCGATCGACTTATCCAGTTTGCTCAACAATATCCGCATCGGGTGGTCAGCATTGACGGTAAAACAGTCAATCGCACGCCGCCTGCTCCCTTTACGACTTCCACCCTTCAGCAGGCAGCCGGGTCTAAACTGCGATTGTCGCCAGAAAAGACTATGCAGCTTGCCCAAGGACTGTACGAAAAAGGTATCATCACCTATCACCGCTCCGACAGCACCTACTTGAGTTCGGAGTTTGTTCAATCGGTGCGGAGTTGGCTTTCCAGTCATGACCCAACGAATCTGCCGCAGAAGGTCACTCAGCACAAGAGCGGCAAAAATGCCCAGGAAGCTCACGAAGCGATTCGCCCCACGGATGTTCACCGTTCATCCGAGTCCCTCAAAGCGGAACTGGACGCGGATGCTTTTTCACTCTATGTGATGATTTGGAAACGCACCGTCGCATCGCTTTGTCAGCCTGCACGAATCCGGCAAACGCGCATCATCACTCAATCCGGTGATGTGCAGTGGCAGGCGAGAGGTCAGGTGGTTGAGTTCGAGGGGTTTGCCAAGTATTGGCGCTCACTGGGTCAAGATGCCGAGTTACCGATCGTGCAGCAGGGGCAGGCACTGAACCTGGAGCGGGCGGCGCATGACAAGAAGCAGACTCAACCGCCACCCCGCTATAGCGAAGCCCAGCTCGTTGCTTTGATGGAACGCAAAGGGATTGGTCGCCCCTCCACCTATGCACCCACCATTGGAACGTTGAAGCAACGGGATTATGTCAGTGTGGTCAAAAGCAAACTACAACCAACAGAGGTGGGTGAGCAGGTCGATCGCTTCCTGGTTCAAGCCTTACCCAAGTTGGTCGATGTTGGGTTCACCGCAGAGATGGAAGCTTCACTCGACCAAATTGCCAGTGGTGAACTGAGTTGGGAGCAGTGGCTCACCCGTTGGAACCGCGAGTATTTTGCTCCAGCGCTGGAGCAAGCACGGAAGGTAATTCCCACCCATGCCAGTGAAGCGCCAGCCAGAAAGACTCCTGATGTTTCTGATACCCAATGCCCTCAGTGCCAAACGCTGATGATTCAACTTCCTTCAAAGAAGGTCAAGAAGGGATTCTTCCTCAAGTGCCAGAGTTGTGAATCGGTGATATTTTGGAGCGTTCGCGCAGCGTCTCCTTCGGAGAATCGCACCAGAACTTGGGAATCACCGCGTGTCAAGTCGGAGCAGTCAGAAGATGCTTCCGGAAAGTTAACCGAGCACGCCTGTCCAGTCTGCAAGAAACCATTGGAGGAATACGGCTACCAGAAAGATGGGCAGCCAAAGGTGATGCTGCGCTGTTCGAATGTGAAAGCACGGCAACAGAAGAAGCATGAGGGGGCAGTCTACTTCCAAACGTCGAACGGATTTTGGAGTCCTAAGTTTGGAGAGTTGGGGAGTGAGAAATCCGGTAAAGATCCTGTTCAGATAACCAAGCATAAGTCTGTGGAAAAGCTCAGAGGCCGCAAGCAGTAGGTTGCAAAGATCAAGATATTCTGCACGGTTGAAGCTCCAACCATGCAGAAGTTCAATGTTGGTGCGGGTGTTCAACTAAGCCGCAAACTTGAGTGGGCGCTGAATTTTGATGATGCGATAATTGGAGCATCACAGACGGCAAGGATGGTGCGAGGATGACCATTGCAGCTCGAAAACTGACGTTTGAGGAATATTTGTCCTACGACGATGGCACCGATACCCGCTATGAATTAGTCGATGGAGAATTGATTGCCATGAGTTTGGGCACCGGACGACATGGCAAGATCATCAAATTTGTGGATGATACGTTGAATTCATCCATTCAACAATCTGGGCTGGATTGGACTTCTCAACGGCTGGCAGTGGGCGTGCAATCCCCGCGAGGATACCGTTGGGATACCTGCCGCATTCCCGATGTCACTGTGTTGACATTAGAGCAATGGTCAGATATGGATGATTCTCTTGCAGAGACACTCCGTGAACGCGAAGCTGTCATTCTGGCGCATCAGGCTCCGCCTAAACTAGTAGTAGAGGTTGTGAGTCCTAGCACTCAAACCGAAGATTACCGGGCGAAATGGGTGGAATATTCGGCGTTAGATGTTGCAGAATACTGGATTATTGATCCGATTCAAAACAGGGTGACGATCTGTGTACTCGATCAGGGGCGCTATCAGGACACGATTTACCAGGGTGTAGACCGCATCTTTTCCCCAACCTTCCCAACTTTAAACCTGACCGCAGAACAAATTCTCAAGGCTAATGCATGAATTCGATGAAAATCGTGCGACCCTTCCGGTATCTGCGTAGCAGCGTGCCCCTTTTCCTTCATGGCCACATCATTCCTCCATTTGCCCGACCAGTGCGACAAATCGCAGAAGCTCAAGAGGTATGATTACCGTTTTACACATCCGGTCAATGCATCAGAATGGTAAGAACTTGATGTACCAGGTGTAACAGCGAACCGAACGGTATTTGCAGAGGCCCTTTCCCATCCTTGAGCCTCCACGATCGCTTGCCCTTTACCCGAAGGTGCTGTACTGCTTTGGGATTGCGTTTGCTCTGGGTCTCTCCAACCCCCCTGACTCCCTAAAAACTCATCCGGGTTGATTGGAATCCCTCCCGTCCCACTAATGGTAAAACTGTTGGCATTGGCGGTAGTACCACCGCCACACGTTACCGCCACTTCAGGAACCGCTGGAGATGGCGCGGCTTGAACGCCACTCCGCGACAAATCAATGTCTGGAGCTTGGATATCAACGATCCCGCTAAATTCTGTCCCACGGGCAGAGGTTGCTGTAAGAATGCTGCCAGGAGATAGTAAAACGCCTTTTGAGACAATTAGAATACGTCCACCAAATGCACTAGCAGAATTTGCAGTAATACGATTTGGAAATCGTACTGCTCCCACTAAGTCGGAAAAAATACTGATGTTGCCCCCATTACCAAGACCGAGTGCTGAGGCATTGATAGATCCTTGATTTAGAGCAAGCAAGTTAGATCGAATTTCAATGTTGCCGCCATCGCCATTGAAAGTTAAAGCAGAAATCTCACCTCCTCTAGTGAGTTGAACGCGGTTTGCACGAATAGAGGCTGTCCCTGCGTTCCCAATACCCGTATTTTGAACAGTCACTAAAGCTGTATCGTCAATTCTCACATGATTGGCATTGATAGTAACGCTGCCTCCTTCTGTTGAAGGAATAATTTCTGATGTGTTGAGAACGGTAGATGTAAAAGCGTTCCCTAAACCTGCCCCTGATCCAACAATGCTTCGGCTTGGTTTGTCGATTGGAGTAGGCTCATTCAACAAACCTAGTGCTGCTAACAAACCAACAAATCCTGGAGTTGTTTGAAGTTGGCTCTGCAAATCTGCCTGTGTTAACCGTGCTGTACCCGCTACAACAATATCAGAAGCATTAACTGTTAGAGATCCTGCTTTGCCAAAGCCAGACGCAAGTGTTGCAAGTTGTGCGCCTCCTAAGACGCGAAGATTTTTAGTCGTAAGAAAGACATCTCCACTTGATCCAGTATTGGTTGCCTGAGATCCTACAAACGTCGCTACAAAAGACAGTATTGCTGCTCGTGTGCTAAGTGAAATGACTAACTTAGGAGTTCCACCATTGATTAACGTTGAATCAATTGCATTGATATAAGTGTCTCCAGCTCTGCCATTAGAGTAGGAAACATTATTGATGATGCCACTGTTTTCAACATTTAATTGCGTGGTTGATATTTGGGTATTTCCTGCTTGTCCTGAACCGTATGTTGCTGTAACCACACTACTTCCGACCGCAGCAGATTCACTAGGAGAAATGTTACGGATATCAACTAGGCGATTCGCGTTAATAAAAATTCCAGGTCCTTGACCGGAACCAAAGGTCAAAGAGGTTACATAAGCAGATTGATCCAACCGAACTTCAGGTGCATTAATAAAAATATCAGCGCCTTTGCCTAAAGTGGTATCGCTCACGATGCTACGTTTCCACTTTTGCACAATCGGTAGTAAATCTTGACGGTTAAATGGTGTCAAACCAAATAGATTGACCTGATCTGTAGCATCGACTTGAATTACTCCAAGTGAACCTATTCCTGTATTTGAAATGGTGATTAGAGATGCATCATTGAGGGTTACACTTCTTCCTTGTAAATGGATATTGCTAAACCGATCTCCAGTAGCATCTAATGCAGATTGTCGTATTAAGGTAATTGAATCGAAAGCAGTGGCTCCAGAGTAATCTACTCCGAATCCACCAGGGACAGAAAAAAGAGACGCTGTTCCACTCTGAACACTTCCAACCTCAATACGTCCAGAAGGAGCTGTTAAAATACCTCCCTGGAATTCAACAGGACCACCCAGTAAAGCTAGAGTCCTTTCAGGTTGAACTCGCAGACCTGTTTGACTTTGTCCCTGACCCGTTAACAGAAGTGAAGCAGAAAAAGCGTCTCCAATCGAGACGACAAACTGTTCATGCCCATAACCTTGAACCTGTATGGGACCCGGATTTAAGAACCCAAGTCCAACTGGAATACTACTTGTTAAGAGAGCAGTAGAAGATGTTGGGCTAGTACTGAATTCACTTCCATCAGCAAAGAGCAGACGGTTCGCAGTAGTTGCTAGAAATGAACCTCCGATATTTAATTTGGCATTGGGACCGAAAAGAATTCCATTTGGGTTGATTAAGTAGAAATTGGTGGCTCCATTTGCCCTGATAGTTCCATCGATCGCAGAGATATTTCCGCCTGTGACTCGTGTAAAAATATTTTGGATGTTAAGAGCATTATTGAAAAAAGCCTCTCCCCCAGTCACAACAGAGAAGTTGCGAAAACTGTGGAAGAGATTATTTCCACTAGCTGTTCCCCCTTCTATGATGCAAACTGTACAACCTGGAGTGACCGTTGAGTTAGTGGGAAGGGTTGCATCCGGTACAACTTGAGAATATGCTGCCGTTGAACTCAATCCAACCGAGATTAAACTACCGATCAGCCAAATCACAGGTCTTTGCATAATCTCTCTAAAACAAGTAACAACTGAATGTTCAAGCTAAACTGTTTGAATTTTAGGGGAACCTACTAGCTACAAACTATCTCTAAAGATAGATGTTGAGCGCTTTTCGACCCTCTGTTTCAAGTTCTATAGCTAAACTATAGAACGTCAATCTCACAATTTCGCCTCTCTAGCATTTAAAATCCGTGAAAACATCTCTTCCGCCAGGTCCCACGACACCCGAACTTGTTTGGCGCATTCAAGGTCTTTTTAATCCACTAGCGTTATTAGAAGATTGTCACCAGCAGTATGGGGATATATTCAGACTGCCTTATACTGAGGCGAATGTAGTTTGCGTGGCTAGTCCAACTGGGCTTCAAACTATTTTCACAGCATCATCAGAAGTATTGCAATCCAATCAACGAGGTAGTGTTTTTCAGTTGGTTTTGGGCGAATACGCTTTAGTGTTTTTAGAGGGCGATCGCCACCAAAACCATCGCCGTTGGTTAGCACCACCATTTCATGGTGAAAACCTACGTCATTGGGGAAATGAGATTTGTCGAATTACGGAAGAAGTCATCTCTCAACAACCTGCAGGACAGACGTTTGTAGTCAGAACTGTAATGAAAGAAATTGCACTGCGCGTAATTTTGCAAGTAATGTTTGGATCTTATGGGGAGCGAGTTAAGCGACTACATTCTCTGCTCAACGGTTTCTTCAAAGATTTAGATTCTCCTTTAAGTGCTGCTGCCCTTGTGTTTCCCTTTCTGCAATTAGATTTAGGGGCATGGAGTCCTTGGGGACAGTTTGTACGACAAAAACTGGAAATCAATGAATTGATTGCATCTGAGATTCGAGAGCGCAATTCTAGTCGTGCTGTTGACTCTGAGCTTGACTTAATAACGATGCTGCTTCAAGTTCGTGATGAAATGGGATGCCCAATGACTGAGGCAGAAATTCGAGATGAGTTATTAATGCTCATTTTTGCAGGGTATGAGACAACAACTTCCGCGATCGTGTGGATGCTTTATTGGACACACTTTTTACCTCAAGTTAGATCTCGATTAGAGTCTGAACTGAAGACGTTGCCAACTTCACCTGATGTCATGGAAATTGCTCAACTGTCCTATTTGCGGGCTGTATGCCAGGAGACATTGAGGATTTATCCAGTGGCAGCTGGCACGTTTGCTCGCCGTATTTCTAAACCTCTCGAAGTAGATGGCTATCTTCTTCCAGCAGAGACCGTGATTAGCCCTTCCATTTATCTCGCGCATCGTCGTCAATCTGTTTATCCCAATCCATCTCAGTTTCGACCAGAACGTTTCTTGGAGCAAAGCTTCTCAGTGTATGAATACTTGCCTTTTGGAGGTGGTAGCCGCCGATGTTTAGGCGGAGCATTCGCGATGCTTGAAATGAAACTGATAGTAGCGACACTCCTAACTCGATCGCGATTGGCACTGGTTGAATCGAATCCAATAAAGCCTGTTCGTTACGGAATTACGATGGCACCTCCTACTAACTTACAAATGAGATTAATTGGATTGGGTTGGTGATGAACTTCCAAGATGGCTTTAATAAAGGCATTTTAGAGCAGCCAGTCTGAGTTTTTGTTGAGCAAGGCTTGTGAGATCGCTCCAGGTAAACGCTCGCTTAGTTGAATGGCCCGACTATTGCAATGAAAGATGGAAAGCCCTGCATTGTAACCGGAAGCTGAGGGTCCTACAATTTCAACGACAATCCTGCAAATTTTTAGCAACACCGTAGTTTGCGGTACGACACTGGAGCAATCTGTTGCCGTACCCCGTATTCATTACCAGGGACTTCCCAATGTGGTCGTGACAGAACCATTTGCCCTAAAGCCAGCCGTCGTCCAATCTTTATGGGAAAAGGGCTATCGGGTCATTTCTCTCCCAGGTTGGGGGGCTGCGGAATCAATTTTGATTGGTCAAGATTCTACCTTTCACGGAGCAAATGATCCTCGTAAACCCGTAGGGCAGGCAACGGGATACTAAATTTTTATTGCCAATATTCTTTTTGTGAGGATACGAAAGTACTTCTATAGGTATATTTTTTAGTTGTCATTTTGTAATAAAAGTTACTGAAGTTCCTGAATTTCAGTCCGCTTTGAATTGCTATCTTTCTGCTATCCTAACCCTTGGCTTATGGTCAATGGGCGTTTCTGCTAGCGCCCAGGTTCCTAATGCTGCGCCTCAATTGCCGTCTCCAATTCTGCCCAGATCATCCTCAACACCCGAACTTCCGCTATCAGCACCTCAACCACCGCCTCTAGAACAGCCACCACCGCTTTCACCTCCGCCTGAGCCATCGGAAACTCAAGAAACCATTGAAGTTTCTCGATTTGAGTACCGGGGAAACACGGTGTTTAGCAAACAAGATCTGGATGTCATCACTGCTCCCTTCATTGGTCGGCGTATAACCATTGCCGAGTTGTTCAAAGTTCGATCTGCCATTACCCAACTGTATGTTGACCAGGGATATGTTACCTCTGCTGCATTTATCCCAGTTGAAGGAAATGAGGCGGTTCAAATCCAAGGGGGTGTGGTGACGATCCAGATTGTTGAAGGGAAACTAGAACGCATTGATATTACTGGCAGTAATCGACTAGGAAACTACATCAGACCACGATTAGAAACAGCCGCTAATCCGATTTTGAATGAGAAGAAACTGCTCGAAGCATTGCGACTGCTTCAGTTAGATCCACTTATTCTATCAATTTCTGGAAATCTAAAATCTGGTAGTCAGCCGGAGTTGAGTGTTTTGAGCGTCAATGTGGAACCTGCTCCAACGTTTAGAGCCACAGTCGAACTCAACAATCGTCGCTCGCCAACGATTGGAACGCTTGAAAGGCGTATTGGATTAACGCAAGCAAATTTATTAGGACTCGGAGATGGATTGCAGGTTGGCTATGCCAATACCAATGGCAGTAACGAAGTAGATCTTGACTACACCATTCCAGTCAGCCCACGCAATGCAACAGTCTCTTTTCGATACAGTAGTCTTTTCAGTCGGGTGATTGAGGAGCCGTTTGATGAATTTGATATTCGAGGAAACTCTCGAATCTATGAATTAACCTTCCGTCAACCCATTATCAGAACTGCCACGGCTCAATCATTCAAAGAGTTTGCGATCGGCATTACGGCTTCTCGCCTAGAAAGCGACACTTCACTCTTGGGCGTAGACTTTCCTCTTTCTGCTGGGGCAGATGACAACGGCAAGACGCGAATCTCAGCGTTGCGAGTGTTCCAAGAATATACTCAACGGAGCAATCGTCAGGTTTTACTGCTGCGATCGCAGTTTAGTTTTGGGCTAGATGTTCTGGGTGCGACAACCAACTCCTCTCCACCAGATAGCCGCTTTTTTGTTTGGCGAGGACAGTTCGCATTCTTGCAGCGGTTAGGATCACGTCCCTATTTGCTGCTCCGCTCGGATCTTCAGTTTGCCGATCGCCCCTTAGTTCCTTTAGAGCAGTTCAGCATTGGCGGTCTTTCTACAGTTCGAGGTTATCGGCAAGATGCCCTACTTGGAGATAACGGTGTTGTGGGAGCGATCGAATTGCATTATCCAGTTGTTTCAACTCGAACGATGGAATTACAACTGATTCCATTTCTGGATGTTGGGTATGTGTGGAGTAACCAGGCTGTTGGATTTGATCGTAATACTCTGGCATCTTTGGGGCTGGGTGTGCAATGGACCTGGGGAAACTTGATTGTCAATCTCAGCTATGGAGTTCCTTTGATTCCTCTTCCTCGAATTGGAGACACGTTGCAGGAAAATGGATTGAATGCCTCCATCAAATATATCTGGGCTTTTTAAGACTTCACCCAGACTCCCTCTGTCTGGTAAAAGTCGCCCCGTTGCTCAATCGCATAGCCTCCGAGCAGCAATGCTAGCCAAATCTCGATGAACGGCATCTGGAGCGATCGCTGAAGTTCCAATAGAGAAACGTCCTGACTTTGATGCTCTTTCATCCAATGGGCGATTGCCCCAATCCAGGCAGAAATATCTTCATCGTGGGCAACGGCAAGCGCGTCTTGCTTGGCTTCTAACTCCATTTGAGCTAGAAACTCTAGCAGGTTACTCTTATCAACCGCACCTGCTACAGAGTCAGACGGTTGTGGAGTGCGTTGCCATAAATCTGAGTCGTCTAGAACGTCATCGAGATTCAACGTCATGGTCTGCCGTAGAACCTCATGCAGCAACTCACTGGTTAGAATCGGTTCATCCTGGATGGGATTATGTCTTTCTTCCCACTCTTCCAACAAATGATTGGCGCGGCAGGCATAAATTTCAACGAGTTGAGCCAGAATTGTGCCTGCAAGCTGCAACTGCGCTTCTTGAGGTAGCCCAACGAGCAACTGCTCCAACCTCTGTAGGAGTTGATGTAAATTGGCAGAACTAGGATCAGCGATCGCCCGTCCAATCGCCAGATCTAAATCTAGTTTTGCTTGCTCTATCTGCATCGAGTTAGCGAGAGAGTTGTCTAATTATAGGGTGGCTGAAAGTTTCAATGGGCAGGGATTGAGGGGACATTGCTCGACTGGAACTTCTTTCACTACATCCTCAAATTTGAGAACACCAAATTGCTGATTCAGCGAGATCAAGAGTTGCTTAATGTAGTCAGTGACTTTGTCCGCTCTCATGCCCATACAGTGTACAGGTTTGACCTCAGCGATTTTCTGAGTTCCCTTCCAGACCTCCGCTGCCACTGCATGAACCGGAGTGTGGGGAGATTGGCGGTACAAGACGAGGATGGCAGCGGTCACCTCTGGAATCAACGGTGGCTCAACCTCAACCACTTCATGCGACGGATTGGTAACGGGTAGACTTAGCTTTTGAACATTTCGCCTTTTGCGACTCTGATCATCCCATCGGCGATACTGGGACTGCTCAAGTTTCCAAAGTTGCGTTTTGATGCGTTCAATTTGGCGTTCAAGCTGCTGCACCTGCTTGCCACGATCGCAAGCTGCCTCATACTGGGCAATTTTTTCAACGGGAATGTAAAGGCTCTTTTTTCCATTGGGAAGGAGTTTACCCCTACCAGCCCGAAGTCTGGCATATCTACAGGTTTCCTTTGCTGCAATGGAGGCGGAGCCACCTGCGGGCGATCGCTCAATTCGGACTCCGATGAGGTAGTCCCCCATTCCTTTGAATGTTTCCAACTCCGCTTCTAAAGCTGACAGATGGGTTTTCAAATCCCTGTCTGCTGACATAGTATTCGTGTTACTTTCTATCTTGAATTAAAGTAACACGAATACCTGTTTGAGTCAGCCTCCAGACAAACTCATCTTTCTTCCTCCTCCAGAAACGCCTAAATAGCTGCCAGTCCTTTTTTGAGTTCGCTCTTAGCACCAGTAGGAATCTAAGCTATTTGCCCTCAAGAAGCTGGTCAATCTCCCGAATACGTTCTTGTAAAGACTCTCGGATGCTTCTTAATTGATCAGGTTTGAATTCATCTAGCTTAATGTTCTGGATTTGTTTGACCGTCTTTACTGATTTTTCTACGATTGGGTCTGGTTGTTTCGCTGCGGGATTATGGTCCTGAATTGTTTTTCGGATGAGGTCGTTTGTTTCTTTTTCAGTAAGCTCTTGCTCTGCAATGCGATAAGCAAGTTGTGAGCGAACTTGTTTAGCATCCGCTTCATTGGTATTTAGAGCTTCAGCAGTCAATTTATTTATAGCCATGATTTTCCCAGAACTAAGTCCTGTTTCTTGAACCACAGCTTTAAGATCGTCGGTTATCGAAAGGAGTGGAAAGACATTCGCTGAAATTGAAGCTGGGTTGAACTGGCGATCAAGTAATATCTCCAGAATATCTCTGCCTTCTGATGACTCTAGTCCAAGACTATCGAGCCACTCTCTTTGCTTCTCGATTGGCTTATTTACCATCTTGGTTAATTCCTTTAGTTTGCCAAATTTTCTGATTTGATAAATGACGTTGTTGAGGATTTTAGGAAAGTCAATTTGCTTTTCCTCAAGGTGAGGATGGCGGCTACAGATGATCCGAACGAGTCCATTCGCAACATCTAAGTCATGAAGTTTTTCAGTGTCTTTCCCTGTGACAAACTGTTGTTCAAAACGAGTCGCATCGTCTAAGGACTCGTGATGCGGAAGAAGTACTGCACGCAGAGTCGCTAAACCGGCCTTTGGTCCTGACAGCCGTCGAACTGCTCCATCAAATAATCGATATCTACCATTCTCTTGAGGAATGAGAATGATTGGAGAAATTTGTCCATTTCGCTTTAAACTCTCTGTTCGCTCTTCAATAAGAGCGCGCGGGAAAATGGTTCTTGGTTGATTTGGATCAGGATCAATGAGATCTATTTCAACAATATGCTCACCGCCGACAGCGGCTAATTGCTTAGTTAAATCCTGAATTTGTTGTTCTAAAAACTCTTTGTCTTGGTCGGTGTTTGCTTGTTGTCTAAGCTCAATCACTTCATGCTCAAGGTCTTGGATTTTTTGATTCAACTCCTCATTGAGAGCGGTTGTTGGAGCGACTGTTTGCGTAATTGGAGAAGAAGAAGACAATCCAGATGCATTTTGGCGAATTAAATCAGTTAGGTTACGCTTTTGTGCCATTAGTTCCACTCCTTCAATTCGGTCAATTCTTTTACAAGTCTTCGGTAATCTGAAGCAGCTTCTGTCCCGTTCTTCCCTTTCCATTGAATAATTGGAAGCCCATCGAGAGGGGCACGTTCATGAGCTTTGTAAGCTCTAATAAAAGTATTAAAAACAGGTACTCCGGCTTCCATAAAAGTGTTCTGAGCTGCCATTGCTTCATTTAAGCTACGGGGATCAACTTTTGTAAGACAGACCCGATGGGGAACTCCTACTGGATGGATAGCAAGTTGAATCGTTGCAATTAAGGCTTGTATATCCAAAGGGGCTGGAGGAGTCGGGAGAACAATGTAATCTCCAGTATGGATAAGCGTTGTGAATGTTTCGCTATCAAGGTGAGGTGGGGTATCACAAACAATCAAGTCATAGTCCTCGACTGTTTTTAAGTGCCTCAAGACATTGGGATCAGTCTCTGTTGCAATTTCAAAGTTCTGATTTCCCTGTTGTGCCCACCATGTTGCACTTTCTTGGGAGTCTGAATCGACTAGAAGTACTCGGCTTTTTTCGGCAAAGACGGCTGCAATATTGAAAGATGTAGTGGTTTTGCCCACTCCTCCCTTACCGTTCAAAATAACCAGAATCTTACCCATGAAATTCCTCGTAAGGCTTGCCGTGTCTATATTTGAGGGGTCAGACAGTATTTACAATCTCAAGATTGTAAGTGTATGCATTGGAGTTTGCAATCTTAAGATTGTAAATATCGTACCCCCTTTCTTGAGCTTTGAGCCATCAAACTTCCAAGCGGGGGTCTTATTTTTGAACTCGATATTCGTTAAATCTGGTTGGAATCCTTTTTGGAAAAGGTGAAGTAGTACAATCGCTCTAGATATAAATACTACGAATCAGAATTTCGCAGCCTCTTTATTCCCTTCTAAAAGGCGTGTCAGAGCCATTTTTGCAAATCGATAGACTGAAATAGCTGATTCTAGGACTGAAAACAGGTAGAAAATTGACATGTCCATATAAAGCTGTCTGTTGCTATGTCTTTTCCTGCTCCACCTGATTTTCCCCTTGATAGCAGGCTTGACTTAAGCCAGTTTGTTAGATCTCTCTTTGCAATCTTCTGATGCTTCGTGTAAGGGGCTCAACGTTCTTTAGATCTTGTTTGAGCGTGGGAAATCTTGCTCTCAGTCAATTCTCCCTGGTTCAGGATGGTAGATGGCGAAATTTTTAACTTGAATTTCTGAGATATATAAAAGTTTGTGAAGCATGTCCAGTTAACTGTAACAGTTTGCAGAACGTTGTTGAGATAGAGGTTACGCTCTGATATAGCAAGTGCATAAACATCTGGATACTACCCTCTATATGACATGGCTATTGAAAAACCCCTAGAAAAACAATCTGTTGAAATGGCTGAGATGGTGCGTGAGGTTCGCAAGCGCCTTGGGCTGTCTCAGGAGAAGTTTGCTGCCAAGTTAGGGGTTTCGTTCTCAACCGTTAATCGCTGGGAGCATCACCGTTCAGTCCCATCGCCACTGGCTCTTAAACAAATTCGGGAATTGCTAGAGCGAATGGGCGATCGCGGGCATGACCTTCTAGAGCGATATTTTCTGGAGGAGCTGGAATTAAACAGTGAAGAGTAGTGCACGGGATATGGCTGTAATCAAACTCCCATCAGATATCCTCGACCGGATTCTTGCCCTCCAGGTAGCTGTTGCTTGGGCTGGTGAAACAGAGCGGTTGGGCTGGTGGCATACCGATCTGATTGACCAGGGCGGTGGCGGCTATTTTTTGGCAGAACTGTTGCCTAAGACCCATCAATGGGCTGGTGTTGAGGCAGCGAGGCAATGTGCGATTCTAGCAGACCGACAAAAGCGTTTAGCGATGGCTCAACCAGACGCTATGAGGACACTATTCTTTTGGGGCTTCACTGTTGATGAACAGTTATTGGACCGTCTGAAGGAACATAAGCAGGGAAAGAAAAGCTTTGAAGCAGTGCTGCGCTTGGAAGTCAGGCTAGATGCTCCTTTTTCTAACAAGATTTTTGAAGATATGGTTTGTCTATCTAATGAGGAGGTGAGTTTTACGGTGATGCCTAGTGGGCGGCAGATCAATAACCCAACGCCTAACGGGTTCGACCTTTGTGCTCAAAAGCTTGCTGCTGCTTTACTTCCACTGACAAACGATTACCCAATGCCATTTTATCGTCTATAGAGCTTTCAATCTTTGATGTCTACAAGTACGCCCCCTGCAACGATTCAACCAACTTGTTATGGAGCTGAAGTGACAGCGCCCCATACTCGGCTGCTACGGATTTCTCTGGCATTGGAGGAAAGCCGTGCTTATTGGGAGAACCTGCGGCTAGATATTCCTAAAGAACAACGCCCTACCGTTGCCTTTGAAGAGCGATGGTTTAGCAACAAGAGTATGGATCGCGTCCGGCGGCTTTTGGCAGAATTTAGCCACCGTTACGATGCTTACCCGGTAGCACTGGCTGTTCTAATGAAATGGCAAGCCGTTGATCCAATTACTCGCCAAAACCTCTGCCACTGGCATCTCCAACTTACAGATCCGCTATATCGCCAATTTACAGGTGAATTTTTAGAGCAACGGCGACTACAAAAAAATGCCAGCATTGACCGAGATATTGTGGCTCGCTGGGTGACGTCCCAAACTAAAAGCGATTGGTCTGCGGCAACGACTCAGCGGATGGCGACTGGACTGATCGCGGCGGCGGCAGCGGCCGATCTGTGTTCTAACAGCGTGGGTAATCGTTCATTGACCTACCCCAAGGTTACTGATGAAGCGCTCTCCTACTGGCTGTACTTCCTCCGCTATCTGTCGTTTGAGGGCACCCTGCTAGAAAATCCTTATTTGGCTTCTGTTGGACTAACCGAAGGTTTTTTGGAGCAGCGGTTGCGACGTTTACCTAGTCTTGCATTCAATCGCATGGGTGAACTTTATGAGTTTGGCTGGAAGTATTCAGGCTTAGAGGCTTGGGCAAGCCACAGTATTGAGTCTTTTGGGGTGCCTGAGCGATGACAACATCCTTGCGAACGAAGGTACATGAAGCGATCGAGGCTCTACGGCAAGACTTGCTGGATGAGGATGGACCTCGCATTAGCACCATGCGTAACTATCGCTTTGCCATTCTGGTTTATGACCCCAAAGAAGAATTTACGCTGCGCCAGCAAATTCAATGGCTCACGGCTCTCTTAAAATCTCAAGGCTGGAATGTGGGACAGATTTTCTTAAACCAAATCTTGCTAAAACGCTTGAGGCAGGAGGAACAAAGGGTGATCGATAGCATTATCAGCCGCGAACATCGGTTGTATGAGCGCAATCCCGATCGCGCCCTAAATCATGTCAAAGAGAAAATTGCCGCTTATGTTGAGGGTCCTGATGGCATTGCCAAAGACATCATTGAAGAAATCGATCGCTTCGTCAACGAAAACCCTGTAGAGGCTGATCGCACGGTGATTTTCCTCCGCCGAGCGGGTGCTCTTTACCCATTTCTTCGCTCATCTGCCTTGTTGAAGCATTTGGATGGCAAAACGCGCAATCTTCCGGTTGTGTTGCTTTATCCAGGGGAACGTGTCTACCCCAGTGAATCCAGGGATGCCCGCACCCAGTCGCTCAAGTTTATGGGAGAACTGGCTGGCGATCGCGACTACCGTCCCCGCATCTATTGCTGATCACCCACCTGCAAATATCGAGAGAAACAGTGCCATGCCAGTAGAGTTTGTCAAAGAAGTTTTTGCTGAGGATGTCGCCCGCAATATCGCGCCGGTGGTGTATTTTCATGAGCAATCGCCGGAGCAAATTGCGGAAGAAGTTAGGGAATACATTATCACGGGGGGATATGAAGCCGATGATTTGCGGCATCAACGGGTTAAAAACGGAATTCATGAACAGTTTGTCAGACTTTTGAGCGGGATTGCGGGGGAACTGCAAAAAAAAGGCGGCTCGGAGTTACCTGCTTCTTGGATCTCAGGTTTCTACGGCTCAGGCAAGTCAAGCTTTGCCAAGTTATTGGGTTTAGCACTGGACAATTTGGAACTACCCAATGGGCAATTGCTCTCAGAGGCATTGCTAGCTCGGAATGATGCCCCTAAATCCCATGAGTTCCGGGCAGCCTGGGAGCAGGTGCGAAGTCAGGTCAATCCGATCGCTGTCGTATTTGATATTGGGGCGATCGCCCGTGATGAGGAGCATATTCACTCAGCCGTTAAGCGTGAGTTACAGCGACGGTTGGGATATTGCACGATTAGCCATTATGTTGCCGACTACGAACTCAGGTTGGAGCTAAATGGGGAATGGGATGATTTTTTGGGCTGTGTGGAAAATACACTCGGTCAGCCTTGGACTGATGTTCAAAAAGACCAACTTGTAGAAGATGAGTTTTCAGCAGTGCTCCACGCCATGAAGCCGCACCTTTATGACAACCCAATGGCTTGGATTGAGAGCCGTGCAGGGTTTGAGTCGGGGAGTGGGACTTCGGTGGCTGAGGTGACTCGTGACATTGCCTATATTCTGAAGTTGAGAGCACCGGGGAAGACGCTGTTTATTGTGGTGGATGAGGTGAGCCAGTACATCCATCAGAATACGAACCGGATGTTAAAGCTCCAGTCGTTTGTGTCTGATCTGGGGCAGAAGCTGAAAGGGCAGGTTTGGCTACTGGCTACGGGTCAGCAAGCTTTGGAGGATAGTGACGATGAAAGCAACATCGGTAAGTTAAAAGATCGGTTTCCACCTAAGCTCAGAGTTCACCTGGCACCGACAAATATTCGAGATGTTGTTCATAAGCGACTGCTGAAAAAAGACCCAACGAAGGAAGCCGAACTGCGATCGCTGTTTCAGCAGCACCGTCCTGACCTGAAGCTTTATGCCTACAACTGCGACAGCATTACAGTCGAGGATTTTGTTGAAGTCTATCCCATGTTGCCGGGGTATGTTGATCTGCTGATGCAGATTACAACCAATCTCCGCACTCGTTCTGTTCGAGCTAAGGGCGATGATTATGCAATTCGGGGATTACTCCAACTGTTAGGTGAACTGTTTCGAGAGCTGAAGCTGGGGGATAAGCCGATCGGCACTCTGGTCACGTTAGAGGACATTTTTGAGATCCAGCAGTCTGCTCTAGACCCTGATATCCAGAACACCCTGGCTCGTATTTTTGGGCATGAAGAGGTGTTGCCGGATGGCATGGCAATGCGAGTCGCAAAAGCAGTGGCATTGCTGGAGCTGATTCAAGAACAGGAACCCACAACTGCTACGCTGGTGAGCCAGTGCCTCTACCATTGCCTGGGAGCCGGAAATCAGGAATCTGACGTGAGTCAGGCATTGGAAAAACTGCGTAGCTTGGGGTTGCTCTCCTATTCGGAGAAGACAGGCTATAAAGTTCAGAGTTCAGCCGGTCAGGAGTGGGCACGGGAACGGGATGGTTACACAGTTCCCAATGACACAGTGAGTGAAGTTGTGTCAGACAAGCTCAAGGAATTACTGGGAGGGGTCGATCGCCCCCGCTATAAAGGAAACTCATTCCGTTGGGCAGCTTTTTACAGTGATGGCAAAAACCGCAAAGATGAGCGGCTTCAGGTCCCTGCTGATTTGGCAGTGGTGACGGTGGATTTTCGATATTTGACGAATAGAGAAGACCGAGAGGCTAATAGCTGGAAGACTGCCAGCAGTTCAGACCTGCTAAAAAATCGGTTGGTTTGGGTTGTAGGTGCGCCTGGGGAGTTGGATAGCAAAATTCGAGATCTGGTGCGCTCCAGCAACATGGTCAAGCTTTATAGTTCGCGGGTCTCATCTCTTTCGCGGGAAAAGCAACGGCAGTTGTTTGATGAGCAAGGGAGGTTGGATGAACTGGAAGGCAAGGTAAAAGAGGCAGTTGCGGAGGTCTTTGTTGCCGGAGAGCTTTATTTTCAGGGGCGGCAAATTGATCAGCAGGCGCATGGGGGCAGCTTCGCTGCCATTTTGCTAGGAGCCGGTACGAGCATCATGGCAGATCTCTACAGCCGCTATGTCGATATCCCCATCACACCGACAGAGTTAAAGCAGCTTTTAGAACCGACCCTGGCTGGACCATCCCCTAAATTCATGAAGAATGGGTTGGGCATCTTGGAGACGGATGCAGGTCGATATCAGCCAACCTGTAGCGGTGAAGTGCCAGCTCGGATTGCTGCCTACATTTTGGATGCGAATGGAGTTACGGGAGGCAACCTGCTGCGAGACTTTGGGGGTCCACCCTATGGCTATGCACCTGATATGGTCAAAGCCTGCCTGGTGGGACTCCTGCGAGCCGAGCGGATTCGGATTCGACCAGAACAGGGGGCTGTGATTACCTCAGTCCGCGATCCCGGTGCAAGAGATATGTTTGAGAAGGATCGGGAACTCAGGCAAGCAGACATTCTGCCACCAGGACAGACAGACATCACGCCACGCGATAAGGTCAATATTTGCCGCTTCTTCAAAGACTATCTCGGTGTTGAGTTAGATCTGGAAAATGATGCAATCGCCGATGCCGTATTTCAGCAGTTTCCAGGTTTGGCACAGCGGTTACAAGGCATAGAGCGTCGTTACAACCGCCTCCCCAACCGACCCGATTTGCCAGAGGAGCTAGATCATCTGAAGCAGGCGTTAGAGAAATGTACTCGATCGCGTCAGGTGCAGGATACGGTCATCGCTACGAAAAAGGCACTGGATGATTTACGGGATGGAATTCAGGTCTTAAATAGCGTTGAGCAAGAATTGACGGATTCGGCAGTCGATGCCGTTGCCCGTGCGGTGAAAGTCTGGGAAAACCAGGTAGCACAGCTCCAGGAGGTGGGTGAAGCTGCCGAGGTGCAGGCTGCGATCGATGAGTTGGATGCCCAACTGAAGATCGCCCGTCCCTGGCAGGACATCGCCCGGTTAGAACCGCATTTGCAGGCAATTGAAGCCCATTACAAAGCCTTGCGTGCCAGCCTGATTGAGCGGCAGGAAAAGGAATCTGAAGCACTCCGGCAGCAGGTGCAACAGCGGCAGGGTTTTGCAACGTTGACGACTCAGCAGGAAGACCATGTACTGCGTCCGATTCGGGATGCAGTTTACAAGACTTCAACGGAAGCTCTGTTTCCCTCGTTGTTACAACTGCGAGATACGGCAATTATTCAGTTGGGTAAGGCAGCAGATACGGCAAATAACTATTTAGACAACACACTGTCACAGGTGGCAGATGAGCAGGTGATCCCCCTTCCGCTTGATCTGCGGGGACGAGAGGTGAGCAGCCCAGAGGATGTAGAGCAATTGGTGAGTGAGTTGCGACAGAAACTTTTGGAGCAGCTTCAAGACCGAAAGAACGTCCGAATTCGCCTGCTCTAGCCGACTTTGTTTGAGAGTGATTCATGCCTTACCTAAGTCCAGACGCAAAAGCTAAACTATCAACCACGATTCGATCGCTGCGAGAGCGGTTACTGACCGATCTACCCAATGCAGCGGAGAGTACCTATCGTTTCTCAATCCATCTGTTTAGCAAGAAGCAACTGGAGCCTAGAGCCGAAGTTGAGTTTGATCCTAAAAATAAAGCAGGGTTGCTGGAGGAAGGTTTCCAGAAGCGGTTACGGATTGAGCAATGGCTCGATGAGCAGGTTCGGGCAGAAACGGGAGGCAAGGCTCTCAAGGACGAGAAGCAGGAAAAAGCCATTTGGGATCGACATCTGCACACAGCCATTAAGTTAGCGGCGGCAACATTGCTAAACCGTCTGATCGTGATGCGTCAGATGGAAGCATTGGGGGTGATGCGCTACAAGGTGGTGACGGGTGGCTGGAGTAGTTCAGGCTATCGAGGCTTTCGAGATTTTGCGCCGGATCTCTGTAAGGACGATACGGAAGGCTATGGCACACTGCTGCAATTGCTGTATGACGAACTGGCGTTAGAGATGCCGGGATTGTTTGGCAGAGTGGGGTTAACGGAGTTGTTTCCAATTCCGGCAAGTACGCTGCGGGCTGTGGTGGAGGCGTTGGATGCGCTCGAACCCGATACCTGGTTGGATGATACGACGTTGGGCTGGGTGTATCAGTATTGGAATGATCCGGAGCGGGAAGCACTGGATGCCAAGCTGAATGCCGGGGGCAAAGTAGAACCCCATGAGGTTGCTAGCAAAACCCAGATGTTCACCGAACGCTACATGGTGGAGTGGTTGCTGCACAACAGTTTGGGTCAGATGTGGCTGGCAATCTGTCAAGCGCAAAGTTGGGCAGCGGAAGTACAGGCAGATGGAACACTCGATCGCCTGGAATCACGCCGCAAAATCTGGCGAGAGAAGCGAGAAAAGGGAGAGGTTGCCCTTGATGAGTTAATGCCGATCGAAACGGAGGCAGAGGAACGCTGGAAGTATTGGGTTCCGCAACCACTAACGGATGCTGCGATCGCCCATGCCCCTGAAAGTATTCGAGAAGTCAAAATTCTTGACCCAGCCTGTGGCTCAGGTCATTTTTTGGTGATTGCCTTTGGCTTGTTGTTTGCGCTGTATCAAGAGGAAGCGCGACATCGGGGTGAGGAGTGGAGCGACAAAGAGATTGTGGAATCAATTTTGGCGAACAATCTTTATGGGGTGGATATTGATGCGCGATCGGTGCAGATTGCGGCAGCGGCATTGTATCTGAAGGCAAAATCGCTGTGTGGTCAGGCAGAACTGACGGTGTTGAATCTGGTTGCCTCAGATTTAAATTTGTCGGCATTGCCAGAGGATGACCCGGCGTTGGTGGAACTGCGGCGGGAAGTGCGAGAGGCGACGGGCATCCCAGAAGAACTCACGAATCAGATTGTGCAGGCGTTGAAGGGAGCAGACCAATGGGGTAGTCTGCTGAAGATCGATCGCGAGGTGGAAAAAGCGATCGCCCAGTATGAACAAAGTTTGCTTCGTCCGGTGCAGGGAAAGCTGGATTTTGACTCTCATTCCCTAGCCTCCTCCCAGGAAGAAGGGGAGCAAGAAGATCCAGCTCTCCCCTTGCCTACAGGGAGAGGGGTTGGGGGTGAGGGCAGAATGGCAATTCTGCTAGAAAAACTGGAAACCTTTCTAAATCGTCGTACTTGTGGAGATGATTTGGGGTTGCGCCTGCGAGGGGAACAGTTAACTGCTGGAGTCCGGTTTATTCGGATGATTCGAGAGGATACTTATGATTTGGCAGTTGGGAATCCACCATACCAAGGGGCAAGTCGATTAACCGAAGCCGCATATTTGGTAGGAAAATATTCAAAAGGTAAAGCAGATTTGTTTGCTGCATTTCTTGAACGAGGTCTTCAATTAGTAAAACCTGGCGGAGTCTCGGCACTTCTAACTATGAGAAATTGGATGTTTATCCAACAATTTTCTCCTATCCGAGATCACCTTATTAATACTTTTGATCTTCGATTGGTAGGAGATTTGGGTACAAGGGCTTTTGAAGAAATTTCCGGTCATGTTGTCTCAGTTGCAATGAGTGTTTTTTATAAAACTACTCCTAACAAAGTAGTGAGTATCGCTTACCAACAGAACACACCAGAGATAAGCGAATCAATTCATCATAAAAAGGCTGCTGTTCTAATGCAAACGAGAAGATATGAATTTCAGCCTACACAGTTTAATGTAATCAAAGAAAAACCAATTGTCTATTGGTGGAATAATGCTTTCCTCAATGCCTATACTAAATTTCCAAAACTTGAAGAAGTATCTCCTGCCCGCTTTGGTGTTAATACCGGAGATAACGTTCGCTTTTTGAGAAAAATTTGGGAATTAGTTGTTACTAATTGTGTAAGCGTTAAACATTCAGAGTATAAGTCTTCTAGCTATCAGACAAGATGGCATCGTTATGTAAAAGGTGGCTTGCAATCACTATGGATTGATCCTTGTGATAATGTTGCAAACTGGCTTGCAAATGGCTTAGAAATGAAAACTTATGCAGGTTTTTTATACGGTAGCTATTCAAGGCAAATACGAAATGAAAAGTATTATTTTAAGCCAGGTGTTGCTTTCGCAAAAATAGGTGCTTCTTTCTCTGGAAGAGTACATCGATTTGCAAGCATAATTGATTCTGCTGGATCTTCTGTCTATCCAAATAACTGTGCCAGTGTTGTCTGTCTATTTAATAGTTCTCTTGCTCGTAATGTACTTGAATCTCTCAACCCAACAGTTAATTTTCAAGTTGGAGATGTAAACCGCCTTCCCCTCTTTCCTATCGAATCTGCCGACGAAATCTTTGCCCAACTTGACGCAGCCTTCACCGAACACGAAGCCGCCCGTGAAACCTCCGTCGAGTTCAAACAACCGGGTGCCTCTTGCTGGAACTATGCTCAAGAGTGGGCACAGCAAGCAGTCGATCGCCCTTCGGGTGCGCCTTTGCCTGAGTGGAATCCGGTTTATGAAAAGCCTCCAGCAGTCAATTGGGTGTCCTATGCGGTGGGTGTGGCGTTGGGGCGATTTCCCCTCACCCCCCAACCCCCTCTCCCTAGGGGCGAGGGGGAGGAAGAGTCTGGGAAGGAGGCGATCGCTCCAGTTCCCCTTCTCCCTCCGGTTCCCCTTCTCCCTCCAGTTCCTCTTCTCCCTCCAGTTCCCCTTCTCCCTGGGGAGAAGGGGCTAGGGGATGAGGGCATTTCCGAGCTTGCAGGACGTGAGCGACGAATTCCAAGAGAGCTTTTAGAACGGGCAAAAGAGCTAAGGAAACAGCAAACCGTTCCAGAAGAGATTTTGTGGAGATGTCTGCGCGATCGCCAATTGCAGAATGCGAAGTTTCGCAGACAACACAATATTGGACAAATTATCGCTGACTTCTATTGCCATGAAGCAAAGTTAGTCATTGAACTCGATGGAGTTATTCATCAGCAGCGACAGGTCCAGGATCGCGATCGAGATACTTGGGCAGTTGAACAGGGTTTCACAGTACTCAGATTTTCTAACCAAGAAGTATTCGATCAAATAGAAAAAGTGCTTGAGCAAATTGCTCAATATTTGCCCTCATCCCCCCAGCCCCCTTCTCCCCAGGGAGAAGAGGGAGCCGGATACTTGCCCCCCTCTCCCCAAGGAGAAGAGGGAACCGGATACTTACCCCCCTCTCCTCAGGAAGAAGCCGGAGCCAAATTCTTACCCCCCTCTCCCTCAGGGAGAGGGGCAGGGGGTGAGGGCATTCTCCCCCACGGCATCCTCTATCTCTCCGCCTACTCCGGCAATCAGCCCGACTCCAAAGACAGCCTCAACCATCCTGCCAGCCAACCCATCAAAGACACCTGGAACCAGTACGGCTCAAAAATTGCTAAAAACGCCTCTTTGCGCGATTGGCTGCGGCTCAACTTCTTTAAGGATGTTCACGTCAAACTCTACGAACAGCGACCGATCTACTTTCCCCTCTCCTCCAAAACCAAAAACTTCGTCGCCTTTGTCAGCATTCATCGCTGGACAGAGAGTACCCTCCAGACACTCCTGGCAGACTACCTCATGCCCGAACTCAGTCAGTTAGAAGGCGAAGTTGCTGATTTACTCGATGCTAAAGGTCGCGGCGACAGCAAAGCTCAAGCAAAAGCAGAAAAACGCTACACCGAAATTCTGCAACTGCGAGATGAACTCAAGACCTTCATTTCTCTAGTACAGCAATGTGCCGAACAAGGTGCCCCCAAAGCCAACCCTAAAGATCCCGATCGCGAAGCCAACGCCCGCTTCTCAATGGATTTGGATGACGGTGTGATGGTGAACAGTGCCGCCCTCTGGTGCCTGCTCGATTCTCAGTGGAACAAGCCTAAAACCTGGTGGTCAGAACTTTGCACCGCTCACGGCAAAAAAGACTACGACTGGTCTCACCTGGCAGCCCGCTACTTTCCCGATCGGGTTGATGCTAAATGCCAGATTGATCCTTCCCTCGCCGTTGCCCACGGTTGCTTCTGGAAATACCATCCCGCCAAAGCCTACGAGTGGGAACTGCGCCTGCAAGACGAGATCGCCCCAGATTTCACGATCAACGAAGCCAACTCTGACCCACTACGGCAACAATTCGAGGCTGAAAACCCTGAACTAGTCGCAGATTTAAGAGAGAAGGAAGAAAAGCGGCGCGATCGTAAACGTAAAAAACAAGACCAGTTAGAAATGGACTTTGACGAAGGAGCGATCGAGGAGGATGACGAATCATGACCAGCTACGACACTGACTTCTACGCCTGGACAAAGGAGCAAGCCGAACACCTGAAAACTGGGCAGTGGGAACACTTAGATATCGAAAATCTGGTGGAGGAGATTGAGTCCTTGGGAAAACGAGAAAAGCAAGAACTCCGCAATCGCTTCAGAGTGCTTTTAGGACACTTGCTGAAGTGGCAATATCAGCCCAACCTTCAAAGCAATAGCTGGCGATCGACCATTCGAGAACAACGTCGCCGCATCATCCAGCATCTGGAGGAAAATCCCAGTCTCCAACCCTATTTGATAGAGGCGTTTCAACAGGGTTTTGAAGATGGGGTTGACCTGGCAATTCAAGAAACAAACTTGCCTGAAGAAAGCTTTCCGGTGACTTGTCCCTACACCCTCGATCAAGCGTTGGATGCTGAGTTTTTACCCGATACCCAGGAGAATTCATGACCCTGCTCAATGGACTCAGGCAAAAAGTAGTGGTGCAGCCCGGTGGCGTGGTAGAGGTGCGATCGCCAGAGCTTCCTGATGGAGCAACGGTCGAAGTCATTGTACTGCTAGAATCTACTCCCCTCTTATTACAAGGCTTGAGCCGCTTCATCGGAGCCGCTTCTGGCAATTTTGCTACCCCCGAAGAGGTTGATCAATTCATCCGTCAGGAGCGCGAGTCATGGGACTCTTAAACGAACTTGGTCCCATTACCACGGCACTTGAAGACGAAGTCAAAAGTGAACTGCGTCAACATGGCATTGTCGTTTGGCTCGATAAGGATGGGCACTACACCTCTTATGTCGATCAACTCGCTGAACGCTACGCTTCTGAAGCTTTTCCTTTCCCGGTCGTGCCATTTCGGGGTAGCTATCTAGAACTGCTGTTTGAATTAGAGCCTTACGGGAATGGCGATTTTCCCGATCGGGTACTCATCCACATGCCCGGTCATACCCAGGAATCGATTCGCAAAACACCACTTCTAGAGCTTTACGAAGCCGGGACACGATATTGGAAAGCGCTGGATACCCTCATCCGCCAAGCCGCTACAGGCAAAGTTCCCCCGGATGAGATCGAAGCCTATCTCAATAACGGGACATCCAATTTGACAGCGGCTGATCAGTGGCTAGCCACAGTCATTTCCCAGCCCCAAGATGATTTGAGTACCTATTTCAATGCCATCGATTTGGAGTGGATCTTAGAAGGATTAGTGCGGGGGCAAGATGCATTCAAAGCAAAGCTCAATGATGAAAGCAGCCGCCAGCAGTTACTCGATCACCTCTATCGCCGCACTGGACTAGATTCAAACTTTGTTCGTTTTTACCACGGAGAAAGTATTCCATCCTTTCAAGAACTGGGTGAAATTTGTGCTGCCTGGCTCATGTGTGTTGAATATGTCCATGATCTGGCTCGGCTGCCCAATCTTCCAGAACTGCAACCCATTCAGGAACTTTCACCACCACTGGTCAAGACGTGCGAACAACTGGTGAAGCATCTGCGCGATCGCCAGCCAGACATTTATGTTCGGCTTGCCAATACAGTGGAAGAAACTCGGCTTAAAGAAGAACTGAGTCAGATTCGCCCTGAAGATCTCGGCAAAATTGATACGTTTAAGGGAGAAGAAACTGCCATCCTAAAAAGCGCCATCACAGCGTTGCAAAATGGACGATGGCAGCAAGCTCAGAACTGGGCTGATACCCGCAATCAGGCAGCCTCCTTCTGGCTCCAACGTGACCCCACCCGGCGGATTGAATGGTCTTTAATCAAGGATGCTGCAAACTTAGGCTGTTTGATTGCGGCACAAAGCCGTCCCCTCAGAGGAACTCCTACCCTGCGTGATGCTCTCGACTACTACACCCAGGCAGGACATGAGGTTGATAATGCCCATCGCCGCTTCGAGCAGCAACGCCTCAAACTTTTGGAGTCCAGACTGCCCCATTTCAACGATCTGTATGAAGTTGCCAACCAACTGCGAGTCGATTACCGAGCCTGGGCTGATGCTTTAGCAAGCGACTTTGCGACTTTATGTGAAAGCGAAGGATTCTTACCAGAAACAGACCTACAACAACGCACCTTATACGATCAGGTCGTGCATCCACTGACTCAGCAAAGTAAAGGCAAAGTCGCTTACTTTCTGGTCGATGCTTTCCGTTATGAAATGGCTGCCGAACTGATGCCTGAGTTGAAAGAAGCAGGAGCAGTCGTTGACCTCAAAGGGCGCTTTGCTGAGCTACCCACCCTAACCTCAGTGGGGATGAATGTCTTAGCCCCTGTGAACCAGGCTGGCAAGCTCATCTTGGCGGGTCAAAAGGGCTTTAAGGGGTTCAAAACGGGTGAATACACCGTTAATGCTCCCGATAACCGTGCCCGTGCAATGGGTGAACGGAGCGTCGATAACGTTAGTAGCGGACGACGGCGATCGCGATTAATGACCTTGAATGAGGTGTGCGATCGCTCCATCACGAGCTTGAAACAAAGCTGTGCAGATGCCGATCTGATCGTGGTGCACAGCAAAGAAATTGATGATGCTGGAGAGGCGAATGTTGGATTATTCACCTTTGAGGAATCGATTCGACAATTAAAGTCAGTCTGGAATCATCTCAAAAGCGCGGGTATACAACACTTTATTTTCACCGCAGACCACGGGTTCTTATTACAAGATCAAACAACTCGAATGGAGGCAAAGTACGGCACTAAACGCGACCCCGAACGACGACATGTTTTGTCCGACGAATTACGTCGAGAAGAGGGCTGCGTCACGCTGCCTCTTGCGGCTCTGAATTACGAAGGGCAGGATGGTTACCTCCTCTTTCGCAGAGATACCGCAGTCTTTGCTAAAGGTAAAGGCGATGCCACCTTTGTTCATGGTGGAAACAGCCTGCAAGAGCGAGTGATTCCAGTCCTTACCGTCTCTCATCGCCATAAAGCAGGTAACATTGCTGCCCAGTATGTCATTGAGGTTGAAGCTTTGGCTCAGGCGTTTAACTGTAATCGTCTCCGTCTCCGCCTCCAGCCAGCTCCTGAGTCTCAGGGTGTGCTGCAATTTTCTGGTTCGGCCCAAATCAACCTGGCACTTCGGGTTCCCGATCGGGAGGATATCACCGTCTTGGTAAAAGAAGTCATTGGAGCCACCATTAAAAACCAGATTATTAGCATTACTGATAAACAAGACTGGGTAGAAGTGTTCTTTGATCTGGCAGGCTCTCAAACTGAGCGAGTGCGGGTAGAGGTGTTCCACCCCGACAGAATGGAACAGGTGGAACCAGCAGCACCCGTCGAATTCTTCGATGTTTCCAGTCAAGGCACCCCAGAACCTACCAAACCGGAGCCAGTCACAACTAGCCCTGATGATTGGCAAAATTCCTTTGAGGATGAGAGCATCAGACGGATCTTTGTTCATCTCCAGCAACATGGTTCGATTACAGAGGTAGAAATGACTCAAATGCTAGGTAATGCAAGGCAAGTGCGACGATTTGCCCGAGATTTTGAGACATATCTTAGCCGTATACCGTTCTCCGTCAGAATTGAAACGGCTGCCTCTGGTAAACGTTACGTCAAAGATATTTAGATAGACCCGAAACACGAGATAAATCATGGGAATCAGCACACGAGACGTTAACCACATCTTTGAGAATCTGCGAAAAGGGGTTGTGCCTGAGCGCGGGCTAGAAACATTTGCAGTTGGCATTGATCAGCAACGAACGGAGATGCACCGCCAGCTAGAACTTGCTGCCAATAGTGAGGGAGGCTTTAAGTTTCTTAGAGGCGGTTACGGTTGCGGTAAAACCTTTATGTCTCGTCTGGCAATCTTAGATGCCCAATCCCAAGGGTTTGCCACCAGTTTTGTCGTGGTTTCCGACAACGACCTGCATTTCTACAAATTTGATGACGTTTATCGCAAAGTGGTGCAGGAACTGGGAACTGCTTCTTGTCCGCGAGGGGCGCTAAGTGACATTATCGATCGCTGGATTGCACGAGTTGAAGATGCTTTGATTGCAGGCGGAGCAGATGAAGACAGTGATGGCTTTGATGCACAAGTCCAAAAACGTATGGATGAAGAGCTAGCTTCCATGACGGGTGGTAAAGCCCCAGATGATATGGCTAGAGTGCTACGCACCATTTTTGACCTGAAGCAGAAGGGCAAAATTACGGAGGCAAGTGCGCTCATTTCCTGGCTCTCCGGCAGTGAAAACGTCGCGGCTAATGCAAAAGCAGTAGCGGGAGTTAAGGGGGATATCGGTAGCCGAGAGTCGTTAGATTACCTTCAGGGCATCCTTGAAATCGTGAAGGCAGCAGGCTACAAAGGTCTAGTGATCGTCATTGACGAAGCAGAAACCATTTTACGAATGCGGCGCGATATTCGCGGCAAGTCTTTGAATGGGATTCGTCAAATTTGTGATGCTGCCGCTCGCTACCGAGGGCTGCTTTGGCTTTTCACTGGGACACCTGAATTCTTTGATACCCAGCGGGGGGTCGCGGGTCTTCAACCACTTCACGATCGCATCCAGTTTCGCAAGGTGGGTGAGTTTTCTAATCCACGCCAACCTCAACTGGAGCTGAAACCCTTTAAGGCTGAACGATTGAGAGAAGTTGCGATTAAATTGCGGGAACTTTACCCCAGTCGCGATCGCCCTCAATTGGTGAATAAGGTCTCCACCGAATTTATTGAGCGATTAGTCGATGAGGTGACAACTGGCTTCAAAGGTGATGTGGGCGTAGTGCCTCGGCAGTTTCTGCGTCAGTTTGTCGATGTGCTAGACCTGGCTGAAGCAAATCCAGAATTTGACCCCATGAAGGAAGCAGGGTTTGAACTGAAGGTGCCAACTGAAGACGAACAAAGGTTGCGCGCGGGTCTTCCCCCGTTTGATGAGGAACCAGAAGATATTCAAGGTTATGCCACGGTGGAATTTTAACAATTTGAATGTGAACCATGTCCTCTGCCTTTGCTCGTTTTCCCCCTCGACTCCAGGAAGCCATTGTCTCTCGCCTTGGTTGGACAACGCTGCGACCCGTGCAAGAGTTAGCGAGCCACGCTTTACTGGATGGTCATAACGCAGTCATCCTGGCTCCCACGGCTGGAGGTAAGACCGAAGCCTCTATGTTCCCCATGCTCGCCATGCTGATGGAGCGAGAACCAGAAGGCGTTGGGTTAATCTACATTGCGCCGATTAAGGCACTCCTCAACAATCAGGCTGAGCGTTTAGAGCTTTACACCGAAATGGTGGGACTACGACGGTTTCTCTGGCATGGAGATATCAAAGATGCTCACAAGCGAGCGTTCATCAAAGAACCTACCGCAGTTCTCATGACCACCCCAGAATCATTGGAGGTGATGTTACTCTCCAATCGGGTACCCCATGCGAAACTGTTTGGTGATTTGCGGGGCGTGGTGATCGACGAGGTTCATGCCTTAGCCGGAACAGACCGGGGTACCCATTTGATTTCGGTGTTGGAGCGGATTGCTTGTTACACACCCAATGATATTCAACGGGTTGGCTTAAGTGCCACTGTTGGCAATCCGAACGATATTCTCAAATGGTTGCAGGGTACTTCTCAGCGGCGGCGCTGTATTGTTGATCCGCCTAAACAGCCAACCTCCAAGGATTTGCGGGTTTGTTTGCGAGACACTCTTGGGGCGATCGCCCAGGATGCCAGTCAAAAAGCGGCTGGCAAAAAAAGTCTCTTCTTTTGTGAGAGCCGATCTCTGGCTGAAGAAGTTGCTGAGCGGCTGCGTAATCGTGGAACTGAAGTTTTTGTGCATCACAGTTCGATTTCCCTAGACGAACGCAATGCGGCTGAAGAGCGATTTCATCGAGGTACAAACGCCAGCATTGTTTGTACCTCAACCTTAGAACTGGGAATTGATGTGGGAGATTTGGATTTTGTGTTGCAAGCCAATGCACCATCAACCGTATCCTCATTCCTCCAACGCTTAGGGCGTACTGGTCGTCGAGCTGGGCAGACTGCCAATACAACGTTTTTTTGCGAGAGCATTGAAACCGTTTTACAGGCGATCGCCATTGTTGAACTTGCTCGCAAAGGCTGGGTTGAATCCGTACCTGTGCAATCGAGAGCCTGGGCAGTTTTAGTTCATCAATTACTGGCTCTAACCCTGCAATTTGGAGCAATTAGCCCGGAACGCTGTTGGCAGCAATTATCTATAGTTCCTGATTTTTCTGGCATTGCTTACGAAGAGTTTGAGATTTTAGTCAATCACATGCTGGATCAAGATTATTTATTTATTGCTGGTGGGTTGCTCTCGATGGGGGCAACGGCAGAAAGGGTATTCGGGCGCAAAAATTTCATGGAGATTTATGCGGTCTTTAGTAGCCCAGTTTTGTACAAGGTCCAAACGAAAGCAGGCTATGTTGTCGGTTCTCTTGAGCAAGCGTTTACAGACACCTTGGTTGAGGAGATTAGTTCGTTCCTTTTAGGTGGACGCGCTTGGACAGTTGTGCATATTAACCATGATGACCGAGTGGTTCGAGTCGAACCTGCGCCTCGTGGTAAGAAACCAAGTTGGGGTGGTTTTGCACCTCAACTTTTGGGCTTAGATATCTGCCAACAAATTGCAGCTCTTCTCAAAGACGAAGGAAAAGTACCATACATTGATTCGGTGGCTCAACATGCCTTAGATGAGGTTCGTGCAGATTTAGGTCGCCTCTTACAAGGTGCTAGTCTTGGAATTCAAATGGAATCAGATCGAGCGATATGGTGGACGTTCGCTGGCGGCAGAATCAATCACACTCTGAAGTATGGATTGCAGTTTCACCATGACTGGAAAATTGTGGCTGACAACTTCAAGCTAAAAATTGAGGGTGAGAGTCTTGGAGCCGGAACCCTTAATTTATCGATTGAGCAGTTATCCAATTTCGAGTTCTGGAAAGCTCCATCAACCCAAGACTTTATCGATACTCAGTTACCTCAGTACCGTCTTAGTAAGTTCCAGCAAGCATTGCCAGCAATGTACTCATTAGAGATGATTCATAATTACCTTTTAGATATTCCAGCAACGACTGCTTTTCTTAGAAAATAGGTTGATGATGTATTTCTAAAAGGCTTGCCTAATATCCAGTAGTGATTTTTTTACCTAAGATAAAGGGAACAACACTTTATTCTTCATCAAGGGTGGTGGGGTCGGCAAATAGGGAAAGCTGTTCTATCTCCTGAGATGCTAGAGACTGCTCAACTTCGGCAGCGATCGCCTCCATTTCTTCCTCCAGGTCTGCAATCGTCGGTAAACTCATCTGCAACTCTTCTGGTAATGGGGTGCCCATGTGGTAAGTGGAGATGCCGATCGGTTTATGAACGTCTCGCAAGGCATATTCAGCCACTGTCTTACTCTTGGTCCGGCAGAGGATAATCCCGATTGTCGGTTTATCGTCAGCACCCCGCAACAAGTCATCCACTGCCGAAACGTAAAAGTTCATCTTCCCGGAAAATTCTGGCTCAAATTCGACGACCTTTAGATCAATGACGACGAAACAATGCAGGCGGAAATGATAAAAGAGCAGATCGATTCTGTATTCTTTCCCGTCTACGACCAAGGGATATTGACTGCCGACAAAGGAAAACCCCACCCCTAACTCCAGCAAAAACTCCCGAATGTGCTGAATCAAAGCCGTTTCTAGCTCTCGCTCTAGAGCTTGCTTCCCTAAACTTAAGAAGTCGAACGAGTACGGATTTTTAATGACCTGCTGTGCCAGTTCAGATTGAGGATCAGGGAGGACTCGGCTAAAATTGGTAATCGCGCTGCCCTGACGACGGTAAAGCTGACTATCCATCTGGTGAATCAAGACATTGCGGCTCCAGCCATACTGAATGGTTTGCTGGATGTACCAAATTCGTTCTTTCGGGGTCTTTACCGCGTCTAAAATCCGGACATTGTGCCCCCAGGGAATTAGTGCAACAACCTGTTGCACAATTTCTATATCTGGGTAAGCCTCTGCGAATGCCCTCATATAAAGCAAGTTGCGGGCAGAAAACCCTTTGATGTCTGGGAATGCTTTACGCAGGTCAGTTGCCAGCCGATTAATGACTTTGGCTCCCCATCCCTGCTGCTGCTGGCGCTGCAAAATTTCCTGTCCGATCTGCCAATAGAGGAGAACCAGTTCTCGGTTTACTGCCAGAGCTGCCCTGACCTGAGCATTGCGAATTCGCTCTTTTAGCTCACCCAGAAACTCTTCATAGCCTAGTTTTGACAGATCGTTACCCATTGCCCTTCCACTCCCAGCTTATTGATTGTATCGGAGAGGGATTTCGGACGGTAGGATTGTCCAAGTGCTTTTGGACAGTTTGTGGGGCTGGATGTTTTGACTGCGATCGCCCGTAGTGCCACACTCAAATCTTTCAGCAACAATAAGAGTTAAGCGTTCAGGAGACAATGATGAACCAATCTGAAGCCTCGTCTGAACTTGATGATGGGGGTAGACTAGAGGAAATCTTCAGCCTAGAGCATGGAGCGATTGAAATTCGATTGGGACGGTATCTGAATGCTTATGTGGATGAGAAGGGGCTGGGGTTAGTTTGACCTGACTGTGGAGGTGCTGTCTAAAGGGAACGATATTGTTGAAGTGGATTGCAGATTCTGCAATATCAGTGATCGAGTGTTTGCCTATTTTGGATAATGATGACTATGAGGGACATTTGTGTCCCAAATCATGCGATCGGGATTTAACTGATTGCTTGGTTGAATGAGCTAGGATTTTATGGAGAATAATTTTATATATCCTATGTGGACGGTTACTTGGCAGGACATTCTCTACAAATGCAGAACTCCCGGCGGCGATCGCTTTACTGAGTTTGTGGATGCTTTGATTAAAGCTGAAGCCTACTCAAAAGGGATTCACTTGGCAAATATCGCAACAAATCAGAGGACGAACATCCCTGATGGAGGAGTGGATACAGAAGTCCAGGTAGCTGTTCCTAATGATCCCACAGGTTGGTTAGACGTAGCAACATGCTGGCAGTATAAGGCTATAGAGGGTAGTAAGGCTCCAAAGGCAAAGTTTCAGAAAGAACTTCGTCAAGAAATTGGCAAGCGATATTCAAGAGAGCTTATTGAAAAAGGATATGGCTATCGTTTTTGTATCTGTGATGAAATAACTCCTGCACAACGGAGTGATTGGGAAAAAGTTCTTACTGAGGAAGTTCAAGCGATCAATGTTTCTGCTCCCTTACCAAAAGTGATTTCAGCTTCGGATCTTGCAACCTGGGCGAGCTATTTACCCTCAATTATCATCCGCTTCTTTAAGCCGGATTTAGAGCATTTATTACATCTTCAATCATGGGGCCGTAATATCACTGCTCTTACAAGTAGATTTGTTGATATAAAAAATTGGTCTCAAGTAAAGCAAAGTATCATTGAGCATGTAGACTTTAGTAGATCTTGCGATGAGGTAATTTTATCGGTACAAGGTGAGGCTGGAGTAGGAAAGACAAGACTTGTTTATGAAACTCTTACAGTCTGTAAAGGGGCAGAAAATTTTGTTCTATATACTTTAGATACTAAAGCAATAAATATTGCATCAAGCTTGGCAAATAATGAATTAACAAAAGCTATTTTGGTGGCTGATGAATGTCTTCTCCAAACAAGGCTAAGGTTACAAGAATTACTCATAGGACATAGAGACAGAATAAGAGTTGTCTGTCTAGATAACTCTGGAGAACGTCCAGCACTCGGATCAGCGGAGTTCTGGCTGGAGAGGATTTCTAAGGATGATGTTGCTAAAGTTTTAGAGCAAAATTTTCCAAGTATTCCTAAAGATCGACGACGAGCATACGTAAGCCTATCGCAAGGTTTTATTAGGTTTGCTGCGGATCTTTGTAAACAAGATTCTAGTATTGCAATACACGGAAATGTTACCCCTGCTTTGACTAGTGTTAGTGATTATTTAAAGACTCGTCTAAACTCTCCTGAGTATCCTCAAGCTTTAACAGTTGTGCAAGCAATTTCACTATTTCGTAAGATAGGCTATCGCGATAGTGTTAATGAAGAGCTTAGCCTTCTATGCAAAACTTTAGAGCTTGACAAAGGTGAGTTAATGCGAACAGCAACAGGGCTAAAAGATAGCCCTGGGTTTATTGCTTTTGCAGGGCGTTATCTCTACATTACTCCAGAGATAATTGCAAAAGTAGCATTTGACGGTGCATGGAATCGATGGGCTTACGACCCCAGTAATTTCCTTGCAAATATTCCAGATGTACTTCTAGAACCCTTTCTTCAACGGGTAAAGGATAGTGGCTCCAAGGAGGTGCGCCAAACTGTTGGATACTTTTTTCGGGTTTGGTTTGCTAGTCTCCAACCCCTGGATTTAACCCTTATGAGTAAGGTCACTCGGCTTGTAATTTTGGTAGATACTAACCCTGATTACTATTTACCACAGTTGGCTCAGTTAGTTGATAGAGCTTCTATAGATGAACTTTTGCGAGTCTATGGTGGAACGGTTCGCGGTCCAAGACGCGACTTAGTTTGGCTTGCAGAGCGGATGGCTAGATTTCCTGAGTTTTTTCCTTATGCAGAGTCGATTTTATGGAAACTGGCCCTTGCAGAATCAGAAGAATATATCGCAAATAATGCAACTCACGTTTGGCAAGATCTTTTTCGGATATTTCTGTCTGGAACATCAATTTCTTTTTCAGAACGCATCAGCTTTCTTCAAACCAGACTTGAAACAGTTAATGAACATCAGATTGATCTTGCACTAGGAGCATTGAATGAATCATTTGCAACACATGGTTCTCGTGTCGTAGGTTCACCATTAGTAGCTGGTCGCATTCCGCCAGATCAGTGGAAGCCTGAAACGGAGGTAGAGATCAAGCAGTCGGTGGATTTAGCTTTAAACGCTCTAATTCAAGTGGCAAGAAGCCCTAGTCCTAGGCTAAGAGAAGGTGCATTAAATATTGCAATACAGCATCTGCGTACCTTCCTACTTAAAGGCTACTTTGAGCACATAAAGACTCTTTTTCCGCTTGAAGATATACCTCATAATATTCTTCTACGTTTTCTTGATCGGGTAGAGGATATTCTAGCAGCTACCCCTGATGCTCCATTGGAGATCCAGGAATGGTTGAAAAACTTCATACCAGATGATTTGCATGGAGCGTTAATTAGAACTGTTAGGAGATCTCCATGGAATATTTCATCTCAAGATCAGCGAGAAGTCTGGTATCAAGAAATTAGCTCCCTTGCTGAAGAATTATGCCAAAACCAAGAGGCTTTGAAAGCAGAAATGGAGTGGTTATGCTCTGCACAAGCACTTGGAGTGTGGGAGTTAGGACGTGCGATGGGAGAATATGACGCTAATGCAACTTGTTTAGATCTCATCATGCAAGCAGTTATAGATAATCAATCTGCTGGTTTGGCAAGGGGATATGTTGGAAGTTTAATCACAAATTACCCTTATAGTGTGTCCAAAGTTAATGATTGGCTTGATAGAGTTGAACCTCAAATTCCTACGTTAGCGCACGAGCTGTATATGGCTGGCGGTACGTCAACTCAGGCTTTAACTAGGACTTTAAGGCTGATTGATTCTGAAAAATTATCTTTAGCCTATCTTGATGGATTTATACCTAGCATTGCTGATAGAACAATATCCTCAGAAGAATTCCAGGAAATTCTCCTGAGACTGATTGAGTCATTGCAAGAAGAACCTAATAATTTAGCTATTCAGGTTGCCATAAAACTCGTCTATTTTCGACTTACAAAAGAATCAATTAGCGAAAAGGCTCTATGTCCAGAGATTCCTGAAATTTGGAATTCAGTGTGGACTATTTTAGAAGCTGCAATTAACCATAATTGGGGAGATTCTTATCAATGGGGTAAAGTATTACGTACCATGCTGGAGGTAGATAAGACTAGAGTTGCCCAAATTGCTAGTTTTGCTCTCGTTGGGAAGGGGCATCAGCAGGAAGAAGATGCAGCAGAAGTTTTGGTTGAACTATCTGAACATCATCCTGAGCTTGTTTTGCAGTATCTTGGAGATGTCATTCTCTCTGAAGAGACTGGATGGAACTTTTATGTAGAAAAATATCGTTATTTGATTAATTCATTACCTCTCAATGCAATGAAAACTTGGCTGCATTCAGCAGGAGTAGTTGCAGCGCAGAGGATTGCTGGAAATCTTGCCCTTCCTTATCTTGATGAAAATGGTAATCCAGTTATTCCACCTTTAACTGAGTTTGTTTTAAGTGAATTTGAGGATGATGACTTTACTTTTCAAAAGTTTTGCTCTAGTTCACACAGCCTTCAAGTTTATGGTGGAAACATTTCATCACAAAAAAGAAAAGAAGCCCAAGTAGCGCAAAAGTTTCTTAATCATCCACTCCAGAGAATTAGAGAGTGGGCAAAGTATGAAGCTTCTGATGCTGAAAGAGAGGCAATCTTCTGGGATCATTTTGAAGAAGAGCAAAGGATATGACGATTCCATTATGCTTACTTGTGTATACTTAGCTCCTGCATCAGTTGAATTGTTGGTACCCAACCACGATGAATATCTAAAGAACAATGGATTCCGTCGATCGCCGTTGCTGCCACTACCAACCCTTTCGCTTTCATCTGATCAAACCACTCACTAAAGCCAGCAGGTACGTGCTGTTTTGCAGATACCGCAGGGATAGCTTGAGGAGCCGCCAAATTCCAGCCTTCCACGATCGCTTGATAAAGATACCCAATCGGATTTTTGATCTGCTGCTTCTGCTGTTGCTGGTTCAGATAATTAATTGCAGACTGTACTCGATCAGGGAATTGTACGATCGCCTTCTTCAAACCAGTCGGTAAAGGAGAACCTGCTGGATGCGCTATCACTTGAGCTACTGCGTCTATAAGTTCTGGGAACACTGCATCTTGAATTGCAAAATCGTTCCCTGAACTAGCCGGAGAAAGGCTATCTCCTCCGAACGTTTCCGCTTCTACTTCAGAAGCTTGATTGCAACTTTGTGTTTTCAGATATGAATTTATATCTTCAAGATCAGAAGTGTTGAATCCAGATATAAAACTTCATATTTCAGTGGACACTTCAATGGACAAGTGCCTCTGGGAGGAAATCATAGCTCCAGTGGACGATGGAGCAACGACGACTGAATTCTAATTGTAAATAGCGAAACTTA